>JBHJOJ010000052.1:0-5674 GCA_050329835.1 Kineosporiaceae bacterium | reverse complement strand
TTCGCCATGCTCGCCCGCACCGCTCCGGACGAGTTCGCCCGGCTGATGTCCGCGGCCGAGGAGGACGCCCGCGAGCGGTGGCGCTACTACGAGGAGCTGGCGGGGCTGGAACGCGTGGCACCGCGGCTGCCGGTCCCGGGCGGTGCGCCGGCGCCGGCGCCGGAGGAGGAGTCGTGACCGACCTCAGTACCCGATACCTGGGGCTGCCACTGCGCAGCCCGCTGGTGGCCTCGTCCTCGCCGCTCACCGGCGACCTGGACTCGCTGCGGCGGCTGGCGGACGCCGGCGTCGGCGCCGTCGTGCTGCCGTCGCTGTTCGAGGAGCAGCTCGTGCACGACGCGCTGCAGCTCGACGCGCTGTTCGAGGAGACCTCGGCCTTCCACGCCGAGGCCGAGTCGTACTTCCCCGCGGTGCAGGACGTCGATGTCGGGGACCGGGAGTACCTGCGGCTCGTCGAGTCCGCCCGGGCCGCGCTGGACGTCCCCGTGGTCGCCAGCCTCAACGGGATCACGCCCGGCGGGTGGGTCGACCACGCCCGGCGCCTCGCCGGCGCCGGGGCGGACGCGATCGAGCTCAACATGTACGCGATGGCGACGGACCCCGCGGTCGCCGGGAGCGACCTCGAGGGCCGTCAGCTCGACCTGGTCGCCGAGGTCCGGTCGGCGGTGGCGGTGCCGGTCGCCGTCAAGCTGTCGCCGTTCTACTCCTCCGTGGCGCACATGGCGGCGCAGCTGGTCGAGGCGGGTGCGGACGGGCTGGTGCTGTTCAACCGGTTCTACCAACCGGACCTCGACCTCGAGACGCGCCAGGTGGTGCCGCGCCTGCTGCTGTCGACCCCGGACGAGCTGCGGCTGCCGCTGCGCTGGGTGGCGCTGCTCAGCGGGCGCCTGGACGTCTCGCTGGCCGTGACGACCGGCGTGCATTCCGGGGTGGACGCCGCCAAGGCCCTGCTGGCGGGGGCCGACGTCGCCATGATGGCGTCGGCGCTGCTGCAGCACGGCCCGCAGCACGTCCGCCGGGTGGAGTCCCGGCTGGTCGAGCTGATGGCCGAGTACGGCTGGACCTCGGTCGACGAGCTGCGGGGCAGCTACCGGCGGGAGTCGGTCGCCGACCCGGTCGGCTGGGAGCGGGCCAACTACCTGTCGGTGCTCGCGTCGTGGGCGCCGCGGCAGAGCGTCGGCCCGGCCGCGGCGGCGCGGGTACGGAGTTGAGCCGGCGGGTCAGAAGTACCAGCCCGACGGGATCCACGGCCCCGGCGGGCGGTCCAGCCCCGAGACGAACAGCGGGCCGGCGGGGACCACGGACAGCCGGGCGTCCAGCGCCACCCGCACCGCCCAGTCCTGCTGGGCGGTGAGGTGCCACACCGAGGCCTTGCCCGGGGTCTCGGCCAGGTACCGCCACAGCAGGCCGCTCGCCGTGACCTCGTCGGTCGCCCCCAGCATGAGCAGCGGGCCGTCCCGCGTGACGACGTAGCCGCGGGCCGGGCCCCGGTCGGCGACCCACATCCGCGCCCCGCTGGCCAGCAGGAACTCGACGTCCTCGACGCGGGATCCCCGCAGACCGCCGTCGACCTCGGCCACGAGGTCCAGGTCCGAGGCGTCCGCGGTCCGGCCCGGCGGCTCCGCCGGGAGCGCGCCGCGGTCGACGGCACCCTCGGCCTCGACCACGGGGTGGACGGCCAGCCCGGCGCGGGAGTACCGGCGAAGCGCCCGCGGGTCCAGCGAGGTCAGGATCATCCGGACCCCGGCGCCCTCGGCGTGGGTGAGGGCGGCGTCGAGCAGCCGGCGGCCGATGCCCCGGCTCTGCGCGTCGGGGTGGACGAACAGCATCGACAGCCCCCAGAAGCCGTCGCGCCGGACGGCCTCGGCCATGCCGACCACGGTGCCGGAGTCGTCGGCCACCCAGGAGCCTCCCGGGTCGCGCCGGACGAACCGGGCCGTCGCCTCCCGGACGAAGGCCTGGCGCTCGTCGGACGGCTGCGCGGGCACCCGGCCCTTCGCCCGCTCCGCCGCCGCGTCCGCCGCCTCCACGACGCCGGTCACCGCGTCCACGTCGTCGAGAGTCATGGGCCGGATGTGGATGCTCACGACCCGCAGCATGTCGACACGACACCCGATGGACCAACTCACGTGGGGGCGGCGCAGAACGAGACGGGCGCAGTACCGACGGGGCGCGCACGTGGAGCGAGTCCCCGATCGTCGTCGACCACGACCAGGACCAGCGACGTCGTCGAGCTGTCCTTCTGGGACGAGTGGGCGGCGAGCCGTACCGGGCGGGACGTCCGTCCCTGGTGGTCGCGCCGTGGTCGGCGAGGGTGGACGGGAGGCGAACGACGGAGCCTGCGGAGGTCCTCATGACGAAGGCGCAGATCGGAGACCGGGTCGTGGTGCAGTCGGCGCACGTGGACGAGGCGGTTCGCGACGGCGAGATCGTCGAGGTCCACGGAGCCGGCGGCGAGCCCCCCTATCTGGTCCGGTGGTCCGACGACGGGCACACGTCCCTCTTCTTCCCGGGCCCCGACGCCCGGGTGCATCACCACGAGGGCGGCACGGACGGGGACCCGGCGGCTCAGGAGGCGACGCCGCGCGGGTGACGCAGCCCGGGATGGTCGTGGGCGGCGAGGTGGCGGCGCAGCGTCGCCCACGACAGCGCGATGACGGTCGCCACCAGCGGCCATGACAGCGCGACCCGGGCGATCCCGAGAGCCACGACCGAACCGGACAGCCACAGCGAGCCGAAGACGACGGTGCGCAGGGCGTACGACGCGACCCACCACCAGCTCGCGCGCTGGTAGCCGGCCAGCAGCACCGGGTCGCGCCGCCACGCCCTGCCCTGGCGCAGCACCGCGGCGACCACGAGGCCCAGGAACGGCCGTCGGAACCAGATCGACACGATCCACGTCAGCCCCGAGGCCACGTTGGCCAGCAGCTGGACGAGGAAGAAGTCCTCGGCGCGGCCGGTCCGCGCGGCGACCAGCGCGCCGATCAGCACCCCCGTGAGGCCGAGCAGGGCCGCCCGGGGCTGCCGCCGCCGGACCAGCCGCCACCCGGAGACCAGCACGGCCACCCCGATCGCGGCTGCGATCGCCCACGTGAGGTCCCGCCCGCCGGCGAGCCAGCCGGCCGCGAAGCCGGCGGCGGGGAGGCTGGCGTCGAGGGCCCCCGAGCGCCCGCCGAGCAGCTGGGTCAGGGTGGGCTCGGTCGCCGTCGGGCCGGTCGCTGCGGACTCGGTCGGTGCGGGTGTGGTCGAAGCCGCCCCGGTCGCGGATCCGGCGATGGGTGTCACCCGCGCATCATGCGGTCCGCGGCGGCGGCTCCTCGGGACCTTGGGCCGGGGTGGGGCGCTCACGGACCCGGCGTCAGCAGCTCGTCGGCGAGGCGCTCCAGCTGCTCGTCGGTGAGCCGGGCCGGGTCGTCCAGGGCCCAGCTCAGCTGGCCGGCGACCTCGATCATGACGAGTCCGAGCATCCGCTGGTAGCCGACGACGACCGGGTAGAGCTCCCCGGGAGCGAGGTCGGCGAAGGGTCCACCGTCGGCCCGCGCGCGCAGCTGCGCCGCGATCCCGTCCGGGAGTCCGGTGTCGTCGCGGACCCGCAGCCGCCCGGCGTCCCGGGCGGCGAGGAAGACCCGGAGGAAGGCGGTCCCGAAGCGCTGCGCCGCCGCCGTGGTGGGACCGTCCTGGGGGGCGCGATAGCCGAGGACCGGGATCCCGAACAGCAGGTCGAACTCCGACGGGTGGCGGCGGGCCCAGGAGCGCAGGCCCTCGGTCGCCGCCGCCAGGCGGGCGCGGTGGGCGTCCGGCGGCTCGGCGACCACCGCCGCGGTGACCGTGCCGGCGAGCTCGTCGAACAGCTGGGCGATGAGCAGGGTCAGCAGGCCGTCCCGGCCGTCGACGTGCTTGTACAGCGCCGACGGCGCCACCTCGAGCGACCGGGCCACCTCGCGGACCACGACGGCGTCGGTGCCGCCCGCGACGAGCAGGGAACGGGCGGCCCCGATGAGGCGGTCGGCGGTGATGCGGGGCCCGCGTGCCGGGGGGCGTGCCGGAGTGGTGGTCATGATGCAGGCCCCCTTGTCGACGTGAACGATGTTCTCTACGGTACGTGGTGAACGTTGTTCACCTGAGAGGAGACCCCTCGTGTTCGCCCTGTACCTCGCGCTCTCGATCATCGGCCTGGTCGGCACCTGGTTCTTCAACCTGCGCTTCTCCCCGGACGAGGGGGCGGGCGGGTACCTCGAGGCGTGGTTCGCCAACAACGCCGCGTCCTCGGCGGCCGTCGACCTCGTCGTCGTCGCGGTCGCCGCCGTCGTCTTCATGATCGTCGAAGGCCGTCGGCTGCGGATGCGGGTCACCTGGTTCACGGTCCTCGCCACCTTCCCGGTGGCCGTGGCCTTCACCTTCCCGCTGTTCCTGGCCTTCCGGCACCGCCGGCTCCACGGCGCCGCCGCGGAGCCCGCCCTCGACGGCGTCGGGAGCCCGTCGTGACCGCGGCCGGCCTCGCCCGGGCCGCCTGGCGGGTCAGCCCTGCGATCACCCTGCTGCTGGGCGTCAACGTCGTCGTGCTGGCGATCGCGCTCACCGGGTCGGTGGTGGACGACACCGTCGTCACGGGGGCGCCGATCTGGAACAAGCCGCTGAAGTTCGCGCTGTCGTTCCTCGCCTTCGCGCCGGCGCTGCTGTGGATCTTCTCGAGGGTCGCGCCGCGCGGCCGGCTGCTGCGGGTCTGCCTCGAGGTCCTCGGCTGGTCGATGATCCTCGAGATCGCGCTCATCACCCTGCAGGCGTTCCGGGGGGTGGCGTCCCACTTCAACTACACGACGACGTTCGACGGCCTGGTCTTCCGGGGGATGGCGGCGGGCGTCGGGATCTTCTCGGTGGTCACGTTGATCGCCGGCCTGATCCTGGCCCGGCGGAACCTGGGCGACTCGGCCCTCGCCCTGGCTGTCAAGATCGCCGTTCCCACCATGCTCCTGGGGGCGGTGTCCGCCTTCGCGATGACCGGTCCCCGGCCGGGGCAGGTCGAGGCCGGCGGCGGGGTCCTCGGCGGTCACGCGGTCGGGGGGGCGGACGGCGGTTCCGGCCTGCCCCTCATGGGATGGTCGACCGAGTTCGGCGACATGCGCGTGGTCCACTTCATCGGGCTCCACGCGCTGCAGGTGCTCCCGATCCTCGCGCTCGTGGTCATGTGGCTCGTCGCCCGCCGCGGCGGCCCGGACCGCCGCGGTCAGCGCCGCGCTGTGTGGCTGGCCGCCGTCGCCTACCTCGGCCTCATGGCGACGGCGCTGGTGCAGGCGCAGCGGGGCCAGTCGGTGGTCTCGCCGGACGCGCTCACGTGGCTGATGATCGCCGTGCTGGTGGCGGTCCCGGCGGCCGCGGCGGTCGTCGTGCTCCTGGCCCCACCGGCGGTGCCGCGGCCGGGGGTCAGCCCGCCGGCGCGTTCGGGTGCCGAGCCGGCGGGGTCACCGTGACGTCGACGTAGGGGACGCGGACCTCGGGCGGTCCGTCGAGCCACCGACGTCGGCGCGTCGGCGTGGTGCGACGGGACGTGAGGCACCGTCCCGTCATGAGGTACGACGACATCGGCTCCGGGTACGCCACGACGAGACGGGAGGACCCCCGGCTGCGCGCGCGCCTGGACGCCGCGCTGGGCGACGCCCGGACCGTGGTCAACGTC
>JBHJOJ010000051.1:0-3844 GCA_050329835.1 Kineosporiaceae bacterium | reverse complement strand
CGGGGCCGCGGGTGGCGCGGCGGGTGCCGGGCGCCGGGCGGGACCGGCGGCCGCAGCGATCCCGTTTCCGGAGGCACCGCTCGCGGGCGGTGCCGGGCGAGCCGGGGCCGCGGAGGCCCCGGACGTGGCCGGAGCGGACATGCGTTCGCGGAGACGCCGCACCACCGGCGCCTCGATCGTGGACGACGCGGAGCGGACGAACTCGCCCATCTCCCCCAGCGTCCCGAGCAGGGACTTGCTGTCGATTCCGAGCTCCTTGGCGAGCTCGTAGACCCGGACCTTGGCCACTTCTCTCCTTCTGGGTCCGGGCGTGAGCACGGACCCGTGTTACGGCAGGGCTGTCATCGCTGCGCACTCATGGGGTGCTCATCACTCGTCGACCTGCTCCCGTTCGGAACGTCCCCCGGCCTCCTCGGCCGGGTCGGGCGCGCGACACGACCCCCCGCCGTCGATCTCGGTCCGCAGGGCCGAGACGTCGACGGGTGGCGCGACACGCAGTGCCCGGGGGAAGGCACGTCGTGAGACGGCCGCAGCCAGGCAGTCCGGGTCGCGGTGCACGGATGCACCCCGTCCCGGGTGGACACGGAGGGGATCCGGGACGAGCACGATGCCGTCCGGACCGAGCTCGGCGACGACCCGCAGGAGGTCGGACCGCCGCTCCCGACGACGACACCCCACGCACGTCCGCACGGGAACCGTGCGGGGCGGGCGAGGCGTGCCAGCCGTCCCCTTCGTGACCACTGGCCAGTGTAACCACTCACCGGGCCCCGGCGTTCCCGGCGCGGCCGAGGCCTCAGGAGGACCGGCGGGGGGCCGGGTGCCCGGCAACCCCCGGGCCGCCGCCGGCCCGGTCGCCGGGGCCCCGGTCGCCGGAGCGCCGGACCGCGGCACCCGGAGCGTCCGCGGCCGGCTCGGTGTCCGGGCGGATGTCGATCCGCCACCCCGTGAGGCGGGCGGCCAGCCGGGCGTTCTGCCCCTCCTTGCCGATCGCGAGGGAGAGCTGGAAGTCGGGCACCACGGCCCGCGCCGAGCGGGTCGCGGCGTCCACGACCTCGACCCGACTGACCCGGGCCGGCGAGAGGGCCTCGGCGACGAACCGGGCCGGGTCCTCGCTCCAGTCGACGATGTCGATCTTCTCTCCGCGCAGCTCGGACATCACCGCCCGCACCCGCTGACCCATCGGGCCGATGCAGGCCCCCTTGGCGTTCACCCCGGGCACGGTGGCGCGGACCGCCATCTTCGAACGGTGCCCGGCCTCCCGGGCCAGGGCCATGATCTCGACGGCGCCCTCGGCCACCTCGGGCACCTCGAGCGCGAACAGCCGCCGCACGAGCATGGGGTGGCTGCGCGACAGGGTGATCCGTGGACCGCGCGGGTGGCGAGCGACGGAGACGACGTAGCAGCGCACCCGGTCGCCGTGCGCCAGGCGCTCGCCCGGGACCTGCTCCGCCGGCGGGACCACGCCCTCGACGTCCCCCACCCGGACCCGGATCACGCGGGGGTCGCGGCCCTGCTGGACCACCCCGCCGACGATGTCGCCCTCCCGGGCCGCGAAATCGCCGAGGACGCGCTCGTCCTCGACATCCCGGATCCGCTGCATGATCACATGCCGGGCGGTGGCCGCGGCCACCCGGCCGAAGCCGGACGGGGTGTCGTCGTACTCCCCCACCACCCGGCCCTCGTCGTCGGCCTCCTGCGCCATCACCCGGACCCGCCCCGTGCCTCGGTCGATGTCGATCCGCGCGTGCGGCGCGCCGTCGCCGCCGCGGCGGTAGGCCAGCAGGAGTGCCTGCTCGATGGCCTCCAGCAGGACCGCCATCGGGATCTCGCGCTCGGACTCCAGGGCACGCAGCGCCGCCATGTCGACGTCCACGACACTCACGCCCGCTCCGCGCCGTCGCCGCCGTCGTCCGACCCGCGCCGGAACTCCACCTCCACCCGGCCGCGCGCCACGTCGGCCCAGGCCAGCCGGCGCTCGCCCGCGGCTCCCTGCAGGACGATCCCGTCGTCGTCCACGGACCCGAGACGTCCGGTCGCCTCCTCGCCACCGGCCAGCCGGACCCGTACCGTCCGGGTCCGGGCCCGCAGCCAGTGGCGGCGCTCGGTGAGCGGACGGTCCACCCCGGGGGTCGAGACCTCCAGGGCGTAAGCACCCGCCCCCAGGAGCTCGCGCGCCTCGGCGGTGCCGTCCAGGTCGTCCAGCGCCCGCCCCACCCGGCGCGAGGCCTCGGCCACCGAGTCGAGGTCGGCCGAGCCCACCCGGTCCGGGGGCAGGTCGACGACGACGCGCACGACCCGGCGCCGCCCGGCGGAGGACACGCTCACCCCCTCGACGGCGAGCCCCGTCTCGGCCACCACCGGGTCCAGCAGGCGCGTCAACCGGTCGGGGACGGACGCGGCGGAGGGCATACCGGGAGCGTAGTCGGCGCCGCCCGGCCGGCCGGCCCGGCGCGGAGTCACCGGCACCCCGTCCCACCCGGTGTCCGACGGCCCGCGGCGGACGCCGGTCGTGGCACCATCACCGCCGTGAGGGCCGAGCCGCGGAGGAGCTGGTCCCGGCGCGCCGTCCTCGGCGCCGCCCTGGCCGCGGCCGTGGCCCCGGCGGCCGGCTGCGCGTGGTCCCCGGTGCGGCTCGACACCGCGTCGGCGGCCCCGCAACCGCCGCCGCTGTCCCCGCAGGAGGCGGCCCGTTCCGTGGTCGCCGGTGGCGCCCGCGCCGCGGTGCGGGTCCTGGGGACCGCGGACCCCGCCGTCCTCCCGGCTGACACGGGCGGGCGGCTGGCGACGTGGGTCGAGATCCACCGCTCCCATCTCTCCTCCCTGGCCGATGCCCCGGCAGTCGCCTTCCCGGCGGGGTCCGCGGCCGGGCCGCCCGGGAACCTGCAGGCCGGCGACCCGGTCCGCTCGCTGGCGCGGTGGTTGGGCGCCCTCGGCGTCAGTGCCGCCGGAGCCGCGGCGACGGCCCCGGCGGCGGCGCCGCTGCACGTCCCGATCGCCGCGGCCAGGCTGGCGCAGGAGGCCGCGCTGCTCGCCGCCGCGGGCCTGCCGGCACGCCCCGCGACCTGGCCGGAGGGTTCCCCTGCCGGCGTGCTGCAGAAGGTGCTGGCCGCCGAGCACGCCGTGGTCGACGGGTACACGACCGCGGCGGCCTGGGACTCCCGGCGCCGGGAGGAGTTCCTGGCGGCGGCGGTCCGGCACGAGGCCGCCCGCGACCTCCTGGCCGAGCTCGTGGCGTCGGCCGGGGAGACCCCGGTGCCGGCCGCGCCCGGGTACGCCCTGCCGCCGGAGGCTGCGCCCGGGGCGGGCTCTGTGGCGCAGCGCGCCCTGGCGCTGGCGGTGACCGTGGAGACCGGGCTCGCGCGAGCCGCCGCCGTCGCCGCGGCGGATCACCTCGCCGCCCGGGCGGAGGCCGGCGGGTCCGATGACGCGGACGACGCCACGGCGGACCCCGGCACCCGGAACCTCGTCGCCGCGGTCGCCGTCGTCGCCGCGGAGGCCGAGCGGGCCCGGCAGGCGTGGGGCGCTCCGGCGCAGCCCCTCCCCGGCACCTGAGGCCCCGATCCCGGCGGGGCGTGGCCCCGCCTGCCGCGATCATGCTCGGGCCCCGGGACGAGGGCCCGCGTCCTCACCCGCCGGCGGGCATCGCGGGGACCGGCCCCGTGACGGCAGCGACGACGTCCACCGGCGCGACCTCCGCGCGGGCGCCGGTGGCCCGGTCCCGGACCTCGACCAGACCGTCGGCGAGCCGCTTGCCGACCACCACGACGACGGGGATCCCGAGCAGCTCGGCGTCGGCGAACTTCACCCCGGCGCTCACCGCCCGGTCGTCGAGGACGACGTCGAG
>JBHJOJ010000050.1:0-6179 GCA_050329835.1 Kineosporiaceae bacterium | reverse complement strand
CACCCCCGCCCAACGGGCACTTTCGGCGACGGCAGCACGGCGTGTCGTCGCCGAAAGTGCCCGTTGGGCGGGGGTGGGGCGCGAGGTCAAGGGACGGGGGGCGGGTTCGGGATGGGGCTGCGGGCGGCCAGGTCCTCGCCCACCGACCGCAGCGCCTGGAGGTCCGTGACGTCGACCGGGCGGGCCGGGACCACGACGGACGGCACGGGCGGGTGGAGGCGGCGCAGCCGCTGCATGATCCGGATCTCGGACTCGCGGCGGTGCATGCGCCGGGCGTGGATCTGGAGGACCTCGCGGGCCACGCCGGACGAGGCCGCGGCGGCGCGGCCCGCCTCGGCGGCGCTGACCTGCTCGGCCCGAGTCGTCGTCACCCGGTTGACGACGATGCCGGCCAGCGGCATCGAGTCGGCCCGCAGCCGGTCGACGAAGAACGAGGCCTCCCGCACCGCGTCGGCCTCGGGAGCGGCGACCACGACGAACGCCGTGGAGTCGCTCGCGAGCATCGCGTAGGTCTGTTCGGCGCGCTGCCGGAACCCGCCGAACATCGAGTCCAGCGCCGCCACGAACGACTGGACGTCGCTCAGCAGCGACTGTCCGAGGATCCGGTTCATGATCCCGTTGAGCCCGCCCGCGACGGCCGACAGCACCCGCAGGTAGGCCCGCCCGCCGGCCTTGGCCGGGGCCGTGAGCAACCGCAGGAAACGGCTGTCGAGGAACGAGCCGAGCCGGTCGGGAGCGTCGAGGAAGTCGAGCGCGGACCGGCTCGGCGGGGTGTCGACGACGATGAGGCCCCACCGGGGACCGCCGGTCTCGTCCGGCTCGGTCCGCAGCTGACCGAGCTTCTCCATCGCCATGTACTCCTGCGTGCCCGCGAAGGAGCTGCTGAGGGCCTGGTAGAAGGGGTTGTCGAGGATCTGGCGGGCCTTGTCGGGCGAGGAGTGGGCCTCGACGACCTCGTCGAAGGTCCGCTTCATGTCGAGCATCATCGCGGCGAGGCTCCCCCCCGCCCGGGTGTCGATCCCGGCGACCGGGCGCGGGGTGTTGTCGAGCTCGGTGAGCCCCAGCGACTGCGCGAGCCGGCGCGCCGGGTCGATGGTGAGGACGACCGTCCGCCGGCCCCGCTCCGCCGCCCGCAGCGCCAGGGCCGCGGCCATCGTCGTCTTGCCGACCCCGCCGGAGCCGGTGCACACGACGACCTGCACCCGCTCGTCGTCGAGCAGGGCGTCGACGTCCAGCGCGCCCGGCCGGGGCTCGCCCCCGGGACGCCGGGTCCCGGCGACGGCGGCCGTCACGACCGCCCGCCCAGCACGTCGGCCAGCTCGTGGAGCGCGGCCAGGTCCATGCCCTCGGCCACCCCGGGCAGCTGGGGCAGGTCGACCATGGGCAGGCCGAGCTCGGCCAGTCGCTTGCGGTGGCCGTCCTCGGCCTGCACGCGGGCGGCGTGCTCCGCCGCTTGGGCCAGCAGCTCACCGGCCAGCGGTGCCGGGTCCTCGGGGACGGCGAGCCCGGCCGCCCGCAGCGCCGCGGCGAGCTCGGGGCCGATCGCCGCCGGGTCCAGCTCGCCCGCCAGCGCCGCCCGCAGCTCCCCGGGGGCCAGCAGCGGGGGCCGCACCTGGTTGACGACCACGGCGCCCAGCGGCATCCCGAGGCCTCGCAGCTCGGCGACCGCGTCGCAGGTCTCCTGGACCGGCATGTCCTCGAGCAGCGTCACGACGTGCACCGCCGTCGCCGGGCTGGTCAGCACGCCCATGATGGACTGGGCCTGGGAGTGCACCGGGCCCATCCGCGCCAGCCCGGCGAGGTCCTCGTTGACGTTGAGGAAGCGCCCGATGCGCCCGGTCGGCGGCGCGTCCAGGACGACGGCGTCCCACGCCGGTTCGCCTTCGCCCCGGCGGCCGTCCGCGCGCCGGCGCAGCGCGTCGTAGACCTTGCCGGTGAGGAGGACGTCGCGCAGCCCGGGCGCGATCGTGGTGACGAAATCGACGGCCCCGAGGCGTTCCAGCGCCCGCCCGGCCCGGCCCAGCCGGTAGAAGACCTCGAGGTACTCCAGCAGGGCGGCCTTGGCGTCGACGGCGAGCCCGTGGACCTGGCCCTCGCCGGAGCGGGCGAGCAGCACCGGCAGGTAGGGCAGGGGGTCCTGGCCGAAGACCTGTGCCAGCCCCTGGCGGCCCTCCACCTCGGCGAGCAGCACCCGTTGCCCCCGGCGGGCCAGGGCGAGGGAGAGGGCCGCGGCCACCGTGGTCTTGCCGGTGCCGCCCTTGCCCGTGACGACGTGCAGGCGCACACCGGGGTCGAGGGCGTCCAGCACCCGGTCACGGTAACGACGGGCCTGCTCGGGCGCGCGCGTAGGCTGCCCGCCATGCAGCAGTGGGAGTACGCCACGGTCCCGCTCGTCGTCCACGCGACGAAGCAGATCCTCGACCAGTGGGGCGAGGACGGCTGGGAGCTGGTGTCCGTCATCGAGGGACCCGGCGGGCAGGGGCTCATCGCCTACCTGAAGCGGCCGAAGCCGTGACCGCGGCGGGGGACGGCGAGACGGCCGTGAGCGAGCCGCAGGCGGAGGGGGGCGCCCGTCCGGACCCGGCGGCGTCCGACGGCGGGGTCGCCGACGAGGCGGCCCCGGTGGCGGACGGCGGACCGCCGGCCGACGTCGCCGGGAGCGGTCCCGTCGAGGACGTCGAGGACCTCGAGGACGTCGAGGACACGGAGGGGGCCGGGTCGGCGGAGGACGCGGCCGGGGTGAGCGACGCGCCGGCGGCGGGCGAGGCGACCGGCGCGGCCGAGGTCGGCGAGGCGCCGGTGAGCGAGGACCCGGCCAGCGAGGCACCCGGGGCGAGCGAGGCGCCGGTGGGCGACACAGCCCCGGTGGGCGACGCCCCGCCGACGACCGAGAGCGCCCTCGCCACACCCGCGCCCGTCGCACCCGTGCCGCCCGCGCCCGAGCCGGTGCCCGACCTCCAGGGCCCTCCGACGGCCCGCCTCGCCCAGCTCGGCATCTCGCTGCCGGCCGCGCCGGCCCCGGTGGCGGCCTACGTCCCGGCGGTGCGCAGCGGCGACCTGGTCCACACGTCCGGCCAGCTGCCCTTCGTCGACGGCGCCCTGCCGCTGACCGGCCTCGTGGGCGACCTGGCCGTCGACGTCACTCCGGCGGAGGCGACGGCCCTGGCCCGCCAGTGCGCCGTGAACGCGCTCGCGGCCGTGTCGGGCGTCGTCGACCTCGACCGGGTCGAGCGGGTCGTCAAGGTCGTCGTCTACGTGGCCAGTGCCCCTGGATTCGGCGGCCAGCCCGAGGTGGCGAACGGCGCGTCCCAGCTCCTCGAGCAGGTGTTCGGCGAGGCAGGTCGGCACGCCCGGTCGGCCGTCGGGGTGTCGGCGTTGCCGCGGCGGTCCCCCGTCGAGGTGGAGGTCGTCGTCCGGGTGGCGACGTCGAGCTGACACCGCCGGGCCGGCCGCCCGCCCCCGGGCCGGCCGGGTCCAGCCGCTGGCGCGTGCACGGGGAGCGGCCGGTGTACGACAGCCCCTGGGTGCGGGTGTCCCTGGTCGACGTCGAGCCGCCGGGCGGGACCCGCTACGAGCACCATGTCGTCCGGGCGACCGCCGCGGCGAGCGGATGCCTGGTGCGCTCGGACGCCGGCCCGGACGCCGGCGTGCTGCTGCTGTGGCGGCACCGGTTCATCACGGGCCGGTGGGGCTGGGAGATCCCGGCGGGACGGGTCGAACCGGGGGAGAGCCCGGCCGCCGCGGCCGCCCGCGAGACCGAGGAGGAGACCGGCTGGCGAGTGCGCGACGTGTGGCCGGTGCTGACCTATCGTCCGATCGGCGGCAGCGGCGACCACGTGTTCCACGTGACGACGGGCGTCGCCACCGTGCGGGTCGGCGACCCCGACCCGCACGAGGCGGAGCGGGTGGCGTGGTTCGCGGTCGACGAGATCGCCGACCTGGTCCGGCGCGGGGAGTCCGGCGAGGGGCTCACCCTGGTCGCGTTGCTGGCGCTGGTCAGCGGGCTCGCCGGGCCAGCCGCTGGGGGTCGAGGATCGTGACGGCCCGCGGCTCCAGCCGCAGCCAGCCGCGGCCGGTGAAGTCGGCGAGCGCCTTGTTGACGGTCTCGCGGCTGGCGCCGACGAGCTGGGCCAGCTCCTCCTGCGTGAGGTCGTGGGCGACGAGGATGCCGTCGTCCGTCTCCTGACCGAAGCGGCTGGCCAGGTCGAGCAGCGCCTTCGCCACGCGCCCCGGGACGTCCGAGAACACGAGGTCCGCCAGGGCCTCGTTGGTCCGCCGGATCCGCCGGGCCAGGGCGGCGAGGAGGGTGAGCGCCACCTCGGGCCGGTCGAGCAGCGGGACGAAACCGGCCCGGTCGATCGTCAGCACCCGGCACGGGGTGACGGCCACTGCGGTGGCCGTCCGTCGTCCCGGGTCGAACAGCGACAGCTCGCCGAGCATCTGACCCGGGCCCAGAACCGCGAGCAGGTTCTCGCGGTTGTCGACCGAGCGCTGGCCGAGCTTCACCTTGCCGCGCTGGATGATGAACATGGAGTCGCCGGGTTCGCCCTCGGTGAACAGCTTGTCGCCGCGGCTGACGTCGAGCGGGGTCATGCGGTCGAGGACGGCCGCGGCGTCGTCGTCGTCCAGCGCTGCGAGCAACGGTGCCCGGCGGACCACGTCGTCCAGCACACTGACCACGTCCTTCCCTCCTCACCGCCGGCCGTGGGACCGGCCACCCCCGAGGAGTCTGCCCTACGGGCAGTGCCCGGGGGAGGTGACGACGGTGGCGCCCGCCACCCGTCCCGCCAGCTCGCGGGTCACGCGGTCCAGATCGTGGCGCAGGGTGTGCTCGTAGGTGGCCATCAGACGGTCCCGCTCCCGGAGTCGGACCAGCCGCTCCCCGGCGGGACGCGCCGGGGGGCCACCGTCGGCGTGCAGACCCGCCAGGTCCCGGCCGTGGTAGACCAGCCCGGCGACCAGGAGGTCGGTCTGCGCCCGGGCGATCCGCCGCCAGTAGCGGACGCCGTGCAGCTCCCCTGCCAGCAGCGTGCGCTGGCGCCGCAGGTCGGCGAGGGACATCGACGACGGGTCGCCCGCCTCGGCCCGCCCGGAGGAGTCGGCGGGGCCGGCGAGGGCATCGTCCCCTGCGGGGGACCGTGGCGCCGGGATCATGCGGCTCCCTCCGTCGTGTCCGATCGGCACCCGTCCGGGCCCATTGCCCGCAGCGCCCTGGTTCTCCGCATCGGTCCGCGCCCGGGGGGCCTGAAGGCGCCGCGGCGGCGCTCACCCGCCCGGCGTCGGCCATAGGCTGCCCCGGTGAGCACGGCGGGTCCGACCCTGCGGGCGGAGACGCCACTGGCCCGCACCCGGCGTGCCCGCCGCGTCCTGCGGGCGCTGGCCGAGCGGTACCCGGACGCGCGGATCGAGCTGGACTTCCGCACGCCGCTGGAGCTGCTGGTCGCGACGATCCTCTCGGCGCAGAGCACCGACCGGCGGGTCAACGCCGTCACTCCCGTGCTGTTCGCCCGGTACCCCGACGCGGCCGCCTACGCGGCCGCCGACCAGGCGGAGCTCGAGGAGCTCGTCCGCCCCACGGGGTTCTTCCGCGCCAAGTCGCAGTCGCTGATCCGTCTCGGCGCCGATCTCGTGTCGCGCTTCGGCGGCGAGGTCCCCCGGCGGATGTCCGACCTCGTCACCCTGCCCGGCGTGGGGCGCAAGACCGCCAACGTCGTGCTGGGCAACGCGTTCGGGGTCCCGGGCATCGCGGTCGACACCCACGTCCTGCGGCTGTCGGGTCGGCTGGGGTTCACCGGCGAGACCGACCCGGTGGCCGTCGAGGGCGACCTGGCGGCGCTGGTGCCGAAGCGGGACTGGACCATGGCGTCCCACTGGCTGATCTTCCACGGCCGCCGCACCTGCCACGCCCGGCGCCCGGCCTGCGGAGCCTGCCCGGTCGCCCGGTGGTGCCCGTCCTACGGGATCGGCGAGGTGGAGCCGGTGGCCGCCGCGAAGCTCGTCACCGCGCAGGGCCGGGCGTGAGCGCCGTCCCGCCCTGGCTGGCCGGCACGGTCGTGCCGCGGCTGGGGGCGGACCTGCGCGCGGCGGGCGAACGGGCCGCGCCCGCCCCGCCCCCCGGCGGCGGCGGGGGCGAGGTCCGGCGGGCCGCGGTCCTGCTGCTGCTGGCCGGTGCCGGTCCC
>JBHJOJ010000049.1:0-27423 GCA_050329835.1 Kineosporiaceae bacterium | reverse complement strand
GTCCTTCTGGTAGCGGCGGCGGAACGCGGCCACCCGGCCCTCGGTGTCGACGACCCGGCCGCGGCCCGTCCAGAACGGGTGGCTGGCGGAGGAGATGTCGACGTCGATGACGGGGTAGGTGTGCCCGTCCTCCCAGTCGACCGTGGTGTCCGAGGTGGCCGTCGACCGGGTGAGGAAGGCGAGTCCGCCGGCCCGATCGCGGAAGACGACGGGCCGGTACTCGGGGTGGATGCCGGGCTTCATGCGCTCTCCTGGCTGATTCCGATGGTCGGGTCGTGGTCCGGCTGGATGAAGACGTCGGCGAACGGGTCCTCGCCCACGGGGGCGCGGCGCCCGTCGTCGGTGGCGCGCAGCTCCACCTCGGTGAGGAGGGCCGCGGCGAGGGCGTCGACGGCGCGGTGGGGCAGCTCGCCCACCCCGGTGAGGCAGAGCTCCTGGTACCGGTCGCCGAAGGTGGCGTCCCAGTCCAGTTCGGCGCGCAGCCGGTGGTGGGGGTGGGCGTGGTCCCAGGCGCAGGGTTCGGCGTCGACCAGCCAGGGGCCGACCACCCCGAGGCTGACTCGGGGACCCACGCCGTCCCAGCCGACCATGGCGCCCGGGTGACCCGCGAGCCACGCCGTGCCGCGGCTGCGCAGCACGGTGTCGGTGAGATCGGTGAGCGCGTCGTGCAGCCGCCCGGGGTGGAAGGGGGCACGCGCCCGCCAGGTCACCGACCAGGCGTCGGCGTCCCGGCGGACCTCGGGCCCGGCGGCGACGACGCTGGGGTCCCCCCGGTCGAGCGCACGCTCGAGGTCGAAGAGGTCCACCGGGAGGACGTCGGTCACGGCGTCGGTCTCGGACACGAGCCGGACCCCGGGGTTGAGCAGCTCGATGAGGGCCCGCTCGGTGGGGCCGGCATCGCTCGCCACCACGACGTCGGCCGTCTCGACCTGGCGGATCGCGACCTCGCCCAGGGTGCGGTCGTCGGCGTCGGCCGCCGCGCGGCCGGTCTCGGCGAGGGTGAGGCCCTCGGCGACGATGGGGACGAGGCAGGGGGCGTCGACCACGGCCACGATGCGGCTGATCCGGCAGTGGGTCGCGGCCGTCGTCTCGCCGCCCGCCGGGTCGGGCACCGGACTGCCGTGGAAGGCCTCGACGAAGCCTGCGGGCTCGACGACGTCCGGCAGCAGCAGCACGATGTGCGAGGCGTGGCCGGAGCGGGCCAGGGCGATCAGGGCGGGCAGGACGTCCTCGCGCAGCGTGCACGATACGCAGCCGTGCGCCAGCTCGACGACCGTCGCCTCGACCCGGCCGTCGCCCCACTGCTCCGTCCGCCCGACCAGTCCGGCCGTGACTTGTGCGAGGTCGTGCTCGACGAGGACCCGCGCCGGGTCGGTGCCGAGGATGCGCCGTGCGGTCCGCAGGGAGTGGTCGCGGTCGGGGCCGCAGACGACGGTCACGGGGGTCTGCATGCCGCTACTCTAAACGAGAGTCGTTCTCACGGTCCTCCACACAGTCATCCACCCCGTCATCATCGAGCGGAGGCGCCCATGGCACGCGTGTGCCAGGTGACCGGGGCCACCCCTGGCTTCGGTCACCACATCTCCCACTCCCACGTCCGCACCAAGCGGCGGTTCGACGTCAACGTCCAGCGCAAGCGCTACTGGCTGCCGAGCGAGAACCGCTACGTGCGCCTCACCGTCAGCGCCCGCGGGATCAAGGTCGTCGACGCCCGCGGGATCGAGGCGGTCGTCCGCGACATCCGCGCCCGGGGAGGCAAGGTCTGATGGCCACCTCCTCGTCCGGTCGCAGGACGGAGCTCCGGCCGATCATCAAGCTGCGCTCGACCGCGGGGACCGGCTACACCTACGTCACCCGCAAGAACCGGCGCAACGACCCGGACCGGCTGGTGCTCAAGAAGTACGACCCCCGGGTCCGCCGCCACGTCGACTTCCGGGAGGAGCGCTGATGGCCAAGGCCAGCAAGCGGGCCCGCGACGCCCAGCGCCGCGAGGTGGTCGCCCGCTACGCCGAGCGCCGGGCCGCGCTCAAGCGCGAGATCTCCGCCCCGGGGACCGGTGCCGACCGGCGCGCCGCCGCGGTGCGCGAGCTGGCGGCGCTGCCGCGGGACGCCAGCCCCACCCGGCTGCGCAACCGCGACGTCGTCGACGGCCGGCCCCGGGCCGTCTACCGCAAGCTCGGGCTGTCGCGGATCAACCTCCGGCAGATGGCCCTGCGCGGCGAGCTGCCGGGGATCACGAAGTCGTCGTGGTGAGGGCGGCGCCGGGGCGGGGTGGGACGTGACGGACCCCGGGACCATGTGGAGCCGCGGCCGCTACGAGTCGTTCGCCCACCACGTCGCCCCGCTGTCCGGGATCCTCCTCGACGAGGTCGAGGACGTCCTGGGCTCCCTGCGCGGGCAACGGGTCCTCGATGTCGGCGCGGGCACCGGTGGCCTCGCGGTGGCCGCTGCCGAGCGTGGTGCCGACGTGACGGCGCTGGACCCGGCGTCCCGGTTGCTCGAGGTGGCCGTGGCCCGGGCCCGCGACCGCGGCGTCGAGGTGCGGGCCGTCACCGCCGGGGCCGAGGCGATGCCCCTGCCGGACGCGGCGTTCGACGCCGTGGTGTCCTGCCTCGGGGTGATGTTCGCGCGGGACCCGGCGGCGGCGGCCGCCGAGCTGCGCCGGGTGGCCCACCCCGCCGGGGTGCTGGGCGTGCTCGCGTGGTGTCCCGCCCCGTCCGGCGACCCGTTCGCCGCGCCCGTCCTCGACGCCGCCCCGCCGCCGCCGGGGGCCCCGGCACCGACCGACTGGGGCGTTCCCGGGAACGTCGAGCGGTGGCTCGGCGCGGGACGGACCGTGCGCCTGCGGCGGGGGGAGCACGAGTGGCGGTTCGCCGATGTCGACGAGGCCGTGCGGCTGGTCGACGACTCACCGCTCCACCTCGCGGTCAGCAGCGGCTTGGAACCGGCCGGGCGGGAGCGCTTCCGCTCGGTGGCCCGCGAGGCCTTCACCGCCCTGGCGTCCGACGGCCGGCCGGTCGTCCGCTCGCCCTACCTGACGGCCGTCGCCGTCCCGTCATCCGGACCACCACCCGTCCCCGAGAGCGAAGGAGCCCGCCGTGGCCGTCCCCAAGCGCCGCATGTCCCGCAGCAACACCCGCCACCGCCGGTCCCGCTGGAAGGCGGCCCCGGTGGCCCTCGTCACGATCACCGTCGACGGCCGTAAGGTCGAGGTGCCACGACGCCTCGTCAGGGCGTACCAGCGAGGCCTGCTCGTCCCCGGGGACTGACCCCGGGGCCGGGCGGGCGGGACACAGGAAGGCAGACCCATGGCCACCACCACGCGCGAGGAGATGCGCGACAAGGTCGCGAACGCCACCGGCTTCATCGCCGCGCTCGACCAGAGCGGCGGCAGCACGCCCAAGGCGTTGGCCCACTACGGCGTCCCGGAGTCGGCCTACGCCGGCGACGAGGAGATGTTCGACCTCGTCCACCGGATGCGCAGCCGCATCATCACCAGCCCCAGCTTCACCGGCGAGAAGATCCTCGGCGCCATCCTCTTCGAGGGCACGATGGACCGCGAGGTCGAGGGCCGCCCCACGGCGGACTACCTGTGGTCGGTGAAGAACGTCGTGCCGTTCGTCAAGGTCGACAAGGGCCTGGCCGACGTCCGCGACGACGTCCAGGTCATGAAGCCGATGCCGCAGCTGGACGAGCTGCTGCAGCGGGCCGTGGGCCAGCAGGTCTTCGGCACCAAGATGCGCTCGGTCGTCAAGGCGGCGAACCCGGCCGGGGTCGCGGCGGTCGTCGACCAGCAGTTCGACGTGGGCGAGCAGATCCTCGCCGCGGGCCTGGTGCCGATCATCGAGCCCGAGGTCGACATCCACGCCCCGGACAAGGAGAAGGCCGAGGCGCTGTTGCTCGAGGGGATCGTGCGCCGGGTCGAGGCCCTGCCGGCGGGCGCCGAGATCATGCTCAAGCTCACGATCCCGAGCGTCGACGGCTTCTACTCCGAGATCATGGCGCACCCGCAGGTGCTGCGGGTGGTCGCGCTGTCCGGCGGGTACTCCCGCGACGACGCGAACGAGCGCCTGGCCCGCAACCCCGGCCTCATCGCCAGCTTCTCCCGCGCGCTCATCGAGGACCTCTCGGCGCAGCAGAGCGACGCGGAGTTCGACGCCGCCCTCGCGACCGCCATCGACAGCATCCACCGCGCCTCCGCCACCTGAGGCGGCCGCCGGCCCCGAGGTCGGGGCCGGGGAGGGGTGCCGGCGGGGCGGGGTGGGTCAGGCGGCGTGGCGGCAGGTGGCGCAGGAGCAGTCGCTGCACACGCAGTTGGCGCAGCTGTCCGTGCAGTGCGCGCACGAGCACGTCGCGTGGGTGCAGGTGGGACACGTGCAGGTGGCACAGGTGCAGGCGGCGCAGCTGTCGGAGCAGTCCCCGCAACGGCATGTCGTGCACTCGTCGTAGTGGCCCGCGTGCTCGCGGTGCCAGTGGTCGTCGTGCCGGTAGTCCACGTGGTCGAGATGGATGACGGCCTCGTGCCCGCAGCCGGGGCCGTGGGTGTGGTGGTGGGCCTCGGCGGGGGTGTGGTCGGTGGGCTGGTCGGTGGTCACGGTCATCGGTCCGGCTCCTCGATGTGGTGGAGGGCGTCGAGCAGGACGTGCGCGACGTGGTCGTCGGCGAGGGCGTACACGACCTCCCGGCCCCGGCGCTCGGTGGCGACCAGGCGGGCCCCGCGGAGGATCCGCAGGTGCTGGGAGACCAGGGACTGCGAGAGCCCGAGCAGGTCGACCAGCTCGTGCACGGGGCGCGGGCCCTCGGTGAGGGCGTGGACGACCCGCACCCGGACGGGCGACGACAGCACCTTGAACAGCTCGGCGACGCCGTCGAAGTCCCGCCCGCCCTCGTTCACATCAAATAATCCTCATGTAAACATCTCTTCATGTCAAGATGGGACCGTGGGTAAGTGTGGCCTAATCTCGTCTGGATGATCCGGACACTTGGGGTACGCGATCCGTCACGTTCAGTCGTGACCCGGTCGGCCGCGTGACGGCCCGGGCCCCCGGGGTCGTCGAGGGCGTCCGCCTGCTCGCGCCCTTCGCCCGGCACGGCCGGCTGCAGTACGCCGCCTCCGCGATGCTCGCCCTGGGCGGCACGGCGGCGCAGTTCCTGCCGTACTGGGCCGTGTACCTGGTCCTGCGGGACGTGGTCGCCGGCGACCTCACCTCGCGCGCCGTCGCCGTGGCAGCGGGCATCGCCCTGGCCGGGGTCCTGGCCATGGCGGGCCTGCTCGGCGCCGCCACCTGGATGTCGCACCGGGCCGCCTTCGCCACCCTGGAGCACCTGCGGCTGCGGATCGGCCGCCGCCTCGGGGAGGTGCCGCTGGGCTACCTGACCCGGCGCCGGTCCGGCGCCGTGCAGCGCACCCTCAACGACGACGTCGAGCGCCTGGAGTCGTTCCTCGCCCACGCGATCCCGGATCTCGTGTCGTCGGCCGGCACGCTCGCCGGGATCACGGTCTGGCTGCTCGTCGTCGACCTCCGGATGGGTCTGGCGGCGGCGTCGGTGGTCGCGGTCGCGGTGCCCCTCATGGTGATCGGGGCCGGCATCGGGACGGCGCGGATCGAGGCCTACGGGCGGGCGATGTCGCGGATGAACGCCTCGATCGTCGAGTTCGTCCGCGGCGTGGCGGTGGTCCGCACCTTCCAGCGCGGGGAGGAGCTGTTCGCCGAGACGGCGGGGGCGATCCGCGACGCCACCCGGTTCCAGGCGGACTGGGGCCGGCGGCTGCTGCCCGTCCACACCGGGTTCTCCACCCTGCTGTCCAGCAACGTGGTCGTCGTCCTGCCCGCCGGGCTGTGGTGGTGGTCCCGCGGCGAGCTGTCCACCGCGGACCTGCTGTTCTTCCTGGTCCTCGGGCTGGGCTACACCACCGCGCTGCTCAAGGTGGTCCAGCTCACCACCCAGCTCGGCCGCCTCGCCGTGGGGGCGGCGCTCGTCCACGAGCTCGACCGGGCCCCGGTCCTGCCACAACCGGCGGCGCGGGCGACGCTCGGCCCCCCGACCGTCGAGCTCGAGGCCGTCTCCTTCGCCCACCGCGACGACGAGGGCCGCCCGTCTCCCGCCCTGCGCGAGGTCTCGCTGGTCGCCCGGCCCGGCACCGTCACCGCCGTCGTCGGCGCGTCGGGGGCCGGGAAGTCGACGCTGCTGCGCCTCGTCGCCCGCTTCGCCGACGTCGACGCCGGCGTCGTGCGGGTGGCGGGGACCGACGTCCGGGACCTGCCGGTGGCCCAGCTCATGGAGCAGGTGGCGCTGGTGCAGCAGGAGACGTTCCTGTTCGACGACACCGTGGCGGCGAACCTGCGCCTGGCCCGCCCGGACGCCTCGGACGCCGAGCTCGAGGCCGCGGCCCGCGCCGCCCGGATCCACGACGTCGTCGCCGCGCTGCCGGACGGCTACGCCACCCGCCTCGGCGAGCGCGGGGCCCGGCTGTCCGGAGGCGAGCGGCAGCGGCTCTCGGTGGCGCGCGCCCTGCTCAAGGACGCCCCCGTGGTCCTCCTCGACGAGGTCACCGCCCACGTCGACACCGAGAACGAGACCGCGCTGCAGGACGCGCTCGCCGCGCTGGTGCCGGGCCGCACCATCGTCGTGGTGGCCCACCGGCTGTCGACGGTCGCCGGGGCCGACCAGATCCTCGTGATGTCCGGCGGGCGGATCGTCGAGCGCGGCCGCCACGACGACCTGCTGGCCGCCGGCGGCGAGTACGCCGGGCTGTGGGAGGCGTTCACCGCGGTGGAGTCGCCGGGGACGCCCGAGCCCGCCGGGCGGCCGGCGTGAGCCCTCGGACCGCCGGTCCCGCCGCATCCGACCCCGGGACTCCGGTCGCCCACGGCGGCTCGCTGGCGACCCTGTGGCGGTCGTTCGGCGACCACGGCCGGGCGCTGCGGGCGGCGGTGGGGCTGCGCATGCTCGCGTCGGTCGCGATGACCGTGCCGGTGGCGGCGGTGGCCTGGGTCGTCGAGCGGATCCGGGCCGGGGCGCTCACCGACCGGGAGGCGGTCGTCGTGAGCGCCGTCGTCATCGGCTCGGTCGTCGCGCAGTACGGGCTCTGGTACGCGTCCAACCACTTCGCCTGGGTCCGCACCTTCCACGCCGTCGGGGAGGGGCGGATCGCGGCGCTGCGCCACGTCCAGGCCCTACCGGTCGGCGAGGTGACGGGCCGTCGGACGGGCGACGTCTCGGCCGTGCTGGGAGCGGACCACGAGCAGGTCGCGGTGTTCGCCCACAACGGGCTCATGACCCTGGTCGGCGGGGCGATCGTGCCGGTGGCGACGGTGGCCGGGCTGGCCGTCGTCGACCCGCTGCTCGCGCTGGCGACCGGGGCCAGCATCGCCGCCGCCGTGCCCGTCTTCGTCGGGGTCAACCGGTCGTTCGTGCGGCAGGCGCTGGCCCGGGCCGACACCCTCGCCGAGGCCAACGGCCGCATCGTCGAGTACGTCCAGGGGATCGCGACCGCGCGGTCGTACAACCGGGTCGGCGCCGCCCTCGACTGGTACCGCGACGCCGTCGCCCGGATGCGGCAGGTCAACGACGACCTCGCGGTGCGGATCACCCCGCTGGCCTACCTCGCCATCGGCACCGTCTTCCTCGGCGTGCCCCTGGTGATCGCCGTCGTCGGGTACCAGCTGCTGGGCGGGCGCGTCGACGGGCTGACGGCGGTGGTGTTCCTCGTCCTCGTGCTGCGCGTGTACGCCCCGCTCGTCTCGGTCGCCATCGAGGTGGAGGGGCTGCGGCTGACCGACGCCGCCCTCACCCGGATCCGGCGGATGCACGCGCTGGAGCCCCAGCGCTTCCCGCAGCGGGCGCTCGCCGAGCCCGACGGCCACACCGTGACCGTCGATCGCGTGACGTTCGGCTACGACCGGTCGGCCCCGGTCCTCCGCGAGGTCTCGCTCACCGCGCCCGCCGGCGCCGTGACGGCGGTCGTGGGGCCGTCCGGGGCCGGCAAGTCGACGCTGCTCGCCCTGGCCGCCCGGTTCCACGACCCGGACCGCGGCGAGGTGCGCCTCGGCGGGGTCCCGCTGCCCGACCTCACGGCCGAGCAGCTGCGCCGGGCCGTCACGGTGGTGTTCCAGGACGTCTACCTGTTCGCGGGGACCGTCCGCGACAACATCGCCTTCGGTGCCCCCGGGGTGGACCACACCGCGGTCGAGGCCGCGGCCCGGGCCGCCCGCTGCCACGACCTCGTGACCGCGCTTCCCGACGGCTACGACACCTGGATCGGCGAGGGCGGCCTCACCCTGTCCGGCGGCGAGCGGCAGCGGGTGTCGATCGCCCGGGCGATCCTCAAGGACTCGCCCGTCGTGCTCCTCGACGAGGCCACCGCCGCCCTGGACCCGCTGACCGAGCGGGACGTCCACCAGGGCCTGGCCGCGCTCAGCCGGGGGCGCACCACGATCGTCGTGGCCCACCGCCTCTCGACGGTGCGCACCGCCGACCGGATCGTCGTCCTGGACGGCGGCCGGGTCGTCCAGTCGGGCACCCACGACGAGCTGCTGGCAGACCCGGAGGGCCGCTACGCCCGGCTGTGGGCCGACCGCGAGCGGGCCGTGCGCTGGCGGTTGACCGGCTCCGGCGCGTCGCGGACGGCGGCGCCCTCGTGAGGCGGGCCGGTGACGACCTGCGGCCCCCGGTGCGACCGGGGGACGCCGCGGGGCGGCCCGCCGAGGCCGCGGCGCGACTGGAGCTCCTCGTGGCGGAACTGGAGTCGACCGACCTGCGCCCCGCGGCGCGGGTCGACGCCCTCTTCCGGGCCCTGGTCGCGGAGGCGTTCCGGCTGGCGCCGGGGGAGCTGGCCGAGGTGTCCGCGGCGGTGGCCGAGCGTGCCCGGTGCCTCAGCGCGCGGGGCGAGGCGCTGCTGGAGGCGCACTGGGCGGGGCTGGTGGCCTCCGGCCGGGCGCCGGTCGGGGCCTTCCCGTACGCCGCCCACTACGCCCGGCTGGTCGGGTGGGAGCGCGCGGTCGTCCGCCGGGTCCTGGGCCGGGAGCCGAGGCGGGCCGTGGTGGCGGGCGCCGGGCCGCTGCCGCTGACCGCGCTGGTGCTGGCCCGGCTCGTGCCCGGTCTCGCGGTGACCTGCCTGGACCGGGACGTCGCCGCGGTGGCGGCGGGCGCCCGGGTGGCCCGCTCCGTGGGCGCCGACCCCCGGCGGGTGTCGTTCGCCGTGGGGGACGCGGCGGAGCACGACTACCGCGACGCCGACCTCGTCCTGGTGGCGGCGCTGGTCGGGACGGACGACGGCGCCAAGTCGGCCGTCCTCTCGCGGGCCGCCGGGACCGCCGCCGCGACCGCGGTGCTGGCGGCCCGGACGGTGCCGGACGACGGCCGCCGGCTGCTGTACCGCCGGATCGGCCCGGCCGCGGTCCCGGCGGCGCTGTGCGTCCAGGGCGAGCACCACCCGCCGCCCGGCGTGGTCAACAGCCTGCTGGTCCTCACCCGCCCCCGGGATCCACGTCCACCCCGGTGAGGTCGCGGGACACCGCCCACAGCCGGCCGGCGGCGCCGGGATCACGGGCGGGGGCGGGCAGCGGGAGCCGGCGCACCCGGCGCCCGCGCAACTCCCCCGGGCCCGCGGGGCCGTAGTAGTCGCCGCCGCGGACGTCCGGGGCGGTCGCGGCGTGCAGCTGGGGCAGTGCCCCGTGCTCGGCGCTCTGCATGAGCAGCGCGCCGAGCCGGACCAGGGGTCCGGGCAGCCCCGTGGTGGCGGCCAGGTTGGTCGCCGAGACCCCGGGGTGCGCCGCCAGGCTCCGGGTGTCGCGCCCGGCCTCGCGCAGGCGGCGGTCCAGCTCGAGGGCGAACACGAGGTTCGCCAGCTTGCTCGTGGCATACGCCCCCGCCGGCCGGTACGGGACGTCGGACCGCAGGTCGGCCTCGCTCAGCCGGCCGCCCCGCGCGGCCAGACTCGACACCGTGACCACGCGGGCCCCGGGGGTGGCGAGCAGCACGGGCAGGAGCAGGGCGGTCAGCACCCAGTGCCCGAGGTGGTTGGTCCCGAGCTGCAGCTCGAAGCCGTCCGCCGTGGTGCGCCGCCGCGGCGGCATCATGACGCCGGCGTTGTTGAGCAGGAGGTCGAGCCGGGACGTCGCGGCGGTCAGCCGCTCGGCGAAGGCCCGGACCGACGCCAGGTCGGCCAGGTCGAGGGACTCCACCGTCAGGTCGGCGTCCGGGACCGCCTCGCGCACCCCCGCCGCGGCCGCCTCGCCCCGCCCGGCGTCCCGGGCCGTGAGGATCACCCGCGCCCCCCGCCCGGCGAGCGCCCGCGCCGAGGCCAGCCCCAGCCCCGAGGTGGCGCCGGTGACGGCCACCGTCCGTCCCGTGAGGTCCTGGGTCCCGGTCACCGCCCCAGCATGGCGTGCGCGGCCCCGCGGCTCCGGCCGGGGGTCCTAGAGTCCGGCGCTTGCGCATCGAGACGCGTCACCAGCCGTCGTTCGCGGTCGTCCGCGCCCACCTCGCCCCGGGCGAGACGATCCAGGCCGAGTCCGGCGCCATGGCCGCCCACTCCCTCGGCATCGAGGTCGAGGCGAAGATGCAGGGCGGGCTCATGAAGTCGCTCAGCCGCAGCGTCCTGGGTGGGGAGTCGCTGTTCATCACGACCTACCGGGCCCACCCCGAGCACCCGGGCTGGGTGGACCTGGCGGCGCGCCTGCCCGGTGACGCCCTCGCCCTGCCGGTGACGCCGGAGCGCGGCGTGGTGCTCACGCGCGGCTCGTGGCTCGCGGCCGAGGCGGGCGTCACCCTCGACACCAAGTGGGGCGGGTTCGGCAACCTTGCGGGCGGGGAGGGCGGCTTCACGGTGCACGCCTCCGGCCAGGGCCAGGTCGTCGCCGCCTGCTACGGCGCGCTGGACCGTCACGACCTGCCGGAGGGCGGTGGGTTCACCGTCGACACCGGCCACGTCGTGGCCTACGAGGACCGGGTGCGGCCCCAGATCCGCCGCGCCGCCCGGCAGGGCTTCATGGCGACGATGAAGTCCGGCGAGGGGTTCGTCTTCGACTTCATCGGCCCCGGCACGGTGTGGACCCAGTCCCGCAACCCCAACGAGTTCGTCGGCTGGCTGGCGTCGGTGCTGCCCGCGCGGCAGTGAGCCGGGGCCCGGAGGGATCGGAGGACGGCGCCGCGACCGGGGTCGTCGTCGGGCCGGGCCCCCGCTCGGATGCCGGGTCCGGCGCGGGGTCCTCGACGGTGAGGCCCGCCATGTCCCGGCCCTCGACCGGTCCCCGTCCGTGCGTGTCAGGATGGCGCCCGCGCGGGGCACGGCCGCGCGCCCACGGGAGGTGACGCATGCACGGTTCCGGGAACGCCCCCGGGACGATCGACCACACCGAGATGGCCGCCGTGCTGGCCCGCTTCGCGGGGACCCTGGTCGGCCAGTACACCCTGGACGACGTCATGGCCCAGCTCGGGGCGGACGTCGGTCGCATCCTCGGCGTCGCCGGTGCCGGCGTCATGATGGGCGACGACCTGGGGCGGCTGCACTTCCTCGCGACCTCGGACGGCATCCTCCAGTCGCTGGAGGCACTGCAGATCGAGCTGGACGAGGGGCCGTGCCTCATGGCCTACCGGACCGGCGAGGTCGTCATCGCGGCGGACCTCGCCACGGACGAGCGTTTCCCGGCGTTCGGGCCCAAGGCGGTCGCCTGCGGGATGCGGGCCGTCCACAGCTTCCCGATGGCCCTGGACGGGATCACCATCGGCGCCCTCAACCTGTACGCCGCCGAGGCGGGTGGTCCCGAGGGCGAGCAGGCCGCCGCCGGCCAGACCTTCGCCGACGTCGCCACGGCCTTCCTCGTGCACGCCCGGGACCTGCAGCAGCGCGAGATCTTCACCGACGACCTGCAGCGCGCCCTGTCCTCGCGCGTGGTGGTCGAGCAGGCCAAGGGCTACGTCGCCGCCAAGCGCGCGATCACGCCGACGGCGGCGTTCGAGCTGCTGCGCCGCTACGCCCGGGACCACCGGGTCAAGGTGCAGGTGGTCGCTCGCGGTGTCGTGGAGGGCGACATCGACGTCGGCGAGCTCCTGACCTGACCGCCGGCGCCGGGCACGGATGTGATCCGTTTCCCGGGCCGGGAGCTCGCGGGCGCCCGATTTGATCCCGCCCCGGTGCCGCTCCTACAGTCTGCGGAGCTCGCTCGAAACCGGCGCCCTGCCCCTGCGCCGCTCCGGCCCATGACCCCCTGGACCCCGGGTCGTCGCACAGCTTGGCAGGGATTCATGGACGTCATCGCGACGGCGGCACCCCACGCCTGCGGACAGGTCCCCGACTGGTCGGCCTGGGAGCGTCGGTACCTCCCCGAAGGTCTGCGCGCGGGCGCCCTCCCCGCCACCACGGTGCCGGAGGACCGCCGCAGCGCGCTGCGCACCCTGGTGTCGTGGTCCGGGTTCGACGGTCTCGTCCGTGCTCCCGCGGGTCTGGCGGAGCGGCTGCTCGCCGTCATGACGTGGGCTCGGGCGGACGTCCCGCTGGCACTGCTCGCGGCCGGCCACGCGTACGCCCTCGACCTCCTCGACCGGCCGTCGCCCGCGTGGGCCCGGCCGGGGACGCTGTGGGCGGTGTGGCTGCCGGACGGGGAGCCGTCGGCCCTCAGCGCGGAGGCGGGTGGCCCGGTGTACCGGCTCAGCGGGGTCGTCGCCCGGCCCGTCGGCGGGGGTCTGGTCACGCACGCGGTCGTCGCGGCCGACGGCGCGGAGGGCCGGTTGCTGTTCGCCGCGGACCTGTCCCATCCGCGCGTGCAGGTGATGTCGAACGTCTCGCCGGAGCGCGGCTGCCCGGTGGAGTTCTCCGGCGCCTACCGCTTCGAGGACGCTCCGGCGACTCCGTTGATGCGGCAGCCGCCGTCGCGCCGGGTCCTGCGACGGCTGCTCGACCTGTCCACCGCCGTGCTCGTCGTCGGAGCCGCAGCGGGCGTGGTCCACGGGACAGCCGGGCAGGCCGTCCCGGGTCCGTCGTCGGCGGCAGGGGCCGTGGACGCGCTGGCGGCCCGGGTCCCGGCCCTCGCGGTGCGGGTGGAGCGGTCCCTGCGCGAGGCGGGCGACGAGGCGTCCGACTCGGCCGTCGCGGAGTTCGCCGGCCAGGTGCGGGCGACCGCCGCCGGCATCCTGGCGGAGGCGGCCCGGCTCACGGACCCGGGAGCCGCCCGCCGGGCCGGGCAGCTGGAGGTCGTGCTGCGACTCGGCGGACGGACCTACTGAGCGGACGGTCCGGCGGGTCCGGCGAGTCGCTGGTGGAGGTAGCAGTCCTGCCACCGGCCCGCGATCCGCAGGTACTGCGGCGCCAGCCCGATCCGCTGGAAGCCGTTGCGCTGCAGCACCCGCTGGGAGGTGACGTTGTGCACGAGCGTGTCCGCCTGGACCCGGTGCAGGCCGAGCTCGCCGAACGCGACCCGCAGGGCGGCGGCCACGGCGGCGGTCGCGATGCCGCGCCCGTTGCGGGCCTGCGTCACCCAGTAGCCGAGCGTCCCCGACTGCAACGCCCCGCGGACGACGGCGAACAGCGTGATCCGGCCGACGATGCCGCCGTCCTCGAGGACGACCCACGGCACGGCCAGGCCGGCGGCGTGGTCCGCGAGGGATCTCTCGAGCGCGCGCTGCTGACCCTCGACCGTCGCGAAGTCCTCCTCGCGCTCCGGCTCCCACGGGGCGAGGAACGCCGCGTCCCGGCGCAGCAGCTCCGCCGTGGCGGCCGCGTCGTCCGGGGTGATGAGCCGCAGGTCGACCGACACGGTCCACGAGGCTACGGGGTGGGGGAGCCGACGGGCTCCCGCTCGGTCCCGGGCCGCTCGCCCGGCCCCGGCCCGGACGAGCCGCGAGCCCGGTGACGTCGCAGCAGCAGCGTCGTGCCGTGGACGGCCGCGGCCGCCGCGGCGGCGGCGAGGAAGACCAGCGTGGCGCCGAGGACGTCCTCCATGACCTCCGGTGCCAGCAGCATGACCCCGGCCAGGGCCAGCATGGTGGTCCCGGCCACGAGCTTGAGGACCCGGCCGTGGGTCTCCTGCAGCCGGGCGGCGCGCATGGTGGCCACCGCCAGCCCGAACACGACGAGCTCGTCCAGCAGGAACGGCACCATGTACAGCCCGAACAGCCCGGCGGCGGTGGGCGCCGAGACGTTCGCCTCGGCCAGCAGCCCGGTCCACAGGATCGGGAACCCGGCGGTGCACGGCGTCTCGAGCAGCGACACGGCGACAGCGAGCGCCGCCGTCGCCGCCAGCGCCGGGACCAGGGCCCGCTGACCGGCGATCCGGCGGATCCGCTGGTAGATGCCCGGCTTCGCGCCGTCCGGGATGGTGAGCGAGGGCCCGCGGCGGAAGGCGACGTAGTCCTTGACACTGAGCGCCCCGACGACTCCCGCCACCACCCCGACCACCACCTGGATCCACCCCAGGAACCCGACCACGGTGAGGGCGGAGTAGATCCCCGCCATGTACACGGCGTACATGCCTGCCGTGACGGCGAGGAAGACCGATCCCACGGCGAGGACGCGCCGGCGGGACCCGGTGCGGATGACGATCGCCAGCAGGATCGAGATCACCCAGAGCGAGCACGGGTTGACGCCGTCGACGAACCCGATGGCCAGCGTCGACAGCACGAGGGACGCCGACGACCCGGACCCCACCTCGGTCTCACCGAGCAGCGGCACGTCCACGGTGGCCCGTCCCGGCGCCTCGCACAGCGCCCCGGCGTCGCACGTGCCCTCGCCACCCCGTCCGTAGACGCCCGAGGGGACGGGGTCCCCGGCGACGGCCGCCGCGACGGCCCGCTCGAGGTCCTCGCCGATGGCGGCGGTGTGGCCGATCCACACCCGCTCGCCGAGGACCGTCGTCGGCACCGACCCGGCCGCCACCCCCAGGTCGGCCGCGGTTTCGCGGAACAGCTCGGCGTTCGCCTCGTCGAACCAGACCTCGTGGCGCTGCACCGTCAGGCTCGGGTGCTCCCGCGCCAGCCGGTCGAGCAGCACCTCCTGCTCCGCACACTTCGGGCAGCCGTCGCCCCAGAAGACCGTGAGCGTCACCTCGGCCGCGGGGGAGCCGGAAGCGCGCGGGGTCCCGGCCACCGCCGGCCCGGCCACCGCCACCGAACCCAGCAGCGCCAGCACGCCTCCGGCGACGAGCAGGAAGGCCCGGACGCCGGCCGGAGACCTCGGGGGCACGCGCACGGGCGACAGGGTGCCGACGGACCGGGGCGGTCACCGGGGACCAAAGTCCGATGATCGTTCACGCCGGTGGGGTGCGGACGGGGTTCCGACGGTGCCCTTTCGGTCGTTGCGCGCTACACACGACGCTCCCTAGCGTGATGTGTTTCCTACTCTCAGTAGCACGAGGGGATCCGCCATGAGAGCCGCCCACCGCACCCTCGCCGCCGTCGCCGCCGCCTCCCTCCTCCCCGCCCTCGCGGCCACGGTCCTGGCACCGTCCGCGACCGCCGCACCGGCAGCCGAGACCAGGACCACCTATCTCGTCACCGTCGACCGGGGTGTGGAGCCTGCCACGGCGGCCTCGGACGCCGGGCGATCCGGGGGCGCCGACGTCACCCACGTCTACCGGCACGCCCTGCGGGGCTATGCCGCCCGGCTCAGCCCGGCCGCCGCGGCCGCGCTGGCCCGCACCCCCGGCGTCGCCGCCGTGGTGCCCGACCGGCCGGTGAGCATGACGGCCCAGACCGTCCCGACCGGGATCGACCGGGTCGACGCCGAGCAGAGCCCGACGGCGGCCATCGACGGCGTCGACACCCGGGTCGACGTCGACGTCGCCGTCATCGACACCGGCATCGACCTCGACCACCCGGATCTCAACGTCTACACCGCCGGCGCCAGGAACTGCTCCAGCGGGCGCAGCGCCGACGACGGCAACGGCCACGGCACGCACGTGGCCGGCACCGTGGGCGCGCTCGACAACTCCGCCGGCGTCGTGGGCGTCGCCCCGGGTGCCCGGCTCTGGCCGGTGCGCGTGCTGAGCAACAGCGGCTCGGGCTCGTGGTCCACCGTGATCTGCGGGGTGGACTTCGTCACCGCCAACGCCGGCTCCATCGAGGTTGCCAACATGAGCCTCGGCGGCGGCGGCAGCGACGACGGCAACTGCGGCTTCACCAACGGCGACCTGTTGCACCAGGCGGTCTGCGCCTCGGTGGCCGCGGGTGTCACCTACGTCGTGGCGGCCGGCAACAGTGCCGCGGACAGTTCGACCGCGGTGCCCGCCGCCTACGACGAGGTCGTCACGGTGAGCGCGCTCGCGGACTTCGACGGTCGGCCCGGCGGCGGCGGCGCGGCGACCTGCCGTTCCGACGTGGACGACACGTTCGCGGACTTCTCCAACCACGGCGCCGACGTCGACATCATCGCGCCCGGGGTGTGCATCCTCTCGACGTACCGCGGCGGCGGGTACAGCACGCTGTCCGGCACGTCGATGGCCGGCCCGCACGTGGCCGGGGCCGCGGCGCTGTACCTGGTCGGCAACCCGTCGGCGTCGCCGGCGGACGTCCGCACCGCGCTTCGGTCGGGCGGGAACCTCGACTGGACCTGGCCGTCGCAGGACCCGGACGGTGTCCAGGAGCCGCTGCTCGACACCGGCACGCTGTAGCCGGGGCCGCCGCGAGCAGGGCCGGGCGGCGCACCACGTCGGTGCGGCGCCCGGCCCTCCCGCTCCCGGGTCGTGCCAGGGGTGCCGGTCAGGCCTGCTTCGTCTCCCAGAAGATCTTCGCGATCTCGTCGATCTTGGCGAGCAGCTGCTCGCCGACCGCTGGGTCCATGGCGCCCTTGGCGCCGGCGGCGCCGGCCAGCTTGGTGGTCTCGTTGAACAGTTGGTGCAGGTGCGGGTACTTCTCGAAGTGCGGGGGCTTGAAGTAGTCCGTCCACAGCACCCACAGGTGGTGCTTGACGAGGTCGGCGCGCTGCTCCTTGATGAGCACCGCCCGCTGACGGAAGACCGGGTCCTCGTTGCTCTGGTACTTCTCCTGGATCATCTTGACGGACTCCGCCTCGATGCGGGCCTGGGCCGGGTCGTAGACCCCGCACGGCAGGTCGCAGTGGGCGCTGACGTCGATCACTCGACGGCTGATCCACCGGCTCAACATCCGGTTCCATCCTCTCCACGGCTGCGTCCGCCCGGGCTCGTCCACCGGGTCCCTGGACACTACAAGCGTGGACACCGCCCTGCCGCCGGGGGAGCCGGGGGGAGTCGCGCCCGCCCGGTGGCGGGGGTGGCGGGTGGTGCGGGTCCGGGGCCGGTCCATGCTGCCGACCCTGCGACCGGGGGACCTGCTGCTGGTCCGGGGCGGTCCGAGGGCGGCGCCGGGGGACCTCGTCGTGGTCCGGTTGCCGGGGGACCGGCCGGTGGCGGTCAAGCGGCTGGTGGCCCGGGTGCCGGACGGGTGGTGGGTCGAGCGGGACAACCCGGCCGAGGGGGTGGACTCCTGGTCGGTGGGGGCCGTCCCCGGGGCGGGCCTGCTCGGCCGGGCCGTGCTCCGGCTGCACCCGCGGCCGCGCCTCTTCTGAGCCGCTGCGGCCCGTGACATGATCCGTCGGTGGCGCTGCGTCACCGGATCCGGATCGAGGCCACGACGGCCACCTCGGGCGTCACCCCGCTCGAGCTCTTCTTCGACCTGGTCTTCGTCTTCGCCATGACCCAGGTGACGAGCCTCATGGCCGACGACCTCAGCTGGGGCGGGCTCGGGCGGGGGCTGCTGATCCTGGCCGTCGTCTGGTGGTGCTGGGTGGGCTACGCCTGGCTGGGCAACGTGGTCCGGGCCGACGAGGGCGTGGTCCGGATCGCCGTGTTCGTCGCCATGGGCGGCGTCATGCTCATGGCCCTCACCATCCCGGAGGCCTTCGACGACTTCCCGGGCGGGCTGTCCGGCCCCCTGGTGTTCGCGCTCGCGTACTTCGTCGTCCGGGCGGTCCACCTCCTGCTCTTCTACCTGCTCAGCGAGGACGACCCCGGGCTGCGCCGCCGCATCGCCGGCTTCGCGGCCAGCACCGCGGCCGGGACGGGCCTGCTGGTCGCGGCCTCCCAGACCGGCGGGACGTGGCAGGTCGCGCTCTGGGTGACCGCGCTCGTCGTCGACTACGGCGGGGCCTACCTGGGCCGGGGCTGGCGCCTCACCTCGCCCGGCCACTTCGCCGAGCGCCACGGCCTGGTGATCATCATCGCCCTCGGCGAGACCGTCGTGGCGATCGGCGTCGGGGCGGCCGACCTGGCCGTCAGCTGGCCGGTCATCGGCGCCACCGCGCTCGGGCTGACCGTGGTCTGCTCGCTGTGGTGGCTGTACTTCGACATGGTCCAGATCGTCGCCCGGCGGGTCCTCGCCGGGGCCGAGGGGGAGCACCGGGTCCGGATCGCCCGCGACGCCTACAGCCTCCTCCACCTCCCGATGGTCGCCGGCATCGTGCTCTTCGCCCTCGGCCTCAAGAAGGTGCTGGAGTACGTGGCCGACACCGGCGACCACACCCTCGCGGATGCGCTGCCCGCGCCCGCGCTCGCCGGCCTGCTCGGCGGCGTCGCGCTCTACCTGCTGGCCCACGTGGCGTTCCGGCTGCGGATGGTCCGTACCCGGAGTACGCACCGGATCGTCGTCGCCGCCCTGCTCGCGGCGGCCGTCCCCGTCGCGACAGGGGCTGCCGCGCTCGTCGTGCTGGCCCTGCTGGCGGGGCTGTGCGCCGGGCTCGTCGTGATCCAGGCCGCGCGCCATGCCGGCGAGCGCTACGAGCTGCGGCACGCGGGGGAGTGAGGTCCGTGAGCACCGGTCGCGTCGTGCTGGTCACGGGTGCCAACCGCGGCATCGGCCGGGAGGTCGCGCGGCGGTGCGCGGCGCGCGGGGACGTCGTCCTGCTCGGCAGCCGCGGCGCTGCGGCCGGCGAGGAGGCGGCCGACCGCCTCCGCCGCGAGGACTCCTCGCTCGACCTGCGGCCGCTCCGGCTCGACGTCACACGCCAGGACGACGTCGACCGGGCCGTCGAGCGGATCCGGGCGGAGACGGGCCGGCTCGACATCGTCGTCAACAACGCCGCGATCCACTACGACTCCGGCGCGACCGCGGCCGCCGCCGACCTCACGACGGTCGCCGAGGCCATGGCGACGAACGTGGTCGGCGCCTGGCGGGTCGCGGTCGCGGTGGTCCCGCTGCTGGCCACGGGCGGCCGTCTCGTCAACGTGTCGAGTGGGGCCGGCTCGTTCGCCGAGACCGCCGGCTCGGGCGGGGCGCCGGCGTACTCAGTGTCGAAGGCGGCGCTCAACATGCTGACCGTCAAGCTCGCGGCCGACCTGCGGCCCCGGAGGATCCTGGTCAACGCCGTGTGTCCGGGGTGGGTGGCCACCGACATGGGCGGTCCGGGGGGACGGCCGGTGGCCGACGGCGCGGCCAGCGTCATGTTCGCGGTCGACCTGCCCGACGGCGGCCCTACCGGCGGGTTCTTCCGGGACGGCCGTCCGGTCCCGTGGTGAGCGGGGCCGCGCCCCCGGACGTGCGCAGCGGACCAGCTCGTCGTCGGCGCTGCGGGGTCAGGTGCGCCGTTGCCCGGGCCGTGGCCGAACGCGGCACGGTACGTCCGCCGGAAGCGGCTGACGTCCGACACCCCCACCGCGGCTGCGGCCGCCCGCACGGTCGCCCGAGCGGGTGACCGCCCGCGAGCTCGTGCTCGGGCGGCAGGCGGCGACACGTGGACGCTGGGCGGTCGCTACGACGCCCGGCTGGCCCGGAACGGGAGACGCTGGCGCATCGCGGCGATCCGGATGACACCCGTGTGGCAGATCGGCAACGGCGAGCTCATGCAGCGGGCCGGCGAGCGCGCCGCGGCCCGGGCGACGGGGGCACCCCCGTCGGCCTCGCACACCTCACCCACCGACGACAGGAGCTGACATGACCGCGCCGATCACGGAGCCGACGGCCACGGCGGGGGCGCCCTCGCCCGCGAGACGGCGGGACGAGGCGCGCCGGCGGGCGGACGGCGTGACCGCCGAGGCGGTGGCGTTCCCTGCGGCCGGGATCCCCTGGCAGGCGTCGTGTACCGGCCGGGGGACAGCGAGGCGGCCCTGCCCGGTGTCGTCGTGACGGGCACGTGGACCAGCGTCCGCGAGCAGATGGCGGACCCCTACGCCGCCCGGCTCGCCGCCGCGGGCTTCACGACGCTGGCCTTCGACCACACCGGCTACGGCGCCAGCGCCGGGGCGGTCCGCGACTACGAGAGTCCCGCGCTGAAGGCCCGCGACATCTCCGCGGCCGTCGGCTGGCTGGCCGGCCGCGGCGACGTCGCCGGCGACCGGGTCGGTGCGCTCGGGGTGTGCGCCTCGGCCGGGTACACCACGAGCAACGCCGTCACCGACCCTCGGGTGGCGGCACTTGCGCTCGTCGCCCCGTGGCTGCACGACGGGGCGGTCGTCGCGGCGAACTACGGCGGGGCCGACGGCGTCGCACATCGGATGGCGGCGGCGGCCCGGGCGCGGTCCTCGTTCGAGGCCACCGGGGAGGTGGCGTACGTGCCGGCGGTGAGCGCGGACGAGCCGCTGGCCGCAATGCCCGCCGCCCTCGACTCCTACCAGAACCCCGACCGTGGTGGCGTGCCCGCATGGCCGAACCGGTTCGCGGTCATGGCGTGGCCGGGCTGGCTGACCTACGACGCGGTGTCGCTCGCCGCCTCGGTGCGTCAGCCCGTCCTCATGGTCCACAGCGAGGACGCCGCCATCCCCGACGGCGCGCACCGGTTCGCCGCCGCCCTCACCGGCGAGAAGGACGTGGTCTGGCGCGACGGCACCCAGCTCGACTTCTACGACGGCGACGCGCACGTCGACGACGCGGTCGCCCGCGCGGCCCGCCACTTCTCGTCCCACCTGCCCGGTCGAGGCACCGACGTCGCATGATCGCCGTTGTCCACCCGCTTCGGTGATCCACGAGCAGGTTCGTCCCACGGAGCGGGTGGAAGACGGGGATCTCGACGCGAACCCCGGGTGGATCGACCTGTCCGGCGTGAAGCGTCCGACAGTCCTCAGCGCTCGGACAGCTCCCATGGCGAGCCGTACCCGTCGCGCAGCAGGTCGAGGAACGGCACCGCGTCGAACGCCTCCGGGCCGAGCACCCCGGTGCCCGACCAGGTCCCCGCCGCCAGCAGCTCCAGGGCGACGGCCGGGTTGACGGCGGTCTGCCAGACCACGCACTGGGCGCCGTACTCGGCCATCGACCACGCGTTGTCGACGACGTGGGAGAGGTACACCGCCCGCGGTCGGCCGTCGGTCCCCGTGCCCGTGACGTACGTCCCGGCGCAGGTCGCCCCGCGCATCCGGTCGCCGAGGGTCGCCGGGTCCGGCAGACAGGCGGCGACCACGTCGCGGGGGCTCACCTCGACGCCGCCGACCCGGACCGGGGCCGTGCGGTCGAGGCCGAGCTTGTGCAGGGTCCTGAGGACGTCGATGAACTCCGTCCCCAGCCCGTACTTGAACGTCACCCGCCGGGCGTCCACCCAGCGGGGGACCAGCAGGACCTCCTCGTGCTCGACGTTGACGCACTCCACGGGGCCGATCCCGCCCGGGAAGTCGAAGACCTCCGGCTCGCTGAACGGCTCGGTGGTGAACCAGCCGCGGTCCCGCTCCCACACCACCGGCGGGTTGAGGCACTCCTCGATCGTGGTCCAGATGCTGAAGGACGGGGCGAAGTCGTAACCGTCGACGGCGAGGTTCGACCCGTCGCGGACCCCGACCTCGTCGATCGAGGTGAACAGGTGGTCGGCGGCGTACCGGGCGAACACGTCGGACAGCCCGGGCTCGACGCCGATGCCGACCAGGGCGAGCCGGCCCTGGTCCCGCCAGCGGGCCTCGGCGGCGAACTGCTCGTCGCCGAGCTTGACGCCGGTGAGCTCGTGGGGCCGGTCGGGGTGCGGCCGGGACAGCGACATCGCCATGTCGAGGTAGTCCGCCCCGGCGGCCAGCGCCCCGTCGAACACCGGCAGGACGAACCGGGGGTCCACGGCGTTGAGCACGTGCGTCGCGCCGTGCTCGCGGGCCAGGGCGGCCACCGAGCCGGCCGACGAGGCATCCACGGTCGCCGCGGTGAACCGGGTGTCCCCGGGATGCCGGTCGCGCACCGCCGCGACGGTGCGCTCGGCGCGTCCGAGGTCGCGGTCGGCGACGACGCAGGCGTCGTGGAAGTCTCGCCCGGCGACGATCCGGGCGAAGGCGTCCCCGACGCCGCCCGAGCCCAAAAGCAGGATCCGCATCGCTCAGCCCTCGTCCCCGTCGTCCCACATGAGGACGATCTTGCCATGATGGCCGCCCTGGGCCAGCCGCTCGAAGGCCTCCGGCGCCTCGTCCACCGGCACGGTGGTGTCGACGACCGGCCGGGCGCCGGTGGCCTCGAGCATCCGCATCAGATCCACCAGCTCGCCGCGGGTGCCCATGGTGGACCCCACGACCTGCAGCTGGCGGAAGAACACGTGGTGGAGCAGCGCGGGCGAGGCGTCGCCCGTGGTCGCGCCCGAGACGACGATCACCCCGCCGGGCCGCAGCGACCGTACGGAGTGTTCCCAGGTCGCGGCCCCGACCGTCTCGATGACCGCGTCGACCCGGTCCGGCAGCCGCTGCCCGGTCGGGAACGTCGCGTGGGCGCCCGCCTCCGCGGCCGCCGCCCGCTTGTCCTCGCTGCGACTGGTCACCCACACCCGCAGGCCGGCCGCCCGGGCGAGGACGACGGCCGCGGTGGCCACCCCGCCGCCGGCGCCCTGGACCAGCACGGTCCGGCCGGGCTGCAGCCCGGCGCGGACGAACAGCATCCGGTACGCGGTGAGCCAGGCCGTCGGCAGGCACGCGGCCTCGGCGAACGACAACCAGGCCGGCTTGTCGACGAGGTTGCGGACCGGGACCCGCACCACCGGGGCGAAGGCGCCGGGGTACCGCTCGGACAGCAGGGTCCGGGCCGGGTCCTCGGTCTCGTCGCCCTCCCACCCGGGCGAGGCGAGGACGGCGTGGACGAGGACCTCGCGGCCGTCCGCGGTGACGCCGGCGGCGTCGGTGCCGAGCACCATGGGGTAGCGCTCGGGCGGCAGCCCGACCCCCCGCAGCGTCCACAGGTCATGGTGGTTGAGGGCCCCGGCCCGCACCCGGACCTCCGCCCAGTCCGCGCCCGGCGCCTGCGCGCCCCCGGGGGAGCCGTCCCACGGCGCCACGCGCAGCCCGCTGAGCGGATCCTCGGCGGACGCCGCGACGGCCGACACGGCGAGGTCGCTCGTCACGGTCACCCCTCCTCGATCCCGAGCCAGGCGTTCCAGCCCGCGTGCAGCACCAGCCACGCCATGAGCCCGTACCCCACCTGCCCGGGGTACCGGCCGCCCTCGACCGCGAGGTCGGCGTGCCACTCGTCCCGGCCCTCCAGGGGGGTCCAGGTGTCGACGAAGCGGATCCGGCGGCGCTGGCAGACATCGGCGAACGCCCCGGACAGGTCCCCGACGCCGGCCGCGACGGCGGCGTCGGGGCCTCGGGTCGACGCCGGCGGCGGGCCGACCACGAGGGCCTCCAGTCCGGTGGCCTCGGCCGCGTCGAGGATGTTCGCGAGGTTGAGCCGGCTGCGGGCGGTGCTGACGCCGTGGCGCAGGTCGGCGACGCCGAGACCCACGACGAGCCGCCGCTCGAAGGGTTCCGGGGGCCGGTCGTCGGGCCCGTGCCAGCGCAGCGCCGCCTCCGCCTGCCAGCGGGCGGCCAGCGCGGTCGTCGTCTCACCGGGCACGGCCAGCGGGAACGCCGTGAGGCGGCGCTCCTCGCGCGAGGTCCGGGCGGCGACCCGGCCCACCCAGCCGAGGGCACGGGGGTCGCCGGCACCGGCCACCAGCTCGTCCCCGACCACGCACAACCGGACGTCCCGCAGGGGTTCAGGCACCGCCATGGTCGTACCCCCTGGCGAGCTCCTCGATGCCCCGATCGGTGAAGTACACCCCGGTATCCTGCCGCGCCCGGCGCCCGGGTGGGCACTCACCCGCGGGCGAACGCGCGCTCGACGAGATCGGCCTGCTCCACGGCGTGAGCCCGGCTCGACCCGGTGGCGGGTGCCGCCGACAGCGGGCGCGCCACCTTCCGCAGGGCCCCCCCGAGCCGGTGGCTCAGCTGCATCGCCACGTGGGCCCAGGCGCCCTGGTTCGACGGCTCCTCCTGGACCCACACCACCTCCGGGTCGCCGTACGACGTCACGGCCCCGAGGATCTCGTCGACCGGGAGCGGGGCGAGCTGCTCGACGCGCACGATCGCCGTCCGCGCGTCGCCGTCCCGCTCCCGGCGCGCGGCCAGGTCGTAGTACACCTTGCCGGAGCACAGCAGCAGCCGGTCGACGTCCCGCGCGGCGTCGGCGCCGCCCGCCCGGACCGGGTCGGGCAGGACCGGGCGCCAGCCACCGGTGGTGAAGTCCGCGACGGCGCTGGTCGCGGCCTTGAGGCGGAGCATCGACTTGGGCGTCAGCACCACCAGGGGCCGGCGCGGCTTGTGGTGGGCCTGCATCCGCAGCAGGTGGAAGTACGACGCCGGGGTGCTCGGGTAGGCGACGGTCATGTTGTCCTGCGTGGACAGCTGGAGGAACCGCTCCGGCCGGGCCGAGGAGTGGTCCGGGCCCTGCCCCTCGTAGCCGTGCGGCAGCAGCAGGACCACCGACGACCGCTGGCCCCACTTCGCGGCGCCCGCGGTGATGAACTCGTCGATGATCGTCTGCGCGCCGTTGACGAAGTCACCGAACTGCGCCTCCCAGCACACCAGGGCGTCCGGCCGCTCGACCGAGTACCCGTACTCGAAGCCCATGGCGGCGTACTCGCTGAGCAGCGAGTCGTAGATCCAGAACTTCGCGGGGGCCATCGCCAGGCCGGACAGCGGCGTCCACTCGTCCCCGGTGCGCCGGTCGATGAGCACCGCGTGCCGCTGGGTGAAGGTGCCCCGGCGGGAGTCCTGGCCGGCCAGACGCACCGGGACCCCCTCGTGCAGCAGCGATCCGAAGGCCAACAGCTCCCCGAAGGCCCAGTCGACGCCCCCGTCGCGCGACATGTCCCGACGCCGGCCGAGCAGCGCGCGCAGCTTCGGGTGCACGGTGAAGCCGTCCGGCGGGGTCGCGTAGGCGTCGCCGACCCGGTGGATCACCTCGAGCGGGACCGGGTCGGGCGAGGGGGCCCCGGTCGCCTCGTCGATCGCCTGCGCCTCGGGGGCCTCCAGCCCGCCGCGGTCGGGCGAGTCCGAGGCCTCCCGGACCTCGGCGAAGACCCGCTCCAGCTGGGCGGAGTAGTCGCGGACGACCTCCTCGGCCTCCCCGGACGTGATGTCGCCGCGCGCGACCAGGGCCTCGGTGTAGAGCTTGCGGACGCTGCGCTTGCCCTCGATGAGGTCGTACATCAGCGGCTGTGTCATCGAGGGGTCGTCGCCCTCGTTGTGGCCCCGGCGCCGATAGCAGATCATGTCGGCGACGACGTCCTTGCCGAACGTCTGCCGGAACTCGAAGGCCAGCCGGGCGACCCGCACGCAGGCCTCGGGATCGTCGCCGTTCACGTGGAAGATCGGGGCCTGGATCATGCGGGCCACGTCCGTGGCGTAGTGCGACGACCGGCTCGCCATCGGCGCGGTCGTGAAACCGACCTGGTTGTTGACGATGACGTGGATCGTGCCGCCGGTCCGGTACCCCCGCAGCTGGGAGAAGTTCAGGGTCTCGGCCACCACGCCCTGGCCGGCGAACGCGGCGTCGCCGTGCACGAGGACCGGCAGCACGGGGAAGAACTCGCTGCCCCGGTCCAGGCGGTCCTGCTTGGCCCGCGCGATCCCCTCCAGCACCGGGTCGACGGCCTCCAGGTGGCTGGGGTTGGCCGCGAGGTACACCGTGGTCTCGTTCCCGGCGGGCGAGGTGAAGGTCCCCTCGGTGCCCAGGTGGTACTTGACGTCGCCGGAGCCCTGGACCGTCCGGGGGTCCTGCTGGCCCTCGAACTCGGCGAAGATCTGCCGGTAGGTCTTGCCCGCGAGGTTGGCCAGCACGTTGAGCCGGCCCCGGTGGGCCATGCCGATGCAGACCTCGGCCAGCCCGTGGTCGGCGGCCTCGGACAGCACGGCGTCGAGGATCGCGATGGTCGACTCGCCGCCCTCGAGGCTGAACCGCTTCTGGCCGACGAACTTGGTCTGGAGGAAGGTCTCGAAGGCCTCCGCGGTGTTGAGGCGGTGGAGGATGCGCTTCTGCTCCTCCCGGCCCGGCTTGGCGACCGGGTGCTCGACGTGCCGCTGGATCCAGGCCCGCTGCTCCGGGTCCTGGATGTGCATGTACTCGATCCCGACGGTCCGGCAGTAGGAGTCCCGCAGCACCCCGAGGATGTCGCGCAGCTTCATCACCGGCTTGCCGCCGAAGCCGCCCGTGGGGAACTCGCGGTCGAGGTCCCACAGGGTCAGCCCGTGGGTCTGGACGTCGAGGTCGGGGTGGCGGCGCTGGCGGTACTCCAGGGGGTCGGTGTCGGCCATGAGGTGGCCGCGCACCCGGAAGGCGTGGATGAGCTCGACGACGCGGGCGGTCTTGTTGATCTCGTCGTCGTGGGTCGCGATGTCCTGGATCCACCGGATGGGCTCGTACGGCACCCGCAGGGCCCGGAAGACCCGCTCGTAGAAGCCGTCCTCGCCGAGCAGCTTCGCGTGGACGATCCGCAGGAACTCGCCGGACTGGGCGCCCTGGATGACCCGGTGGTCGTACGTCGAGGTCAGCGTGATCGTCTTGGAGACGCCGAGCCGGGCCAGCGTCTCGTCGCTGGCCCCGGCGTACTCCGCCGGGTACTCCAGCGCCCCTACGCCGATGATCGCGCTCTGGCCCGGCATGAGGCGGGGGACGGAGTGGACGGTGCCGAGGGTCCCGGGGTTGGTGAGGCTGATGGTGGTCCCGGCGAAGTCGGCCGGTGCCAGCGAGGCGGCCCGGGCGCGGCGCACGACGTCCTCGTAGGCCGCCCACCACTCGGTGAAGTCCATCTCGTGGGCGTTCTTGACCGCCGGCACGAGCAGCTGGCGGGTGCCGTCGGGCCGCGCCAGGTCGATGGCGATCCCGACGTTGACCGCGCCCGGGCGCACCAGGGTGGGCCGGCCGTCGACCTCGGCGTAGGAGGAGTTCATCTCGGGCATCCGGTCCAGCGCCTCGACCAGGGCGAACCCGATGAGGTGGGTGAACGAGACCTTGCCGCTGCGGCGGCGCCGCAGGTGGTTGTTGATGACGATGCGGTTGTCGATGAGGAGCTTGGCCGGGACGGTGCGCACGCTGGTCGCGGTCGGGACCGCCAGCGAGGCCTCCATGTTGGCGACGATCCGGGCGGCGGGACCGCGCAGCCGGACCGTCTCGGCGTCGCCGGCCGGCTCGGGGGCGGCGGTCGGGGTCGCCGGCGGGCGGGCGGGTGCGGGGGCGTTCGGTCCCGTGGACGGGGACGCGGCCGGC
>JBHJOJ010000048.1:0-11351 GCA_050329835.1 Kineosporiaceae bacterium | reverse complement strand
GGCGTAGGAACCTCCATCCTCGGAAGGCCTCGACCCCTACCCCGGCAGCGACGCGCGCCCACCCTGATCAACCCCGCATGATCATCTCCGGGCTACACCGTCATCTGTGAAGAGCCGCTAAACGTACCGAACACTTTCGAGGTCGAGCACCTGCCCGACCTGCCGGCTCTCCCCGTGGCCGACCTCTGCGGGCCGGCGGCCGGCGAGGCGGTCGACGCCCCGGCGCCCTACCTGGCGGACATCGTGCGGCTGTGGGAGTCCTACCTGCGGATCGGCGGCTTCCCTCAGGCGGTGGACTCGTGACTGTCCACCAGACGCTGCGCACCGGTCCCTGACACGGCGTGCTCGCCACCCGCTCCGGCATCGAGTGGCGGGACGACGTCGTCGCCCTCCCGGCCGGGGTGCCCGCCGTCCTCCTGTCCGGCTCGGGCCGCTCCGAGGCCGCGCGCGAGGGCGAACCGGAGCCGGGCCTCGACGGCGAGGGGTGAGAGTTCAGACCAGGCGGTTCCACAGGTCGTGATGGGTGCAGAAGCGCTCGACCTCGTCCAGCTCGACGTCGGCGTCCTCCGCTCGACCCGTGACGGCCCCCGCGACCCACCACTCGGCCCCGGGGAAGCCGGCGGACAGATAGGCCCTGCCTCCGGGCACCCGGGGCCGCCGCGCCGGACGGGCCTGCGCCGTGACCTCGCCGTGCGCCGGCTCCCACAGTCGGAACAGACCCCGCTCCTCGCCCAGCACGACGGCGTCGAACCAGCGCCAGACGACGACGGACGTCCCGTCCGGCGCGGCGGCGACGGCCACCAGATGCCCTGGGGACACCCGTTCCGTGCGCGGTGTCGGGAAGAACGTGGCGTAGCCCACCGATGAGCGCCGCCCCTCGCCGATAATCATGACGGAGTCCTCACCGGCGCGCAGGACGATGCCACGGCGCAGGCTCGGGCGAACGACCTTCTCCGGTGTCGGATCTGTCATGCGCCCAACCCTCGTGGACGATCCGCTTCAGAAGCGCCAGCGGGTGGGCACGAACCGGTCGCTCGTGGGAAAGCCGAACACGGTGACCGGTGCGACCTCGTACACGGCGAAGGGGCCCTCGCCCGCGGTCGGCGCCGCGTAGGGGGCGGTGAACGCGGCGCCTTCGACGGTCACCGGCCAGTCGTACTTCGCCCGGTACGCGGCGGCGACGCGCTCGAGCCGACGCGAGTCGGTGACCCGCTCGGCCGTGCCCTCCACGACGAGGTCCAGGTCCTCACCGGACGTCGCGACCGTGCAGTGGGCGTCCGCGGCGAGGTTGCGGCTCTTGCGGGCGGCCGGGCCCGAGGAGACGTGCAGCGCGTCGTCCACCCAGACCGCGAGCACGGGCCGCACGTGCGGTCGCCCGCTCGGGTGGTTCGTCGCGGTCCAGTAGGCCTGGGACGCGGCCAGCCGCTCACGCGCCTCGGCCCAGGGCGCGGGGCTGCCCCCGTCGGTGCCCAGGACCTGCTCGGGGGCTGGCTCCTTGGCATTCACTGTCGTTGCTCCTCTCGGACTTCTTCTCGGACGGGGTCGGATGAGGAAGGTCAGACGGGTCCCGCAGCCGGGCAGCGCCGCGATGTCGCGCACGGGCGGGCAGTTCGGAGATGGCGCCGACGGTGTCCTCGATGAACGTCAAGCCGCGCCTCCGGCGGCGGGCGCGCATCCCGCCCTCAGGGCGTCGGGGAGACGTGCCGCTGCACGTCCTCGACGAACCCGGCGACCAGCTCGGCCATCGCCGACGGCTCCCACGAGTGCTGGGCACCCGCGACCTCGGCTCGGCGGGCGTTCGGCAGGGCCGCGGCGAGCGAGGCGGCCGCGGCCGGCATCTCGTCGAACGTGTCGTGCCCGACGACCACCAGGGAGGGCACGTCGAGCGCGCCGAACAGGTCGGCGTGCGGGGCCGACAGCGCCCACGCCAGCGCCTGGGCGTCGGCTCGCAGGCTCTCGGCGTGCGCGACGAACGGGTCCCACAGCGGGGAGTCGCGCAGGCCGTCGAGCACCTCCAGTGGGATGTCCTTCATGTAGTGGGTGACGGCGCCGGCCGCGTCACCGGCGTCCAGCAGCCGGTACAGCTCGCCGGTCCACTGCTCGACCCCGGTCGTCGCCGGGTCGAGCGGCGCCTCGAACAGCACCAGCCCGGTGACGGGCAGACCGTCGGCGGCGGCGCGCAGGGCGATGGCCGCGCCCGAGGAGTGCCCGCACAGGACCGCCCGCCCGCCCGCGGCATCGATCATCGCGGCGACGGCCGCGAGCTCGTCCTCCAGGTCTACCCGGCCGGGGCGGTGGCTGTCGGCGCGCCCGACCCGGTCGTGCACGACGGTCGTGATCCCTCGTCCGGCCAGCAGCTCGGCGGTCTCGGTGGTCTGCGGGTCGATCGCGCGGAACGGACCGGCCCCGGCGATGAAGACCACGGCCGGCCTCTCGCTCTCCCCGGCCGCCGGGTGTCGGTCGAAGGCGACGGCATCGCCGCGGGTGGTCGTCACGGTCTGCGTCATGTGCGGTCCTCTCGGTTCGTGGCCAGGCACGGGTGAGGACGGGCCGGGGACCGCGAACTCATCGCAGACCCGGCGAGCATGGTTCAGCGCTCCGGCTCGGCGGGCAGGACGTCGAAGGCGGTGAGGCCCTCGAGGACGGCCTCGCCTCGGTGGGGTAGCCTCAGTGCCTGCGGCCAGGTAGCTCAGTTGGTACGAGCGTCCGACTGAAAATCGGAAGGTCGGCGGTTCGACCCCGCCCCTGGCCACCTCCTCCAGACAGGCGATTCGGGGCCTGGCCTGCAACTCCCGTCCCAGGATGCCTGCGACGCCTGCCCGGGCGTCACCGGCGCGTCACGGCCGTCGTCGGCTACGTCTCCCCCATTTCTCCCCCGGCGGCGGGGCGACCGCATGGCTCCCTGGTCAGTGCCGCCGGTAGTCCGTGGGGTCTGCGCAACGGTGGAAGTCCGCCTCATGAAGCCTGGTGTTCCAGATCCGGCGGGGTAGGGCGGGTCGCAACTCCTTGCAGCGGTGACGCTGGTCCGGCTCGTACCAGCTGCAGGTCTCGATCTTGGCGCAGGCAAGGTTGAGCGCCTCGTCCAGGGCAGGCTCCAGGTCGCTGTCGGTCGACGCGAGCATGACCAGATCGGTCTCCTGGCGCTGGGCCTCTCGGACCACGGCGAGGGCGCAGAGCACGTCGATGCCCTTCTCGCGCTTGCCGAGCACGATGCGTCGACCGCTGGCGTCGCTGGCTGGGCGACCGTCGCTGTCACGCTCGTAGTCGTACTTGAGCGGCCGATGGGTGACCGTGACACGCGGGTCACGCTCCCAGTGCGTCTGCTGCGCCAGGTTGCGGGCGTAGGCGTCGGCATCGTGTTCGGAGGAGGGGCAGCCCCCGGTAGACCAGGACCTTGGCCACCTCGCATGACGGCATCCCTGGTCGCTGCGCCGCATTGCGGACCCGGGCCCAGGTCTGAGCGAACAGCAGGGGGTCCACGAGCGACTCGTGCTGGGGTAGGCCCCTGGTCTGGGGGAAGAGGTCGTGCCCCACCAGGTGGACGTTCTGGTAGTCGACGACGACGGTCGCCCGCAGCGGGCGCTGCGCAACGGCGGCGCGAACGGCCCCGACCGTGCGAGGCGTCGGACGACCGCTGCGGTCGGTCTCCGTCGCGTCACTCATGGTGAGAACCTCCTTGCATGAAAAACCCCACCAGTCCCGGAGGACGGTGGGGAGTTAGGTGACCAGAGTGACGAGCAGGCACCGTGCTCGTCAAGCTGGTCGACTCGACTCCCCTGAGTGGCGTATCGCACACGTCTAGTGATCTAGGTCGGATCGGACTCGGTCTCAAGCCTGTCAGACGAGGCGCCCCGTCCCCTGGGAGCGGGTGGGCGCCCGGCTGCGATGACACCCACCCGCTCGCCTGCGGTCTACCGCCGGCCCGACCCGTTCTTGGTCGGGTCGACGAGCGTGTAGCCCTGCTTGGGCTTGCTCGTGGGCGGCAAGGGCTTGCCCTTGGGGACGGTCACCTCGTGTCCCGTCCCGCCGCCGCGCGGTCCCACCTCCTCGTACTGACCGGAGGCGGGTGCCTTCTCTCCTGGACGCAGGATCTTTGCCATCGTCGTGCCCTTCCTGGCACGGACCCGCTGCCAGTGCCGCTCGGCGCCATCGGGACGCGTCACGGACATCTAGAGCTTGTAGGGTGCATGCCTCCCCGCCAAGGAGACTGCGGCCCCGGTGGATCCTGACCCTCGGTTGGGACGTTCCGTCACCGGGGCCGTAGTGCCCATGGATCGCGAGCCACATGTAGTAGAACTACGTCGGTGCGACTACTAGATCCGGGGATCACTGTAGCGGGTCCCTGGACATGAGTGACGAAGCACATGTTGGACTGATCACCGCGCATCACGACTCATGAGGTCCTGTGGCGGGCGCTGTCGATCAGCACCCAGTGGTGGTCACCGACGTCCGCGGAACCGCGTCGATCCGGGCCAGGGCGTCCCGTTCCTGGCCGTCGAGGCACTTGGCGTAGATCGGCATCAAGACGTGGACGCTGTGCCCAGCCCACGACCGCCCGGCTGAGGGCAGTGGAGAAGACGGAGCGCTCCCACACCGCAGTCCGCCCGCTCGCCCGGCTGCCGTCGACCCGCAGAGCGATGTGAATGCCTGGGGCCCGCGCCATTAGTCACCTGACCGCCCGCGACGGCCAGAACGAGGAACACGGAGACGCCGGACCCCACGCGGCGGACCGGTCTCGCCCACACCACCTGGAAGGCGACCCCAACAAGATCATCCGATCAACACCGAGCATGATCACCACATACTGAAAGGCCGAGGCTAGACCGACGTCCTTGGGACACACCACATGTCGGGGCTCCGTCTCGCACGCTCCCAGCATGCGTCCGAGGGCGACACAGGTGTTCCCGGCTCGCGTGGACTCTGCCTTGCACGTCCTCGACGAGTCGTTCAAGCAATCGCGGCGATGTCGCCGTCGTCGAAGTAGATGGCCTGGTGCAGCCGACCGCCCAGGGCGGCGGCATAGCGAGCGACGATGTCCTGGCCGGCGACCCGGCCCTGCTCGATCTGCGACACCCTGCCCTTTGTCACGCCCATGCGTTCGGCGACCTGCCGCTGGGTGAGGCCGCGGGCGCGGCGGACCTCGGCGAGGCGCTGCCCGACGATCTGGGCGAGCAGCTCGCGCTTGCCGGCCTCGAAGGCCTCCTCGCCGCCGGCGCGCTCGACGTAGCCGGCGCGGACGTCGCTCCAACGGGTGTGCGCGGTCATGGGCGTTGTCCTTCCTCACGGGCCCGGACGGTGACGTAGCGCTCGTAGCGTTGCTCGGCGAGCGGGATGGCGCTGCGGTACCACTCGGTCCAGCGACGGTCCTTGTCGCCGCCGACCAACAGGACGGCGGCCCGCCACGGGTCGAAGGCGAAGAGGACTCGCACCGTGCCGACCCGTAGCTCCTTGAGGTTTGTCATGATCGAACCTCGGATGGTGTCCACGACCGGCCTGCCGAGGCCCGGGCCGAGTTCGGCGAGGAGGTCGATCGCCTGGGCGACCCGAGTCTCCGTGGCCGGATCGAGGGCGTCGAGCCAGTCGCGGACCTCGTCGACGAGATAGATGTCCCACTCCTGCACACCGACGGAGTATAGCGAACGCTACACCTCGGTGGCTCGTCCCGAGCTGCGTTCCCCATCCGTCCCCCGCCGAGCCGCCCGCTCCCGGCTCCGCTGACGTTCGCGCTGGTCAGCGACGGGTGCGGCACGGTGTGCGTCCGGTACTGAAAATCGGAAGGTCGGCGGTTCGACCCCGCCCCTGGCCACCCCTCCCAAACAGGCGATTCGGGGCCGGACCTGTCACTCCCGTCCCGAGATGCCTACGACGCCTGTCCGGGCGTCACCGGTGCGTCACGGCCGTCGTCGGCTACGTCTCCCCTATTTCTCCCCCGGCGGCCTGGCGACCGCATGGCTCCTTGGTCAGTGCCGCCGGTAGTGGGTCTGTCCGGAACCATGTGGGTTGGCTCAGTGGCCGGCCGGACTGGGCGCGTACGCTCATCATCCGAACGTCGGCCTCACCGTCAGCTCGTTTGAACCGATGTTAGATATGATCTAACTTTGGTGGGTGCGATTCGTCGGTCGATCGGTGGAGCTCGCTCGCCTCGCCCAGCAGCTGAGCCCCGTCGTCGAGGGCCGGGGCGGGCGCGCCCTGCTCGTGACGGGGCGCCGCCGGGTGGGCAAGTCGCGACTGATTCAGGAGTTCTGCGACCAGTCAGGCCTGCCGTACGTCGTCTTCCAGGCGACCTGAGGCCGGTCCCCGGCTGCCGAGCGCGCGGACCTGCTCGACGCCGTGGCCCGCTCCCGACTGGCGCTCGATGTAGCGACGGACGGGGTCGGGCAGCCCCGCGAGATCGCTGGCCACGAGGGCCGCCGCACCGGGTGCCATCGGCTGGGCGGCGAACTCGGCGGCGACGACCCGGTCGAACCGGGCACGCAGGGAACGGCCGGTCCCGTCATCGCTGCGTGAGTCGATCCCCGTGGTCACGATGGCACCTCCGCAATAGGCGTTCAGGAGCGGACAACCCACGCCGCACCGCCCAGGATGGCCGCGTTGACTGCCCCTTGCGGCAGGCGAGGGGCCCGGCTCACCCGGTGTCCGGACGCAGCGCGGTGGCCGGGATGCCCCACTCGCGCAGCGCGTTGAGCGACCAGGTGGTCGCCAGGCGAGCAGCGCACGGTCGGCCACCCGTCGACCGTAGATCCCGGACCTCCGTCCGGGGAGAGGGCGAGCGGACGCTGCCGGTCAGCGGCCGCGGCGGTCCGGGCTCTGCCAGGGCCAGTCGGTGGCCAGCCAGCGCGCGACGGCGTCGGCGAGGGGTGCGTCAAGGCCCGACCTGTCGGCCCGCACCCAGGACTGCACCGTGACGTCGAACTCCCCGGAGGCCGCGGGGTACAGGTAGACGCACCCGATGACGTCGCCGTCGCCCGGATCGAGGACGGTGAAGGTGAACCCGACGCCTCGCCTGAAGTCGTCGGCGTGGCGACGAAGGTCGGCGAGGTTCTCCTCGAGCGTCATGCCGCCGCGCGGCGGCCAACCGCCGTCGGGATACCCGGGAGTCGAACGTACGTGGTCGATACTCGACGTCCACGCGGCGTGATCCGCCTCGTTGTGCTGCGGTCCCAGCGGCTCAAGCCGGAACCCGTCGGTGACCAGCGACGTCGGTGGGTCGAAACCGACCGGCACGAACGCTTCCGAGGTCACGACCGGGACCGTACCGGGCGGCCGGCCACTCGCACCCGGCGGCCCGGGCACCGTCCGCAGCCAGGCGGACGGGGTCGGTGAGGTAGAGCTTGGCTTGAGCGCCGACGACCCGGCGGTCCTCGTCGCGGCGCTCACACCAGATGGCCGCGAACGCCGAGACGAGCCGTTGCAGTCGGGTGTCGAAGGCGAGACGGCTGGCGAAGCCCAGCTGTTCGGCCGTGTTCGCGACGCTGAGCGGGCTCGCGGAACGGGCGGCGAGTTCACCGAGGCCCGGAAGCTCATCGGCAGGGCGAGGCGGCGCCGTCGCCCTGCCGTCGCCCCGGCACGACCGGCCATGAGATTGCCCTCCACGTCCTCGCTCGCGACCCACCGGCTCCCGGTGGCGACCACGGTGTCGTCACCGAACGGCGTGCTGTCCCGGGCGGCCTTGAGGACGGCGGACCAGCCTGCAAGCGTGCTGACCCTCGTCGAGCAGCCACACGCGGCGCTGCGCAGCATCGATGTCGACGGACCGCGTGAGTTCTCGCGCGAGGGTCAGGCTCCGCCGAAGGTCTCGTTCGCGCATGTCGTCGCACGGGATGTGGATCACCTGTCGGGGATCGACGTCGACCCGGGCGCACGGCGCTGAGGCGGTGTCCAGCAGAGCTACGGACTTGCCGATCCGTCGCCGTCCGGTCAGCACGGTCAGCAGATCCGTCAACGGGCCGACGCTCACGTCGAGCAGGACCGGGTTGCGAAAGCCCAGGTCATGAGCACTTCTGTCGCGCAGGAGCCGGTGATCGCCGAACCAGGCCGTGGGATCGCCTCCCGAGGCAGCGGCACGCCACCAAGGGTTCGCGTCGGTCAGGACCCGCCGGAGCTCGTCGTCCCGCACGCGGGGGGACTACTGCGGGATCCGTGAGGTCGAGAACACAAGGGTGGGGGTTCAGACTGTCTCAGATCACAAATGATGGGGGTTTCGTGATCCTGAGCACCACAGACGGGTGGGGGTACCGCCCCTGGAGCACATGAGTCGTCGCTCCGGTCGGGCTGGACGCCCGGACCACCACCTGCGAGGAGTCGGGCTCCGGCGTCGCGATCGGGCGGCACCTGCACCGCGTCAGGCGCGCAGCCGCAGCAGCCCGGCGGCGCTCGGGGTGAAGCCGCAGGCGTCGAGGTAGAACGGCCGGAGGCGCTCCTCGAAGTCGACGTGCAGCCACTCGCAACCCGCGGCCCGGGCGCCCTCCGTCGCGGCGGCGACCAGCCGTCGCCCGACTCCGAGGCGGCGCAGCGACACGTCCACGACAACGTCCACGATCCAGGCGTGCAGCCGGCCGTCCCAGGGGACGTTCACGAAGCCGACCAGCCACCCCGCGCGACGGGCGGTGACCCAGCCGAGGCTGTGGGCCGCGACGAGGCGCCGCAGGTCGCGCCGCTCGTCCCGGAGGACGCGGGCGACGTCGACCGCACCGCCGTGCAGATTCTCGACCTCGGCGCTTGCGAAGGCGCCTCGCCACTGGAGGTCGATCGTCACGAGCCCGCCGGCCCGCTGCCCGCGCCCGCCGCCGAGGGGCACGCAGCCGTTCGACCTCGGCGCTGCTGAACGCGCCGCGCCAGGCGAATGCTCGCCTCGTCCGTCCTGGTCACGACGGTGGTCCCGCCGACGGACCGGACGTCCCGACCCGACGGGGTCCCCACTCCCGGGCGAGAATCGCGTAGTCGACCTCGCTGGTCAGCTCGCCCTTGACCCACTCGTTCTCCACGAGGTGAGCCTCCTGCCGCAGGCCCAGGCGCTCCAGGAGCGCGCGGGAACGGTCGTTGCGGTCGTCCACCCGCGCCACCACCCGCCGCGCCCCGACCGGGCCGAACGCGAGGTCGAGCAGGGCGGACACGGTCTCGGTCGCATAGCCCTGACCTCGGCGCCTCGGCGAGAAGAGGTAGCCCACCTCCAGCGTCCCGTGCTCGACCGAGCGCAGCGCGAGCAGGACGTCCCCGACCAGCCCGCCACCGGGACCGAGCGTCACGGCGAACTCGAGCAGGTCGCCGTTCTCGGCGAGGCGGGTGTGGCGGCACTTGCGGTCGAGGACCTCGGCGGTGCCGGCCCGGTCCCGCGGCGGGAAGGGGACGTAGCGCACGCTGTCCGGATCGGAGTGGATCTCCAGGAGCGGCTCGAGGTCGTCGGGACGGAACGCGCGCAGCTCCAGCCGGGAGGTGCGGACCGGCATCTCGGGGGCGAACGGCAACCGCACGGACGGACCCGGCTCAGCTCAGCGGATCTGCTTGACGCTGTCGCCGTCGCCCCAGGCGGTGTCGGCGGTCCACACCGTGGCCCCGGCCCGCTCCCCGAGAGCCAGGCAGAGTCGGTCGGCCAGAGACAGGCCGTCCCCGGCGCGCCACAGTCCCGCCGCGCGTTCGGCATCCTCCTGCGACACGTCCCGCACGTGAAGGCCCCAGCTCAGCAGGAGGGACCGCGAGAGAGCCCAGTCCCGCCCGCGGGCACGGATCTTCTGTGACACCTCGGACCAGTTGGCAGCGCCGCACGCCGCCCCCTCGGACAGCACGCGCTCGACGATGTCGGCGCCCCTCTCACCCTGCAGGTAGGCCAGCAGGGCGGACGCGTCGAGGACGTCCGTCACGCGGCGTCCTCCCGGGCGGCCTCGCGTCGCCGGTCGGCGAGCAGGTCGCCCACCAGATCGAGCCCGTCGAGGTCGGCGCGGACCAGGGCCGCCAGCTGATCCCGGGTCACGAGGAGGATCCCCCGGTCGGACTCGACGAACACCAGCGGCCTGCCCGGCTCCAGACCTGCGCGCTGCCGCAGCTCTACCGGGACGACGAGGCGGCCGCGATCACCCATCACCACCGGGTACGTCCCACTCATCTAGTCACTGTACCACTCAGCCATACGAGGTGGGAACGGCTGGAGGTCACCCCCGCAGCGTCGCGGCGTGGTCCGGCACGTAGGTCTGGACGTCCCGGGGCGGGCGCTCGTAGCCCTTGGGCGGCGGCCGGTCCGGCAGCTCCAGCGGCGTCGGGGTGACGTCGGCGTACGGCACGCTCGACAGCAGGTGGGCGATCATGTTGAGCCGGGCCCGGCGCTTGTCGTCGGCCTCGACGACGTGCCAGGGCGCCTCCGGGATGTCGGTGTGGACGAACATGTCGTCCTTCGCCCGGGAGTAGTCCTCCCACCGCGTGATGGATTCCAGGTCCATCGGCGACAGCTTCCACCGGCGCATGGGGTCCGTCATCCGGGACCGGAACCGCCGCTCCTGCTCGTCGTCGCTCACCGAGAACCAGTACTTCCGCAGCATGATCCCGTCCTCGGCGAGCAGCCGTTCGAACACCGGGCACTGGTGGAGGAACCGGTGGTACTCGTCCTTGGTGCAGAAGCCCATGACCCGCTCGACGCCGGCGCGGTTGTACCAGCTGCGGTCGAACAGCACGATCTCGCCGGCGGTCGGCAGCTGCTCGACGTAGCGCTGGAAGTACCACTGGCCGCGTTCCCGGCCGGTCGGGGCCGGCAGCGCCGCGATCCGCGCGACCCGGGGGTTGAGGTACTCGGCCACCCGCTTGATGGCACTGCCCTTCCCGGCGGCGTCCCGGCCCTCGAAGATCACGACGAGCCGCGCCCCGGACGTCTTGACCCACTCCTGCATGACGACGAGCTGGGCCTGCAGCCGCCGCAGCTCGGTCTCGTAGAGCTTGCGCGGCACCTGCTCCGTCGTGCGCTTCGCCGTGCGGTCCGCCATAGGACACCTCCCGATCGGGTATCGAATCGTCGCATCTCCGCAGAGTGGCGCCGCCTCACCCGTCGACGAGGTACGCGAGGAGGGCCGCCGGCACCGCCCACGCCTGGTCGGGAGAGTCGCCGCTGGTGTCCAGAACGGTCCGGGTCGCCAGGACGCCCTCGTGAGGACTCGCGTTCACGGTGGCGGCCTCGGCCCGCGAGCGATCACCGTCGGTGTACTTGCCCTCCACCGCGACGGTTCCGAGGGCGGGGCCGACGAAATCGACCTCCTTCCGCGCCGGCGTGCGGGCGTACAGGACGCCGTCGAAGTCGACGAAGGTCCCGGGGTTCCTCCGTTCGTGACTGCGCACCAACGCCGCTCCGATCTGCTGCTCGGTGAGCTGCG
>JBHJOJ010000047.1:0-5930 GCA_050329835.1 Kineosporiaceae bacterium | reverse complement strand
CGGCGCGCGCCTCGCGCCGTGCGGTGCGCCGCGCCGATCGGGCCCGCCGGCGGGTCCCCTCGGCCACCCGCTCGGTGCCGTGCCGGGCCCGCCACGCCAGGCCGGGCCGGCCCTCGGTGTCGAGGACCGCCAGCAGCACCCCGCCGAACAGCCCCAGCTCCCCGAGCAGGCGCGTGCCCTCCGGCCCGCGCAGCGTCGCCAGCCCCGTGACCGGATGCCGTAGCAGCGCCACCGGGACCGCGACCAGGGCGATGAGGGTGGCGGCCACCCGGGGTGCGGTGTTCGTCGCCAGGCCGAGACCACCGGCCACGAGGGCGGCGCCGCCGGCGCGGACCACGACGGCCGGGTCGTCGGGCACCGGCGACACCGCCGCCGCACGCCGGACGTAGGGCCGGGCCGCCTCGGCGGGGCCCTCCGGACGTCGCAGCTGCTCGATCCCCTGCTGGACGTAGGCGGCCCCGAGGAGGAGCCGGGCCAGGTGTCGGAGCATGCGGGCCATCCTGTCAGCCCACCCCGGCCAGGGCACGCGTGGCGGGGGACCGCGTGGCACGCTGGCCGGCGTGTGCGGCCGTTACGCCGGGTCCCGGGACGCCGCGGCCCTCGTCGAGGTGCTCGCCGACCTGGGGGTCGAGGTCACGGAGGTCGACGACGGCGCCCGGGCGGCCGCGCCCTCCTGGAACGTGGCGCCCACCACGGTGCGGCCGGTGCTGACGGCGCGCAGCGGGGGGATCCGGCTGGCGGGGCTGTCGTGGGGGCTCGTGCCCTCGTGGGCGAAGGACCGCCGCGGCGCGGCACGGATGATCAATGCCCGGGTGGAGTCCGCCGCCGAGCGCCCGGCGTACCGCTCCCTGCTCGGGCGGCGCCGCTGCCTGGTCCCCGCGGACGGCTGGTTCGAGTGGCGGTCCGGCGCGGGCGGCAAGCAGCCCTGGTTCGTCCACCCGGGACCGGACGCCCCGCCCGTGCTGCTGCTGGCCGGGCTGTACTCGTGGTGGCGGGACACCACCGTCGGCGTGGACCCGGAGACCGGCGAGCCGCCGTGGTTCGGCTCGTACACGATCCTCACCGGGCCCGCCCGGGCGGACCTCACGTGGCTGCACGACCGGATGCCGGTCGTCGTGGCGGCCGACGCCTGGCGGGACTGGCTGTCGCCCGGGGCGCCGGTGGCCGCGGGGCCGGGCCCCGCTGCCGAGGACCTGGTGGCGGACCTGGTGGCGGCGCTGCGCTCCGACCTGGCCACCGGGCGCCACGAGCTGGCCTGGCACCCGGTCGACCGGCGGGTGGGAGCGGTGGCGCACGACGACCCCGGACTCGTCGAGCCGGTGCCCGTGCCGCCGGAATGACGGGTCGGGACCGCGTGTTCGGCTCGGTGTGACGGTGATCGTGCCGGGCCCGCGCCGGCGGCGGGCCGCCCGCGGGCGCGGGGAGCCCACCCGCCGGCCGGGCCGCCCCCCGGCGGGCTCCCGGCGCCGCTGGCTAGCCTCTCCGGTGATGGACACCATCCCGGACCCGGGCGGGGCAGCCGCCGAGCCGACTCCCGAGGCGACCCCCGACGGGGACGCCGGTGCCTCGCGCTCGCCCGCCGACGAGAGCCCCGAGCAGCGGCGCGCCCGGTTCGAGACCGAGGCGCTGCCGTTCGTGGACCAGCTGTACTCCGCGGCGCTGCGGATGACCCGCAACCCGGCCGACGCCGAGGACCTCGTGCAGGAGGCCTACACGAAGGCCTTCGCGGCGTTCCACCAGTACCGCCCCGGGACGAACCTCAAGGCGTGGCTGTACCGGATCCTCACCAACGCCTACATCAACACCTACCGCAAGAAGCAGCGCGAGCCCCAGCAGTCCCACGCCGAGGACATCGAGGACTGGCAGCTCGCCCGCGCCGAGTCCCACACGTCCAGCGGGCTCCGCTCGGCCGAGACCGAGGCCCTGGACCGGCTTCCCGACAGCGACGTCACCGAGGCCCTGGCCCGGGTCGGCGAGGACTTCCGGCTCGCGGTGTACCTGGCGGACGTCGAGGGCTTCGCCTACAAGGAGATCGCCGAGATCATGGGCACGCCGATCGGGACGGTGATGTCCCGCCTCCACCGCGGCCGGCGCCAGCTGCGCGAGCTGCTCACCGACTACGCCCGCGAGCGGGGGATGGCGGGCGCGGTCGAGGCAGCAGCGGAGGTGCGGTCGTGAGCTGCGGCGACCCGCACGAGACCGACTGTTCGGACGTGCTGGAGCGGATCGACGCCTACCTGGACCACGAACTCGACGAGCACACCGTCGACAAGATCCGGGCGCACCTCGAGGAGTGCGCCCCCTGCCTGCGCGAGCACGACGTCGAGCACGCGGTCAAGGCGCTGGTGGCGCGGGCGGGGCGGGCCCCGGCGCCGGACCACCTCAGGGCCCGGATCGCCGAGGCCGTCCACCGCCTGCGCCAGGGCGCGGACCGGCCGGTGGGCTGAGCCGCCGGGGCCGGCCGCGCCGGACCCGCTCCCGGGGCCGGCACCGTCACTGGGCCGGACCTGCGCCCGGCGGCGGGCCGTCAGCTGTTGGGCCGCTTGCCGTGATTGGCCGAGCTGGTCTTGCGGGACTTGCGCTTGCGCGCGCGCTTGCTCACGGTCGTCTCCTCGGAGGATCGTCGGCGGTCGCCGGCCCCGGACCCGGGGCCGGGCACGAGGGTGGCACACGGGTGGTCGGAGGGCGTCGATGACGGCAGCGGGCGAGGGCGGGGCCGGAACGCGGGCGGGCACGGTCGAGGAGGTCCGGGCCGAGATGGTGGCGGCCGTCCTGCAGGTGGACGTGGCCGTCGGCGACGCCGTCGCCCCCGGCGCCACCCTGCTCCTGCTGGAGTCCATGAAGATGGAGATCCCCGTGCTGTGCGAGACCGCGGGCCGGATCCGGCGCGTCGACGTCGTCCCCGGCGACGTCGTCCAGGAGGGGGACCTGCTGGTCGTCGTCGGTTGACCGGGCCCCGGCGGCACGGCCGATGTCCGTGGCCGCGGCTCAAGTCGGGGGCCCGGCGGGCCGATGGCAGCGCCGTGACACCGGCCATGAGTCTGCTGCCCCTGCTGCGGGTCCTCGTCGACGCGGGTGGCTCGGACCTGCACGTCAAGGTCGGATCCCCGCCTCGGGTCCGGATCGACGGACGGTTGCGGCGGCTGCAGGCCGAGGACGTGACACCGGCCGACACCGAGGCGATGATCGCCGAGATCCTGCCGCCGGCCCTGGCCGAGCAGTTCTCGCGCACCCACGAGGCCGACTTCGCCTACTCGGTGCCCGGCGTGGGGCGGTTCCGGGTCAACGCCTTCCGCCAGCGGGGGACGCCGGGCCTGGTGCTGCGCCGGGTGGCGGTCGGCGCGACGCCGCTGCACGAGCTGGGGCTGCCGGAGGTGGTCGGCCGGCTGGCCCTGGAGCCGCGGGGGCTGGTGCTGGTCACCGGGCCCACGGGGTCGGGCAAGACGACGACCCTGGCGGCGATGATCGACCACATCAACTCCCACCGGGAGTCGCACATCGTCACGATCGAGGACCCGATCGAGGTCATCCACTCGGACAAGATGTCCATGGTCAATCAGCGCGAGATCCCGTCCGACTCGCGGTCGTTCACCGTGGCGCTGCGGGCCGCCCTGCGCCAGGACCCGGACGTCATCCTCGTGGGCGAGATGCGGGACGCCGAGACCGTCGAGGCGGCCATGCGCGCGTCGGAGACCGGTCACCTGGTGCTGTCGACCCTGCACACGAACTCGGCCGCCGAGACGGTGAGCCGCGTCGTCGACTTCTTCCCGCCCCACGAGCAGCGCCAGGTCCGGCTCACGCTGGCGGCGACGCTGCGGGGGGTGGTCTGCCAGCGGCTGGTGGGTCGGGCCGACGGGTCGGGCCGGGTGGTGTGCATGGAGGTGGCCGTCGCCACCGGGCGGGTCGCCGAGGCGGTCGCCGACCCCGACCTCACCGCCGGGATCACCGAGATCGTCCGCGACGGCGCCTACTACGGGATGCAGACCTTCGACCAGCACCTCGTGCGGCTGGTGCAGGAGGGCGCGGTCTCGGTCGACGAGGCCCGGGCCTCGGCCAGCAATCCGCACGACCTCCAGGTGGAACTGCGCCGCCTCGGCCTCGTCGCCTGACGGACCGGGCCCTCCTGCGCCGGAGAGCGATACACCACGAGGTGTACGGTGGTCCGATGAGCCGGACCAACATCGAGATCGACGAGGGCTTGGTCCGCAGCGTCATGGCGATGTACCACCTGCCGACGAAGCGGGCCGCGGTGGACTTCGCGCTGCGGCAGGTCGCCGTGCGGCCGATGACCAAGGCGGAGATGCTGGCGATGGAGGGCGCCGGCTGGGACGGCGACCTCGACGAATTGCGGGACGGCACGGAGCCGTCGGAGCCGTCGCAGCCCGTCGGCGTCGTGGCGCCGGTCGAGCGGTGACCGTCCTCGCGGACACCTCCGCCTGGATCGAGTACCTGAGGGCCACCGGCTCTCCCACGCATCTCGCCCTGCGGTCGGCGGTCCGGGCTGGAGATGTCGTGACCTGCGACCCGGTGGTCCTCGAGGTGCTGGCCGGGGTGCGGCAGGACGACGAGACCCACCGGTACGCGCGGCTCCTGGCGGGGGCGGATCACGAGGCCGCTGTTCCGTTCCAGGACGCGGCCGCCGGAGCCCGGCTGTACCGGGCGTGCCGACGCGCCGGCGAGACCGTCCGCTCGCTCGTCGACTGCCAGATCGCGGCGATCGCGATCCGGCTGGGGGTACCGGTCCTGCACCGTGACCGCGACTTCGACGTCCTCGCCCGCCACACCCCGCTGGAGGTGACCACGTGACGACGTCCGTCCTCGCCCCGGCGCCGGGCCTGCGGCTCGGGCCGTTCACGCTGACCGCCCCGGTGGTGCTCGCCCCCATGGCGGGGATCACGAACGCCGCCTTCCGGCGGCTGTGCCGCGAGACCGGGGGCGGGGCGGGGCTGTACGTGTCGGAGATGGTGACCTCGCGCGCGCTGGTCGAGCGCTCGCCGGAGTCGCTGCGGCTCACCGAGCACCACCCGGACGAGCCGATCCGGTCGGTCCAGCTGTACGCCACCGACCCCGCGACGGCGGCCGCCGCCACCCGGATCCTCGTCGGGGAGCGCCGGGCCGAGCACGTCGACCTGAACTTCGGCTGTCCGGTCCCCAAGGTCACCCGGCGCGGCGGCGGTGCCGCCCTGCCGTGGAAGCTGCCGCTGTTCGACGCCGTCGTCCGGGCGGTGGTCCGCGAGGCCCACCCGCACGGGGTGCCCGTGACGGTGAAGATGCGCACGGGCATCGACGCCGACCACCTGACGTACCTCGACGCGGGGCGGGCGGCGGTCGACGCGGGGGCGGCGTGGGTGGCTCTGCACGGGCGGACGGCGGCCCAGCTGTACGCCCCGCACGCGGACTGGGAGGCGATCGCCCGGCTCCGCGACGCCCTGCCGGCCGAGGTCCCCGTCCTCGGCAACGGCGACGTCTTCGCCGCCGAGGACGCCGTCGCGATGCGGGCCCGGACCGGGTGCGACGGCGTGGTCGTCGGCCGGGGCTGCCTGGGCCGGCCGTGGCTGTTCGCCGACATCGCCGCCGCCCTGGCCGGCGATCCGCGGCGGGTGCGGCCGGACCTCGGCGAGGTGATGGGGGTGCTCGGCCGCCACCTCGACCTGCTGGCCGAGCACCTGGGCGACGAGGACCGGGCGTGCCGGGACATCCGCAAGCACGTCGCCTGGTACCTCAAGGGCTATCCGGTGGGCCACGAGGCCCGGGTCCGGCTGGCGACCCTGACCTCGCGGGCCGAGCTCGCCGGGATCGCCGCCACGCTGCCGCTGGATGCCCCCTACCCGGGTGCCGCCGCCGAGGGCCAGCGCGGGCGGGCCGGGACGGCCCGGCCCGTCGCGCTGCCCGACGGCTGGCTGCAGTCCCGGGATCTCGACCCGGCGAGC
>JBHJOJ010000046.1:0-2351 GCA_050329835.1 Kineosporiaceae bacterium | reverse complement strand
ACCACCTGAGTCGCGAGGACGCCCTCAAGACCGCGCCGCGAGGGTGGGCCGCGGACCACCCCCGGATCGAGCTGCTGCGGCTGAAGCGGGTCACGGTCTTCGCCCAGCACGAGCCGGGGAGTGGTTGTACACCCGGGAGGCCGTCGCCGTCGCCCGCACGGGCTGGGGCATCGGCATGGAGGTCAACGAGTGGGTCGCCCGCCGCATCGGCACCTCGGCGGAGGTCGTTCGAGGGCGGTGATCCGGGACCGCTTCCGGCGCCGTTGCCGGGTGCGCTCGATGATCGGCCGCCCGGCGCCACCCGGTCAAGAACCGACCGGAGTCGTCCCGGCACTGCGAGCGATCCGGCGGAGGAACGTGCGCACCTCGCGCTGGATCACCGGCTCCGCGCGGCGCAGGTCGTGGACGGCACCGGGTAGGACGACGATCCGGCGGCCCCGGGCCCGGCCGGGGACGCCGAACGGGTCCCGCTCCCCCTGGACGACGAGCACCGGGCACGGCGCCGCGGCCAGCTCCGCGAGCCGCGAGGAGTCCGGGCGACCGGGCGGATGCACCGGGAACGCCAGGGCGACGACCCCCGCGGCGCCGCACCCGGCAGCGGTGCGGCACGCCACCCGAGCCCCGTTCGACCGGCCCGCCAGCACCAGCGGCGGCACGACCGCCAGGGCGGCCAGCACCTCCACCCACGCCGCGTCCTGCGGCACCGGAGCGGGCGGCGAGCGCCGGCCCGCCACCCGGTACGGCTGCTCGACCGCGACGACCGCGAAACCCGTCCCGTGCGCCGTCGCCGCCAGGGCGCCGAGGTCCGGCGCCCGGACCCCGCCGCCGGCGCCGTGGGTGAGGACGAGGGTGCCGGCCGGGCGACCGGTAGCGCCGGTGACGCTCACCCGCGCCGGACCGGACGACGTCACGACCTCCACGCCGTCGACGTCCTCCTCGAGGTGGAGCAGGGCGCGACGCTCGGGAACGGTCACCCGGCGATTCTCGCCGTGCGTCCGGCCCCGGGCCGGGAATCCGTCGCCCGACCGGCCGGGTCCGGGCGGCCGTTCTCGCGGCGGGCCCGGCGTGGCAGGCTGCCGCCGTGATCCTCACGCGCCTGCGCTCCCCGCTGGCCCCGGGAGCGGTGCTCCTGCTGCTCGGCGGTCTCGCGGTCGCCGGCTGCTCGGGGTCCGACGACTCGGCGGACCCGGCCGGGCTGCTCGAGCGCTCGCGTGAGGTGCTGGCCGCGACCGACTCCGTCCACTTCGTGCTCACCAGCTCCGACGTTCCCGACGGCGCGACCGCGCTGCGCGGCGGCGAGGGCGACGCCGCCCGTCCCGACCGCTTCGCGGGGGATCTCGAGGTGTCGCTGGCCGGAGTGGCCGCGACGGTGGCCGTGGTCTCGATCGACGGGACGCTCTACGCCCAGCTGCCGCTCACGACCGGCTTCACCGAGACCGACCCCGCGACGATCGGCATCGCCGACCCCGGGGACCTGCTCGCCGCCGACGGTGGCATCGACGGCCTGCTGGCCGCCGCCCAGGAGCCCACCGACGCGGGCGAGGCGCGGGTGGACGGCACGGTCGTGCGACAGGTCGAGGTGACGATCCCGGCCGCCGCCGTGGCCGAGGCCCTGACCGCGGCCGACGGCGCCGGGGAGTTCGCGGCCGTGATCGGCGTCGACCCGGCGACCGGGCAGCTCCGCCGCGCCGAGCTCACCGGCCCTTTCCTGGCCCCCGACACCGACAGCACGTACGTCATCGAGCTCAGCGACTACGACGAGCCGGTCGAGATCACCGCTCCCGCGACGTGAGCCGGGCCCGGGTCGCCCTGGCGGGTGCGGCGGTCCTGCTGTCGGCCGCCGACACCTACGTCGTCGTGCTCGCGCTGCCGGACATGATGGCCGGGGTCGGACTCGGCCTGGACGAGCTGCACCGGGGCGCGCCCCTGGTCAGCGCCTTCCTGCTCGGGTACGTGGTGGTCCTGGCGGTGGCGGGCCGGGTGTCCGACGCGGCCGGCCGCGTCCCCGTCCTCGTCGCCTGCCTGCTGCTGTTCGCCGCCGGGTCGCTGCTCACGGCGTCCGCGCCGGACCTCGGGTGGGCGGTCGCCGGCCGCGCGGTCCAGGGACTGGGCGCCGGCGGCCTCGTCCCGCCGACGCTCGCGCTGGTCGCCGACACCTGGCCGCCCGGGCGCCGGACCGTCCCGCTCGGTCTCGTCGGCGCGGCCCAGGAGGCGGGGGCGGTGGCCGGCCCGCTGCTGGGGGCCGCGGTGCTCGCCGTCGCGGGGTGGCGGGCGATCTTCTGGGTCAACCTCGCGGCGGCCCTCGTGCTCACCGGCGCCCTGGTAGTCACCGGGCGCGGCGGGCGGCGCCG
>JBHJOJ010000045.1:0-40672 GCA_050329835.1 Kineosporiaceae bacterium | reverse complement strand
GCCGCCGGGGCCGCCGGGGCCGCCGGGGCCCGCCGTGGTGGGGCCGGGACCGGCGGTCGGCGCGGGGCCGGATCCGGTCGGGGACGGCGCCGGACTCGGCTCGCCCGGGACGGGTGCGTCGACCACCGTGAGCGGCGCCACGTGCGGCCGTCCCACGGGCCGCCCGTCGACGAGGGCCTGGGTGAGCAGGACGTACTGCCCGGTGGGCAGGTCGAGCGACATCGGCACCCGCACGCCGGTGGCCAGCGAGGCCCGGTCGAGTCCGACGACGACCTGGCCGTCGTCGTCGGTCACGCTGCTCGCCCCGGCCGCACGCAGGTCCACCCCCGAGACCGCCAGCACCTCGCCGCCGTCCCTCATGCCCAGGGCGAGGCGCGCCGACAGCGTCCCGTCGGGTGCCCGGCCCCGCAGCGAGACCGAGGGCTGGACGGCGCCGGCCGTCTGCTGCCCGGCGCCGGCGAACGAGTACTGGACCCCGGCCGCCCGCTCCCCGAGCGGGGCGACGCTGAGCCGCCCGCCCGACACCGAGCGCCCGGCGTAGGCCGGGTGGCGGCTGGCGTCGGCCAGCACCGCCTGGACCAGCTCTGCCGGCGACGCGCCGGGGTCGAGCGCGGCGTGCAGCGCCACCGCCCCCGCCACCAGCGGCGAGGCCAGCGATGTGCCGTTCCACAGGCTGTACTGCCCGCCCCGGGCGGGCGCGACGATCGACTCGCCGGGTGCGAACAGGTCGACCTTGGTCGCCCCGTAGGCGCTGTGGGCGGCGATCGCCTCGTCCCGGGTGGACGACCCGACCGTCAGCATCCCGGGCTCGTCGTACGAGGCCGGGTAGACCGGCGCCCCGACGTCACGGTTCGCCCCGTCGTTGCCGGCCGCGGCGACCACCACGACCCCGCGGTCGGTGGCGTACCGGACGGCCGCGCGCAGGTGATCCACCACCCATCCCGAGGCCGTCCCCCCGAACGACAGGTTGATGACGTCGGCGCCGTGGTCGGCGGCGTAGCGCACCGCCTCGGCGGCCAGCACCATGTCGACGCTGCCCTCGGTCCCGACGACCAGGGGCATCAGCCGGACCCCGGGGGCGATGCCCGCGGCACCGTGGCCGTTGTCGGCCCTGGCCCCCGCGGCGCCGGCCACCGCGGTGCCGTGCCAGCCCCCCGCTCCGTTGTCGACGTCGGCGGAGTTCCGGTAGAAGTTCCAGCCGTTGCAGTCGCCGGCCTTGCCGTTGCCGTCGGTGTCGACGGTCCCGCACGGCTCCCCGGGGTTCTGCCAGACCGAGCCGGCGAGGTCGGGATGCGAGCGCGAGAAGCCGGTGTCGACGACCGCGACGACGGTGCCCTCGCCCCGGGTGGCCGGCCACACCGCGAGGGCGCCGGTGTCCACGCCCGGGCGGGTGGCGTTGCGGAGGAACCAGGCGTGCTCGACGAGCGGGTCACCGGGCAGAGTGCTCGACACCGCCCCGGCGACCGGGAGCGACGTGGACTCCGCGACCTCCAGCACTCCCGTGAGCTCGCCGACCGCCCGGGCGTCGAGGGTGGTCGCCACGAGGACCCGCCCGTCCGACAGTCGCTGCGCACTGTCCACGCCGGGGGCGGCCGCGAGAGCGGCGACGGCCGCGTCGCCCGATCGGGTATCGGGTCGCCCGACGGGGTGCGGATCGCGACCGGCGGCGGGGGAGGCGTGCCCGGCCGACACCACCCGCGACCGTGACCCGAGGACGTACCGCAGGGAGCCGTCGTCGGCGGCCTCGACCCGGCCCCCGGCTCCCACCTCATCCTGGGCGGCGACGAGCAGCCGGACGTCGATCCGCTGCCGCAGGCCCCGCGACCCGGCGAGCGGTTCCGTGACGCCGACGCCGACGTCGACGCCGACGCCGACGCCGGCATCCGGTGACGCGGCCGATGCCGCCGGCCGGCCGGGTGCTGCCGGGCCGGCGACCGAGACGACGAAGCGGTGAAGCCCGTCGCCCCGGACCTCGCCGGCGGCCCACAGGTCGGCGCTCTCGAGGCCGTCGCCGCGCAGTTCGGTGGCGACGGCCACTCCCGACCCCGCCACGAGGAGGACGGCGCCGGCGGCGACCGCGACCCGGTGGACCCGCTGCACGACGCTCCCATCGACCGCCGGAACGCCCGGCCTGAGCGGGAATGACCCGAACGCCCCGTCCGGGCACCTGGCCGGGGGCCGTCCCGCCCGGGCGGGTGGGCCGGGATCAGGGCAGCGTGCGCCTCGACCGGTACGTCGTCGCGCGCCGGGCCCGCCGGGAGGGCCGCTCGGCCAGCTGCACCGCCAGGACGGAGGTCACGATCGTCAGCAGCCCCGGGACCGCCATCAGGGCGAGCGGTCCCTGCGCCCCCGCGTCGACGGCCGGCCCGTCCGGCCAGGCCAGCCGCCCGGAGGACACCAGGGCGATCCAACCCCCGGCCAGCACGGCCGCCGTCGAGGCCACCGCGACCGCCACCGCGCCCCGGTACCGCCGGCCGGCCGCGACCACGACGCCCAGGACGAGCCCCGGCAGGACCATGGCCGCGGAGGGCTCGAGGGCGACGGCCACCAGCCCGGCGGCCGCCACCGCCACCCCGGTGACCGGGGAGGTCGCGGGCCCCCCGGTGGCCAGGGCGAAGGCGCCGACGACGGCGACCGTCGACAGCGCCCACGCCGGCCCCTCGACCGCGGCCGAGACCGCCGCCGTGGCCGCCGGGGCGCCGGTGGCGGCGACCCGCAGCGTCACCGCCGCCAGCCCGATCCAGGTCACGCCGCCGGCGACCCAGGCGGACCACCATGCGGCGCCCACGCGCCGCGCCGCGAGCACGGTCAGCAGGGCGACGGCGGCAGGCGCGATCCAGGAGGCGTCGACCACGCCCCCCGGGCTCACGCAGCGGCCTCGTCGAGGCCCGCCGACGGTCGCAGCGGCAGCGGCCGGGGGGCCGGGACCGCCCGCCAGGCCGCCACCGAGACCAGCGCCGCGTGCGCCGGGCCCGTGAGGACGAGCAGCAGACCGGCCCCCGCCGGGAACCGCAGGGACGTCGAGCGGTCGAGGTCGACCAGGGCCGACCACCTCAGCGCGGCCGACACGGCCCCGAGGGCCGCCGGCAGCGCCGCGGCCGCCAGCACGGTCACCGGAGCTCCGGCCAGCACGGCGGCGGGCAGGACCAGTGCGGTGCCGGGCAGGCCGACCAGGCCGTGCGCCAGCAGGACCCCCGCCTGCGGCCGCCGCCGGGCCTCCGCCCCCACGACGCCCGCGTCCCGGGCGGCCCGGGCGAGCAGGGCGCCGACCGAGCGGGCCGCGGGCCGCGACAGGATGATGCCCTCGGCGGCACCGACGACCGACAGCGGCTCGCCCGCCGGGACGCAGGCCGTGCGGCCCCGCCCGTGGGGGACCTCCAGGTCGGTCCCGATGAGCAGCCCGTCGACCGGCAGCGTCGTCGGTGGCGGCTCGATCGTCCGCAGCCACGACTCGTGCCACAGCCACGAGTCGACGGCGTCGTGCAGCTCCGTCCACCGCGGGCGACCGGACACCGGGTGGGCCAGGACGGGCAGCGCGAGCACCGAGGCCCGCCGTTCCGCCCGCAGCAGGGTGGCGCGGGCCGCCGCTCCCTCGGGGACCCGGGTGCCGGGGGCCGTCATGAGCGCCCGGGGCGGGCTGGGGAAGGGGCGCTCGCGGGGATCGACGCCGACGCCGGGGTCGGTGGGACCGAACCGGTAGCGCTCCCGCAGGGCCACCGCTGCCAGCGCGGCCGCGACCGCGGCGACCACCACGAGGACGACGTCGACCACCCGGTAGCCGCCGAGGACCGGCAGTACGTCCATGTCCGACACCCCCGGCCCGTCACCCGGCGGCCGCCCGACCGGCGAGCGCCGCGGGCCCCTGGTCGCGACACGGTAGCGGGGCGCCACGCCGTTTGTCCCCGTTCCACCCGGTTGGCGGCATGATGCGGAGTCGTGGCCACCCGCCGTGGGACCGACGTCCGCCGTCTCGTCCTCGACGCGGCGGCTGCCGCGACCGCCCTGCTGGCCGACCCCCGGGTCGCGGTCCGGTGGTGCCATCCGAGCGGTTGCGACGGCTGGTCGGTCGGGGCGGTCGCAGCGCACCTGGCGCGCGCGCTCGTGGACATAGAGCATCGGCTCTCTCGCGCGTCCGGCCGGGACGGCCCGTCCCGCAGCGCCGAGGGCGTCACCGCGGGCGCCTACTGCGCCGCCCTCCCCCGCGGCGGCGCGGCGGGGTCGGCCGGTCCGGACGCCGACCGCGAGCGCAGCACCGCCACCGCGGCGGCTCTCGGCCCGAGCGGCGTCCAGGCCGAGGCCCGGGCGTCGCTCTCGGCCCTGTGCGCCCGGCTGCCCGGCGAGCCGGCCGGCCGCGTGCTCGCGCCGATGGGACTGACGATGTCCCTGGACGAGTACCTGCGCGCCTGCCTCGTCGAGATCTGCGTACGCGCCGAGGACCTCGCGCTGTCCCTGGACGGCGACGTCCCGCCGCTGCCCGACGACGCCGTGCGGGGGGCTGTCGACGTGCTCGTCGACAGCGCCGTCCACCGGCAGGTGCTGATACTCCGGCCGCACGCGGCGTGGGACCGGGCGGACGTGCTCTCGCCCCTCTGATCGGTCGGCGGCCGAGCCGACGACCACGGCGTCGTTACGCGTCACGGCCGCTCACGCCGACCGCCTCGCCGGGCGTCGCCGGAGCAGCCGGGCGGTCCACGGCTGGCCGTCCTCGAGCGGGACGGGCAGTTCGCGGGCCGGCACCCGGCCCCGGAGCGGCTCGTGGGCGACGTGACCCATGCCCTCGCCCAGCTGGGCCGTCCGCGTGGCGGCCACCCGGGCGGCCGCCGGGAGCCGGCGGCCCGCGGCGCCGCCCCGCGTCAGCCCGGCGCCACCACCGCGTCCGCGGCCCCGCGGGTCCGCCCGACGTAGAGGGCGTTCGCCTCGTCGCTGCCCAGGGTGCGGGCCCGGGCCTCGCCGGCCGGCCGGCCGTGCGCCTCGTGTCGGGCCATCAGTCGCCGCCGCCGGACCTCGTCGTCGACGTCGACGTACCAGCACTCGTCGAGCAGTCCCGCGACCTGCCGCCAGGGACCGTCGGCGAGCAGCAGGTAGTTGCCCTCCGTCACGACCAGGGGCACGCCAGGAGCGACCCGCTGCGCCCCGACCTCGGCGAGCTCGCGGTCCCGGTCGAAGAGCGGGGCGAAGGACTCCCGGGTCCGGTCCCGGAGCCGGTCGAGCAGGTCGGCGTAGCCCTCGGCGTCGAACGTGTCCGGGGCGCCCTTGCGGTCGTGCCGTCCGAGGGCGTGCAGCAGCCCGTCGGCCAGGTGGAAGCCGTCCATCGGCACGACCGCGACGACGTCCGGCCCGAGCGCCCGCGCGACCGCGGCCGCCAGCGTCGACTTCCCGGCCCCCGGGGGGCCGGTGACGCCGAGCAGCACCCGCCGGAACGGGGTCGCCGCGTCGGCGAGCAGGCGTGCCCGGGCCACGGCCTCGTCGGCCGTCAACCGTGGCGCGTCGCTCCGCACGTGCGCATCCTGCCCAGGTGCGGCCCGGCGCGAGGGTGGTTCCGGGCGGCTGCCACCCTGGCTGCCATGACGGACGTGTCCGGACGGTCGTTCCTCGTCACCGGAGCGAGCGGCGCCCTCGGCTCGCGGGTCGCCGCGCGGCTGGGCGCGGCGGGCGCCGCCCTCACCCTCACCGGTCGCGACCCGGACCGGCTGGTGGCGGCCGCCGCCTCCGGTGCCGCCGGCGCGGTGCCGGCCACGGTGCCGCTCGACCTCACCCTGCCCGGCGCCGGTGAGCGGGCGGTGGCCGCGGCCGTCGCCGCCCACGGCGGGCTCGACGGCGTCGTCCACGCCGCGGGCGTCGTGGCCTTCGGACCGGTGGACGACCTCGACGACGACGTGCTCGACGAGCTCTTGCTGCTCAACACCGTGGCGCCGATCCGGCTGCTCCGGGCCGCCCTGCCCCACCTGCGCGCCTCGGCCGGGGCGGGCCGGGACCCCGTCGTCTGCCACGTCAGCGCGGTGGTCGCCGAGCGGGCGCTGCCGGGGATGGCCGCCTACTCGGCCAGCAAGGCGGCGCTGACCGCCTTCGACGCCGCGGCCGCGGCCGAGCTGCGGCGGGCGGGCATTCGGGTGCTCGACGTCCGGCCGCCGCACACCGAGACCGGCCTCGCCGGCCGGGCGATCGCCGGCAGCGCTCCCCGGTTGCCGCCGGGCAAGGACCCGGGCCGGGTGGCGGACCGCATCGTGTCGGCCGTCACCGGCGGCGAGCGGGACCTGCCCGCCACCGCCTTCTGACCGGCCCCCCGGCAGCACCGGGGGTCGGGCCTGACGATGACGCCCGTGACCGGCCGTCGCGTCACCCGGCCCGGCGGACGAGCCGGGTGACGGCCCACACCAGTCCGAGCACGGCGAGCAGCACTCCCGCCCGCAGGTAGACGTGGAGGGGTTGCTGGGTGGCCAGCCAGACGCAGGCGGCGATGGCGAGCACCGGCAGCGGCCACCAGGTGCGGAAGTGGTCGGCGCGGGAGTCCCCCGCGGCGGTCCCCCGCCGCTCCCGCCAGCGCAGCGCCAGCACCGAGGCGTTGACCGCCACGAAGACGACGAGCAGCAGCAGCACCGTGGTCGCCGCCAGCGAGGCGATGTCCCCGGTCCAGGCGAGGACCGCCGCGACCGCGGTGGTGGCGACGATCGCGGCCCAGGGCGTGCGCCGCCGGGGCAGCAGCCGGGCCAGGACGGACGGGAACAGCCGCTCCCGCGCCATCCCGTACGCCAGGCGCGAGGCCATGATGAGCGCGAGCAGGGCCCCGTTCCCCACGGCGACCAGTGCGACGAGCGAGAACACCTGCTCCGGGACCGCGGCGTCGGCGACCCGGACGACCTCCAGCAGCGGGGCCGTGGAGCCGGTCAGCCGGTCGAGCGGGACGGTCGCGGCGACGGCCAGGGCCACCAGGACGTACAGGACCGCCGCCGCGCCGAGTCCCAGGAACAGGGCCCGCGGGTAGGCACGTCGGGGGTCGCGGGCCTCCTCCGCGACGTTCGCCGACACCTCGAAGCCGACGAAGGAGTAGAAGGCCAGGACCGTGGCGGCGGCCACCGCGCCGACCGCCCCCGCGCCGTCGCCCTCGATCCGGCCGACTTGCGACACCACGCCGTCGCCGCGGCCGAGGACGGCCGCGGCGAGCGCCACGACCAGCACCAGCCCGGCGATCTCGACGACGGTCATGACGACGTTCGCGGCCAGCGACTCCTTGATCCCCCGCGCGTTGAGCAGCGCGAGGACGACGAGGAACGCCACCGCGACCGGCGCCGCCGGCAGGTCGACGAGTGCCGCCAGGTAGTCCCCCGCGAAGGCCACCGACAGGGCCGCCGCCGACACCAGGCCGGCCGCCAGCATCGATGTCCCCACCAGGAAGGACGCCACCGGGGTCCGGAAGGCCCGCTCGACGTGGACGGCGGCCCCGCCCGCCCGGGGGAACCGGGTGACCATCTCGGCGTAGCTGGCGGCGGTCAGCATCGCCAGCCCGAACGCCACCAGGAGCGGGGCCCAGATGGCGCCGCCGACCTCGGCGGACACCTGCCCCACCAGGGTGTAGATGCCCGCGCCGAGCACGTCCCCGATGACGAAGAGGACGAGGACCCAGCCGGGGACGACCCTCCGCAGGCCGGTGGCGGCCCGGTCGGTCGACGCACCGGTCGACTGGCCCGGGGACTGGTCGGGGGATTCGGTGCGGCTCACCAGGGAACCGTGCGGCGCGCCCCGGGGACCGGCAACCGCACCCGCGCCGACGGCGGGCCGTCGCCCGGTCCGGGGCGACGTACCCTGGCCGGTCGTGGCAGCCACCGACTTCCCCGCCGAGATCCGCGCGCTCCGGGACACCCTGTCCGGCATCCGGCAGGTCGTGGACCCCGACGCCCTGCGCGCCCGCATCGAGCGGCTGAGCGAGGAGGCCGCAGCCCCCGACCTCTGGGACGACCCGGAGCGCGCGCAGGCCGTGACGACGCGGCTGTCCAACGCCCAGGCGGAGCTCGAGCGGGTGACGACCGCCGGGAGGCGGCTCGACGACCTCGAGGTCCTCGCCGAACTGGGCGAGGCCGAGGCCGACGCCGACACCCTCGCCGAGGCCGAGGCCGAGCTCGCGGCGCTGCGGAAGCTGCTGTCCGACCTCGAGGTCCGCACCCTGCTGACCGGCGACTACGACGCCCGCGAGGCCCTGGTCACCATCCGGTCCGAGGCCGGCGGGGTCGACGCCGCCGACTTCGCCGAGATGCTGCTGCGGATGTACCTGCGCTGGGCCGAACGGCACGGCTGGCCCGCGGAGGTGTACGACACCTCCTATGCGGAGGAGGCGGGGATCAAGTCGGCGACCTTCACCGTCAGCGCGCCGTACGCCTACGGGACGCTGTCCGTCGAGCAGGGCACCCACCGGCTGGTCCGGATCAGTCCCTTCGACAACCAGGGCCGGCGCCAGACGTCGTTCGCGGGCGTCGAGGTGCTCCCGGTCGTCGAGGAGACCGACCACATCGACATCCCCGAGGGCGACGTCCGGGTCGACGTCTACCGGTCCAGCGGCCCCGGCGGGCAGAGCGTCAACACCACCGACTCCGCGGTCCGGCTCACGCACGTCCCCACCGGGATCGTCGTCACCTGCCAGAACGAGAAGTCCCAGCTGCAGAACAAGGCGGCGGCGATGCGGGTGCTCCAGGCGAAGCTCCTGGAGCGCCGGCGCCAGGAGCGCCAGGCCGAGCTGGACGCCCTCAAGGGCGACGGCGGGTCGAGCTGGGGCAACCAGATGCGCTCGTACGTCCTGCACCCTTATCAGATGGTGAAGGACCTGCGGACCGAGCGCGAGGTCAGCAACCCCACCGCGGTCTTCGACGGCGACATCGACGAGTTCCTGGAGTCCGGGATCCGCTGGCGCAAGCAGCAGGAACGCGGCGCCGTCGCCTGAGGTTCGCCGCCGGTCCGGCCCGGCTCGGCGGCCGGGGACGTACTCTTGCCGACTGGCGGCCGCGTCCCCGGCGTCCCCGGGGCGGGGCGCCGCCCCCACCAGTCCCCGACCGAGCGGTGCAGAGTGATCCAGTTCGACCAGGTCACCAAGGTGTACAAGACCACCCAGCGACCGGCCCTCGACGGCGTCAGCCTCGTCATCGAGCGCGGTGAGTTCGTCTTCCTCGTGGGCTCCTCCGGGTCCGGCAAGTCGACGTTCCTCCGCCTGGTACTGCGTGAGGAGCGGGCCACCCGCGGCGAGGTGCACGTGGCGGGCCGCGAGCTCGCGCGCCTGGCGTCGTGGAAGGTGCCGGCGCTGCGCCGCCAGATCGGGGTCGTCTTCCAGGACTTCCGCCTGCTCCCGACGAAGACCGTGTTCGAGAACGTCGCCTTCGCCCTCCAGGTGATCGGCAAGCCGCGGCACGTCATCGACCGGACGGTGCCCGAGGTGCTCCAGCTCGTCGGCCTGGACGGCAAGGAGGACCGGCGCCCGGACGAGCTCTCCGGCGGCGAGCAGCAGCGCGTCGCCATCGCCCGGGCCTTCGTCAACCGGCCCGCGATCCTGCTGGCCGACGAGCCCACCGGGAACCTCGACCCCGTCACCAGCGTGGGGATCATGAAGCTGCTCGACCGGATCAACAAGACCGGGACCACGATCGTCATGGCCACGCACGACCAGGACCTCGTCGACCAGATGCGCAAGCGCGTCATCCAGCTCGACGACGGCCTGCTGGTCCGGGACCAGGCCCGCGGCGTGTACGGGGCCACCGTATGAGGGTGGGATTCGTCGCCAACGAGGTCGGGATCGGCCTCTGGCGCAACCTCTCGATGACGGTGTCGGTGGTGCTGGTGACGGCCGTCTCGCTCACCTTCTTCGGGGCCGGGCTGCTGTTCCAGCGCCAGGTCGACCTGCTGAAGGACTACTGGTACGACCGGGTCCAGGTGTCCATGTTCCTCTGCGGCACCGAGAGCGAGTCCGCCTCGTGCACCGGCGGCGCGGTGACCGACCAGCAGAAGCAGGCGATCGAGGCCGACCTCAACGGCCCGGAACTCGCGCCCTACGTCGAGCAGTGGTTCTACGAGTCCCAGCAGGAGGCGTACGACCGTTTCGTCGAGCAGTTCGCCGACTCCGCGATCGTCGAGAACGTCACCGTGGAGCAGCTGCCGGAGTCCTACCGGATCCGGTTGACGGACCCGTCCCAGACCGACGTCGTCGTCGCCTACTTCGCCGGGCGTGCCGGGGTCGAGGAGGTGGACGACCAGCGCGACCTGCTGGACGGGCTGTTCCGGTTCCTCGACGGGGCGCGCTGGACGGCGTGGTTCATCGCCGGGTTCCTGCTGCTGGCGTCGGTCCTGCTGGTGTGGACGACGATTCGCCTCGCCGCCTTCAACCGGCGCCGGGAGACCGGGATCATGCGCCTCGTCGGGGCCAGCAAGTTCTTCATCCAGTTGCCGTTCATGCTCGAGGGGATCGTCGCCGCGTGCCTGGGCGCGGTCATCGCCACCGCGCTGCTGCTCACGGGGGAGCGCCTGCTGGTGCAGGGTTACCTCGCGGACCGCGTCCGGGTGGCGGACTACGTCGGGCCGGGCGACGTCTTCGCCATCGCGCCGTGGATGTTCGCGGTGGGCGTCCTGCTGGCGGCGGCGGCGTCCCTGCTCAGTCTTCAGCGATATCTCAAGGTGTAGGCCGCGGCGTCCGATACTCCGATCCGCCGAATGCCCTAGTGTCGCGCCTCGGGAGGTGACGAACCGTGCAGCACCGACTCCTCGGGCGGCTGACGCCCTTGCGGCGCGTCCCGGTGGTCGCGGGCGCCTGCGCCGTGTTCGCCCTGTCCGCCGGTCTCGTGGCCTCCGGCCCGGCGGCGGGCACCTCCCGGGACGACGTCGAGAACCGCCAGGGCGACGTCCAGCGCGAGCTCGACGAGTCCCAGGCCGAGCTCGACCACATCAGCGCGGAGCTGTCGGAGGCCCTCGGTCGCCTCGTGGAGCTCGAGAGCCGGCTGCCCGCGGCCCGGGCCACCGTCGACACGGCCCGCGCCGAGGCCGAGGCCGCCCGGGAGCGCGACGCCGAGATCGCGGGCCGGCTCGACGTGGCGCGCGCCTCGCTCGAGGCCACCGGCGCCGAGCTCGCCGCCCGCCAGGCCGAGGCCGACGACACCCAGCGCCGCGCCACCAGCGTGGTGCGCGAGGCCTACCGCGGCTCCGACCTCAACGACCTCGCGATCCTCGTCGAGGCGTCCGACCCCGAGGAGTACGCGGACATGCTCCTGCTGGCCGAGACGGCCAAGCGGGCGCAGGACCGCACGATGGCGCGGGTCCAGGTGCAGCAGGCCGAGATCCGCACCACCGAGGCCCGGCAGCAGGCCCAGGAGGACGAGCTCGAGGCGCTCAAGACCGAGGCCGAGGCGGCGGTCGAGCAGACCCGTCAGGCCGAGGAGGCCGCCGCCGCGGCGCAGGCGTCGCTGGAGGCGCTGGTCGCCGAGGAGGAGGAGACGGTCGCCGCGGTCGAGGCCGCGAAGGCGGACGAGGAGGACCGGCTCGCCGAGCTGACCGCCGAGAGCGACGCCATCGAGCGCCGGCTGGCCCAGATCGCCGAGCAGGAGCGCGCCGCCGCGGCGGTGGCCGCCGAGGAGGCCGCCGCCGAGCAGCGCCGCCGCGAGGCCGAGGGCGGGGCCTCCCCCGGCGCACCGTCGGGCGGCGGCGTGCTGGCGATGCCGGTCAACGGCCGTCTCACCTCGCCGTTCGGGTACCGGATCCACCCGATCCTGGGGTACCGGAAGCTGCACAACGGCCAGGACTTCGGGGCGCCCTGCGGTACCCCGGTCTACGCCGCCGCGGACGGCACCGTGATCGAGACGGGCTGGGCGGGCGGCTACGGCAACCGCGTCGTCATCGCCCACGGCAGCGTCAACGGGGTGTCGCTCGCGACCACGTACAACCACCTGTCGTCGTTCGCCGGGGCGTCCGGCTCGGTGTCTCGGGGCCAGATCATCGGCTACGTCGGGACCACGGGCATGTCGACCGGCTGCCACCTGCACTTCGAGACCCGCGAGTCCGGTACCCCCGTCGACCCCGTGCGCTGGCTCTGAGGGTGGCTCCCGGGGGCGGTCGCGGCCGGCTGGCTCCGGCGGGGCCGGTCGCGGCACACTGATCTGATGCCCACGCGACGCGGGCGCAGCCCGGAGAAGGGCGACGGCAGGGGCGGCGGCACCGTGCTCGTCGCCTCCAACCGCAAGGCGCGCCACGACTACCACCTCGAGGACACGTTCGAGGCCGGCCTCGTCCTCACCGGGACCGAGGTCAAGAGCCTGCGGGCGGGCCGCGCCACGCTCGCCGACGGCTACGTCGGCGTCGAGCGGGGGGAGGCCTGGCTGGAGGCCGTCCACATCCCCGAGTACACCGAGGGGACGTGGACCAACCACGCCCCCCGCCGGCGCCGCAAGCTGCTGCTCCATCGCGCCGAGATCGACAAGATCGCCATGAAGGTCGCCGAGCAGGGCCTCACCGTGGTCCCGCTGTCGCTGTACTTCAAGGACGGCCGCGCCAAGGTCGAGATCGCTCTCGCCCGGGGCAAGAAGGCCTACGACAAGCGCCAGGCGCTGCGCGAGCGGGAGGACCGCCGCGAGGCCGACCGCGCCATGGCGGCGGCGGTGCGGCGGGCCCACCGGGGCTGAACGGGTCCGGGGCCGCCCGGCGCGAGCGGGGGCGCGTCAGAGGGCGAGCGGACTCAGCACGACGTCGTGCTGTCCGCCGCGCGGCTGCGGGATGGGGATCGGGCGCAGGTCGAGGCCGGTGCCGGCGCTCTCGACCCGCCACACCGGCAGCAGTCGGGCGAGGATCGCCGTCACCTCCAGCAGGGACAGGTGGTTGCCGATGCACTGGTGGGCCCCGCCCCCGAACGGGATGAAGCAGTGGCTGTGGGACCGGTGCTCGGCCCGTCCGGCGGCGAACCGTTCGGGGTCGACGCGTTCCGGGGCCGTGAACCACCGGGGGTCCCGGTGGATCGCCAGGGACACCACCGAGACCAGCGTGCCCCGGGGGAGGGCGTACCCGCCGAGCCCGGTGTCCCGGCTGGCCCGGCGCGGGATGAAGGGGACCGGTGGGTGCAGCCGGGTCGCCTCCCTGAAGACCAGCTCGGTCGCCGTCATGCGGCGCGCGGCGTCGAGGTCCACCACCGCGCCGTCGAGGGCCACCGCCTCCCGGCGGCAGCGGTCCTGCCACTCCGGTCGGTCGGCGAGCAGGGCGAGCATCACCGTGAGGGTCGACGTCGACGTGTCGTGCGCCGCCATCAGCAGGAAGATCAGGTGGTCGACGATCTCGGAGTCGTCGAATCCCCGGCCCTCGTCGTCGACCGCGTGGCACAGCTGCGACAGCAGGGTGCGGGCGGGCGGGCGGGACCGCTCGCGGGCGACCAGGGGGGCGAGCTCGTCCTCCAGCAGCCGCCGGGCGGCGAGACCGCGGGCCATCGGCGTGCCGGGCAGGGCCGCCCGGACCGGAGTGATCGACGCCGCCACCAGGTCGACGAACGCCCGGGTCACCGCCTCGGCCCGGTCGTCCAGCGGCACCCCGAGGAACACCTCGTTCGCGATGTCGAGGGTGGTGCGCTTGAGCAGCCCGTAGACGTCGAGCCGACCGGGTGCGAGACGGGCGAGCCGCCGCCGCACCACCCGGTCGACGAGGTCCGCGTAGCCGTCGAGCGCCTCCCGGCGGAAGGCCACGGACATGATCCGGCGGTGGGCGTGGTGGTCGTCGAAGTCCCGGAGCATGAGCCCCCGGCGGAACAGCGTCCCGATGGTGCGGTGCCACCCGCCGTGGGAGGATCAGACCCGGTCGCGGTCGAGGAGCACCTCGCGCGCCTCGTCGGCGCCGAGGAGCAGGACCATGTCGCGGCCCAGCAACCGGGTGCGCACGACGTCGCCCCGGCCGCGGCGGGCGTCGACGAAGGCCCGGGCATCGCGCAGCCACGGCACGGTCTCGCCCAGGACGGGCAGGCCGGAGGACCCGGGGATGTGGACGAGCGAGCCGCTCATGGGCCGATGGTGACCGACCCAGGCCCCCGGACGACAGGAGCCTTCGGGCGGTGCGGGACGGCCGACCGGGCGTCAGTCGACCTGGCCTCGCGGGGTCACCCACAGGTGCGGCTGGCCGGTCACGGCCGCGATGTGCTCGAAGGCGCCGTCGTAGTGGAGGACGACCGCGTCGTGACGCTCGGCGACGGCCGCGGTCAGCAGGTCGACCACGCCCGCGGCGCGGTGCAGGCCGGTGCCGGCCATCCGGATCTGCACGTCGCGGGCCCGGCTCGCGGCCGCCTCGTCCAGCGGCAGCGTGAGATACGCCCGCCGGCGGTAGCGGTCGATGCCGAGCACGTCCGCGGCGTCCCGTCCGGAGAACCCGGCCTCCAGGTCCACCGTGGCGCAGGTCGCCGCGGCGCGGTCGGCGATCAGCCCGGCCAGCACCCTCGCGACACCGGGATGTCGCGCCCGCCTGAGTGCGCTGGTGTCCACCAGGTAGAGCCGGCCCGGAACCACGGCGTCCGCGGTCGCGATCGCGGTCACCGGCGCGCGAGGGCCATGACCTCCGGGTCGGCGATGTCGGGGCCCACGCCGAGCGCGTACGGTCCGGACAGCAGGTCCTCGACCCGGCGCCGGCGGTCGGCGACGAAGGTCAGCGCGGCGTTGACCGTGTCCTTCTTGGACGTGGTGCCCAGCTCGGCCGCGGCCCGGGCCAGCGCCTCGTCGTCCACGTCGATGACCGTGCGCACGGCTGGATGATATCTCCTCATGCATCAGTGATACCACCGCCCGGGCCGGGCGCCCTGTCCGTCGTCCACAGGCTCGCCCTCCGCGCGAGCGACACCGCCCGGAACACGGGGTCCCCGGCCTGCGTTATCCTGATGGACCCGGCTCCGGCCGGGACTGCTTGACAACTTCACAGGGGGTGACAGGTTTCGACGCCGGTCGTCGAACCAGGGGAAGCGGGTCGAGGACGCAGGTCATCTCGTCAACGATCCTGCACAACCACAGGTGCCGATTCCAAGGCTCCTGTCCGCAGTTCTCTCGCCCTCGCGGCCTGAGTAACTAACTAGCGGACCGTCAGCCCGGGACCGCCTCCGGCCCGGTGTCTGGCGTCGCCAGGAGGCTCCACCGCCGACCCTCGTCGTGGGGGTCGGACGGGACACCCACACGACTGGGCCCGGCAGCAACGCGCTTGCGCGAGTGCTGGGGCCGAGCAGACCGCCACCGCAAGCTGCACCCGGAGAAGCCCTGGTCCCACGCCGACGGACGCGAGTTCGATTCTCGCCACCTCCACCCTGACGAGCCGAGGGCCCGTCCCCGTCCCGGGGCGGGCCCTCGGCCTGCCCAGGCCCGGCCGGGCCCCCGGTCATGTTCGAACTCATGCGAGCGCAGCCTCGCGAGCCCGCGGACCTGCGCTCGCATGAGTTCGATCATGCCGCCCGCTCCCGCCCCCGCTCCAGCTCCAGCAGCGAGGCCTTCATGGCCGGTCCGCCCAGGTACCCGCCCAGGGCGCCGTCCGCCCGCAGGACCCGGTGGCAGGGCACGACGATGGGTGTCGGGTTCGTCGCGCACGCCGAGCCGGCGGCCCGGGTGGCCCGGGGGTTGCCGGCGGCTCCGGCGATGTCGCGGTAGCTCGCGGTCGAGCCGTACGGGACCTCGGCCACGGCGGCCAGCGCCAGCCGGCGGAAACCGGCCGTCAACCGCCAGTCCACGGGGACGTCGAACGACCGACGCCGACCGGCGAAGTACTCGCCCAGCTCCGCACGCACCGCGTCGAGTCGATCGGGCGCCCGCAGGAGTCGGGGGGACACCAGCGCGGCGATGGCGGCGAGCGCGGCGTGGCGGTCCTCGTTCGGCAGCACCACCCGTACCACCCCGGTCGCCGTCGCGCACACGGCGAGGGTCCCGAAGGGGGAGTTCACCTCGTCCCACGCCACGTCGAGCAACCCCTCGGCGTCCGCCCGCCGCGCCAGCGCCCGCGACAGGCGGGCCACGTCCTCGGCCTCGCCCGGCACCCTCATGCTCATCGCACGCCCTCCTCCGTCGTCACCGTCGCCCGCAGGCGCCGGACGCCCTCGAACGCGCTGCGTCTCGCCGCCTCGCCGCTGCAGCCGAGCAGCTGCCCGATCTCCTCGTAGCCCAGGTCGCCGCCGTACCGGTACGCGACGGCCAGGCGCTGCTTCTCGGGGAGCGCGGCCACCCGGTGCCACAGGCCGGCCAGGGCCAGCACGTCGACGACCGCCTCCGGGGGGTCCGACGCCGCCCCGGGGACGGCGGGCGCCTCCGGGAGCTCGTCCACCGGGACCGCCCTCCGCCCGCGCGCCCGCGCGGCGTCGATCGCCTTGCGGTGGGCGATCGTCACCAGCCACGCCCGCACGTCGCTGTCCGCCCGCAGCCGCGGGTAGGCCCGCAACGCCGAGAGGAACGTCTCCTGCCAGGCGTCGTCGGCGTCCGAGGCTCCGAGCGCCCCGCGCAGGACCCGCAGCACGACCGGCCCGTGCTCGCTGACGACCGTGTCGAACGGCGGCAGTCCCATGACCGGTGAACGCTAGGCCCGCCGACGGTGTGAGACCGCGCAGCATGACCCGCCCGGTTCCCTGCACCATGCTTCCCCCATGGCCGCCGTCAGCGTCTCGTACTCGATCACCGTCCGGTTGTCGCTGCCCGCCGGCCCGACGGCCATCAGCGGCCTGACGACGGCGGCCGAGCGAGTCGGGGCGATCGTCACGGCGCTCGACGTCACCGCCTCGGGCCACGACCGCCTCGACGTCGACGTCACCGTCGCGACCCGCTCCGGAGAGCATGCCGACGAGGTCGTCGCCGCCCTGGCCGGTCTGGCCGGCGTCAGCATCGGCAAGGTCTCGGACCGGACGTTCCTCGCCCACCTCGGCGGCAAGCTCGAGGTCGCCCCCCGGGTGCCGCTGCGGAACCGGGACGACCTCTCCATGATCTACACCCCGGGGGTCGGGCGGGTGGCCCAGGCCATCGCCGCGAACCCCGAGGACGCCCGTCGCCTCACGATCAAGCGGAACACGGTGGCGGTGGTCTCCGACGGCTCGGCCGTCCTCGGCCTCGGCAACCTCGGGCCGCTGGCGGCGATGCCGGTCATGGAGGGCAAGGCGGTGCTCTTCAAGCGGTTCGCCGACATCGACGCGTTCCCGCTCTGCCTCGACACCCAGGACACCGAGGAGATCATCCGGACCGTCAAGGCCATCGCCCCCGTCTTCGCCGGCATCAACCTCGAGGACATCGCCGCCCCCCGGTGCTTCGAGATCGAGGCCCGCCTGCGCGCCGAGCTCGACATCCCCGTCTTCCACGACGACCAGCACGGCACCGCGATCGTCGTGCTGGCCGCCCTCACCAACGCCCTGGCCTGCGTCGGCAAGGGGATCGGCGACGTCCGCCTCGTCATGGCAGGGGCCGGTGCGGCCGGGACGGCGGTACTGCGCCTGCTGCTGCGCGCCGGGCTCCGCCACGCCGTGGTGTGCGACGTCGAGGGCGTCGTCCACCGGGACCGCCCGGGACTGGCGCCCGAGCTGGTGTGGACCGCGGAGAACACCAACGCCGACGGCGTCACGGGGACCCTGCGGGACGCCCTGGCCGGTGCCGACGTCTTCGTCGGCCTGTCGGCGGGGGACATCCTCACCGGGGAGGACGTCGCGACCATGGCGTCGGACTCCGTGGTGTTCGCCCTCGCCAACCCGGTGCCCGAGGTGGATCCCGTGGCGGCCTCGCGCCACGCCGCGGTGGTCGCCACCGGGCGCAGCGACTTCGCCAACCAGATCAACAACGTGCTGGCCTTCCCGGGGGTGTTCCGGGGGCTGCTGGACGCCCGGTCGCACCACGTGGACGAGGCGATGCTGGTCGCTGCCGCCCGGGCGCTGTCGGCGGTCGTCACTCCGGACGAGCTCAACCCCACCTACATCGTGCCCAGCGTCTTCAACCCCGAGGTGACACCGGCGGTCGCGGCGGCGGTGCGGGACGCCGCCGTCGCGGCCGAGGCGGCCCGCGGATCGCGGCCCGCCTCGGCCCGGCCCGCCCGCCTCGCCGGGAGCCCGGGATGAGCGGCGACGGGGCCCTCGGGCCGTTCGCCCCGCCCGAGACGGCGACCGCCCGTACCGGGCGGCTTCTCGTGGCTCGGCCGGACCTGCGCGACCCCAACTTCGCCGGGTCGGTGGTGCTCCTGCTCAACCACTCCGACGAGGGTTCCCTGGGCGTCGTCCTCAACCGTCCGCTGGAGGCGGGCGCCGGCGACGTGCTGCCCGCCTGGGCCGGGCGCACCAGCCCGCCCGACCGGCTGTTCCAGGGCGGGCCGGTCGGGCTGACGTCGGCGATCGGCGTGGCCGTGCTGCCCGGCGACGGGCCCGAGCCGCTCGGGGTGCGCCGCCTCGTCGGGGCCTTCGCCGTCGTCGACCTCGACGCCCCGCCCGACCTGGTCCGCCCGGCCGTCGCCGGCTTGCGGATCTTCGTGGGGCACGCCGGCTGGGGGGCGGGGCAGCTGGACGACGAGCTCGTGCAGGGCTCGTGGTACGTCGTCGCCGCGGAGCCGAACGATGTCGTGACGCGGGACGCGGCGAGCCTGCGCCGGGCCGTCCTGCGCCGCCAGCCGACCGCGCTGGCGCTGCTGTCGACCTTCCCGGACAGCGCTCGGCGGGTGAGCGACAACTGACGAGCGGCGGGTGCCGCGCGCGCCGCTCACCCGTGGAGCGGGCGCGCCGCCCGGCTTCCGGCGCGCCAGCGGTCACGAAGTGGCCCTTGATCGGAATGCCAATGGGGCGACACTGGCCGGGTGACGTCGCGGATCGGGGCCGTCTCCCTCGGCCGCCTGCTCCCGGCGGCCTGGCGTGCGGGGCCGACGGTCTATCTCGGCCTGGCCGACTCGATCCGGCTGCTGGTGCTCGACGGCAGGCTGCCGCTGGACGTCCGGGTGCCGAGCGAGCGGGAGCTGGCCGCCGCGCTGGGAGTGAGCCGCACCACGGTCACGGCCGCCTACGAGCGGCTGCGGGAGCAGGGGTTCCTCGTGAGCCGGCAGGGTGCCGGCTCGTGGACCGCGACCCCGGCGGGCGGGCGCGCGGGCGTGGTCCCGGGCGGTCCGGCGATCCGCCCGGTGCGCCCCGGCGAACTGCCGGACGGGGTCGTCGACCTCGCCGCTGCGGCCCTGGGGGCGGGACCCCAGGTGGCCGCGGCCTATGCCGCCGCCCTCGACGCGCTGCCCCGCCACCTGCCCGGGATCGGCTACGACGTCGTGGGGCTGCCGGAGCTCCGCGAGGCGATCGCCGGCTGGTACGGGCGCCGGGGCCTGCCCACGTCCGCCGACGACGTCGTCGTGACGTCCGGGGCGCTGCACGCGATCACCCTGGCGTTCCGGGTGCTCGTCGAGGCGGGGGACCGGGTCCTCGTCGACCACCCCACCTATCCCAACGCCCTGGAGTCGCTGCGGGCGGCCGGCGGGCGGCCCGTGCCCGTGGGGGTGGGTGCCGTGTCCGGGGGTGGGCCCGCCGGCTGGGACCCGGACGAGGTGGCCGCCACCTTCCGCCAGGCGGGGCCGGTCGCCGGCTTCGTCATCCCGGACTTCCACAACCCGACCGGTGCCTGCCTGCCGCCGGCGGGACGGGAGGCGCTGGTGGCGGCGGCCGCGGCCGCCCGCACGACGCTCGTCGTCGACGAGTCCCTCACCGAGCTGTGGTTCGACGCCCCGCCGCCGCTCCCGGTCGCCGCGCTCGCCGACCGGGAGCGCGTGGTGTCGGTCGGGGGCCTCAGCAAGGTGTTCTGGGGCGGCCTGCGGATCGGGTGGCTGCGCGCCGACCGGCGGCTGCTCCGCCGGGTCGTCAACGCCCGCCTGGCCTCTGACGTCGGCAGCGCCGTGGTGGACCAGCTGGCCGCGGTCCACCTCCTCACGCACCCGGCCGCTGCCGCGGCCGTCGCCGACCGCCGTCGGTGGCTGGCGGACCTGCGGGACCGGTACGCCGTCGCCCTGCGGCGCCGGCTGCCGGCCTGGCGCGCGACCCGGCCGGCCGGCGGGCTGTCGCTGTGGGCGCGCCTGGACGCTCCGGTGAGCAGCGCGATGGCGGCCGCCGCGCCCCGGCACGGCCTGCGGCTGGCGCCGGGTCCGGTGTTCGGGCTGGACGGGGCGTTCGACCGCTACCTGCGCATCCCCCTGGTGCCGACGGCCGAGGGGCCGGACGAGGTGGCGCGCCGGCTCGCCGCACTGCGCGCCGACGTCGCGGGCCCCCCGGCCGGGCGCGGGTGGGAGGCCCTGCCGGTCGCGTGAGCGGCGCGCTCAGAGGAGCGCTCGGACGCCCGCGGCAGTGGCCGCCGCCACCACGACGACGACGAGGAACGGCGCTCGCAGGGCCAGCGCGACGGCGGCGGCGGCCACGCCCGCCGCCCGGGCGTCCACCACCGGGCCGGCCTCCGAGTCCAGCGTCTGGACGACGGTGAGGGCGCTGAGCAGTGCGACCGGGAGCAGCCCGAGCACCCGGCGGACCCACGGCCGGTCGAGCACCGCCTCCGGCACCGACACCCCGACGAGCTTTTCGAGGTACAGCGCGATCGAGGTCGCAATCACCCAGATGCCGCTCACGCGCCCGCCTCCCGGGACCCCGGGCCGAGTCGCGGGTGCAGCCCCACCAGGGCGACCAGCCCGGCGGCGAGCACCGGCACACCGGCCGGGGCCACGAGGGTCAGGCCCGCGGCGGCGATCGCCGCCACCAGGGCCACCGCCCCTCCGAGCCGGCGCCGCAGCGCCGGCCAGAGCAGGGCGAGGAAGGCGGCGGGTGCGGCCGCGTCGAGTCCGTACGCCGCCGGGTCCCCGAGCGCCTGCACGCCGACGGCACCGAGCAGCGTCGTGACGTTCCACACGACGTAGAGGACGATGCCGGACGCCCAGAAGGCGGCCCGGGCCGCGGCGCCGGTGGGATCGCGGCCCTCGTGGCGCAGCGCCATGGCGGTCGTCTCGTCGATGACGAGCTGGGCGGCCACGGCGCGGGGCAGTGCCCGGCGCGGCAGCAGCGCCGTGAGCCGCAGGCCGTAAAGGGTGTTGCGGGCACCGAGCAGCAGCGCGGACGCGGCCGCCGCGACCGGCGAGCCGCCGGAGGCCACGACCCCGACGTAGGCGAACTGGGACCCGCCCGTGAAGCCCACGAGGCTCAGCACCATCGCCTGCCACACGTCGAAACCGCTGCCGACCGCCACCGCGCCGAACGACACCCCGTACACCCCGATCAGCCCGAGGCCCGCGCCCTCCCGCCGGGCCGCCGCGACGTCGCCGCCCGGCTCGTCGCCGGGCCGCCGGTCCGTCATCGCTCCCGAGTTCGCCGCCACCGCGGCATGCTCGCGGCCCGGGCCGCTCGGCGCGACGGCCACCGCGACACCGGTGGCCTGCCCGCCTCTCCCGCCCGGCCTAGACTCCCGGCCATGACCGCCGCCCCGCCCGGTCCGCCGACCGGGCCCCGCACCGACGAGCGCCCGGCGCCCGGCGGCACCGCCGTCCTCGAGCGCGAGGCCGAGGTCGCGCCCGCCGAGCCGGGGGACCACGAGCGCTTCGCCCACTACGTGGACAAGAACAAGATCGTCGAGTCGGCGGTCACGGGCACGCCGGTCACGGCGCTCTGCGGCAAGGTGTGGGTCCCCAACCGGGACCCCTCGCGGTTCCCGGTGTGCCCGGTGTGTCAGGAGATCTACGAGGGACTGCGGCCGGGGGACGAGGGCGACGACGGATCCGGTGACGCCGGCGGCGGGTCCGACGGGCCCTGAGGCCCCCGGTCCCCCGTACCATCGCGGCGTGGCCGTCGCTCCCGTCGAGGCGCCGCCCACCGTCTCCCCCGGCGCGGCGCCCTCCGCCGAACGCGAGGGCCTCGTGGTGCCCGAGCGCTCGTGGGTGACGATCGTGTGGGACGACCCCGTCAATCTCATGTCCTACGTCGCGTACGTCTTCCGGAGCCACTTCGGCTACCCGGAGGCCGAGGCCGAGCGCCTCATGATGAAGGTGCACACCGAGGGGCGCGCCACCGTGAGCTCGGGCACCCGCGAGGAGATGGAGCGGGACGTGACCGCGATGCACGAGTACGGGCTCTGGGCCACGCTCCAGCAGGACGACTAGTCACCGGAGGTGCCCGTGCAGCTGTCCCTGCGCCCCCTGGTCCGCCGGGGGCCCGACGGCGGGGTCGTCATCCGTGCCGACGTCGTCGCCGCCGGGACGATCGCCGAGGCGGTGCAGCAGACCCGCGACCTGCTCCGTCACGACGACGCACCGGACCCGGACGCCGTCGTCGACCCCTTCGACGCCATCGTCGCCGAGCTGCGGGCCGGCGACTCGGCGACCGCGCCCCAGGACCCGGTGCTGCGGCGGCTGCTGCCCGACGCCGTGCGCGACGACGCGGGCGGGGCGGCCGAGTTCCGCTCCGCCACCGAGCCGGCGCTGCGCCGCCGCAAGGCCGAGGCCATGGACGTCGTGCTCGAGGACCTGGCGCCGCTGCGGGCCGGGGCCGAGACCGTCCTGGTCCGGGCGGACCGGGTGCCGGCGTGGCTGCGGGGGCTCAACGACGTGCGGCTGGCGCTCGGGGCACTGCTCGACATCCGGTCGGACGACGACCTCATGGCCGAGGTGGACGACTACCTCGACAGCGTCGACGTCACGGCGGTCGGCGAGGACGCCGAGACCCTGCGCGCCTACCGGATCATCATCTACGACATGCTGACGGAGCTGCAGGCGAGGATCGTCGACGCCGCGGGCTGAGCGGACGTCCCGGGGCGGCTCCGCACGAGAGAGCCGCCCCGGGACGAGTCGGACGCGACCCGCCGAGGGTGGGTTAGACGCCCGCGCCCACGGCGGTCTCGGCGCCGCCCTGGCGGTCGCCGCGGGCCTCGGTGATCGGCCGGCCCTCGATCTCCTCGATGAGCTTGACCGTCGTCGAGTCGTGCTCGAGCGCGTACTGCGGGTTGTCGTAGGCGCTCTTGAGCCGCGCGATTCGGAAGATCACCAGGGCGAAGAGCGCCTTGGCGAGGATGTCGGCCACCGAGTAGCCGATCTCCCGGCCGACGAAGGCGTTGCCGCCCTCGATGTCGAGCATCGGCAGCAGGTAGGCGATCGGGTACACGCCCCAGGTGGCCAGGAGCAGCCAGCGCAGGTTGCGGACGGTGACCGCGACCTCCTTCGGCTGGTCCTTGAGGTTGCGGCCGAGCTCGACGAACAGGACGTAGAGGATGTAGACGAAGGGGATCGTCGACAGGAAGCCCCAGATCGCCTTGGTCGTGAGGTCCGTCGAGATCTCGCCCGGGTAGCCGAGCGCGATCATGAGGGCCGCCGCCGGGACCAGCCGCAGCATGAGGGACCCCTGCACCCGCCGGGCCAGCGCGAGCACCGCGATGGTCTCCAGCAGCAGCAGCGGCACCGTGAGCAGCCAGTCCACGTAGCGGTAGCCGACGTTGAACGATGCCCCCTCGGCCAGGGTGTAGATCCCGGCGCCGCCCACGGCGTCGGTGACGTAGGCCTCCCGGAACGAGTCGAAGATCCGGAAGTAGTGGTACGCGGCGATGCCGCACACGATCGCCGAGACGACGATCGCGGCCCGGTACTTCGGCAGGACCCGCCGCAGGTTCATGATCAGGAACAGGGCGGTGAACAGCTGCGCGGCGATGACCAGCGACAGCACGTTGTAGACGGTGTCGAATTGAGCCTGGCTCAGCTCCTCGACCACGGTGCCTCCTCACCTCGTCGTGACAAGTGGTGGACCGGTTCGGTGGTCGCCGCCTCCCGCTGAGTAGACGACACGCCGACGCCACCAGGAACGATATCGGGGCCGATCTCGGCCGTGACCGGGGGGGTCGGGTCGCTCGTCGTCGACCGTCACGGCCGAGCGAGATCGCCGTGTCTACCCTGGTCCGGTGCTGGAGATCCCGGTCGCGCTGGTGCGGTCGATCTGGGGGCACGCCCGGCGGGACCACCCGGACGAGGCGTGCGGCGTGCTCGCCGGTCCGGCCGGCAGCGACCGGCCGACCCGTTTCGTGCCCATGGTGAACGGGGCGCGGTCGCCGACGTTCTACGAGTTCGACCCGGCCGACCTACTGGCCCTGTACCGGGAGATGGACGCCCGCGACGAGGAGCCGGTGGTCGTCTACCACTCCCACACGGCGACGGGGGCCTACCCGTCGCGGACCGATGTCGCGCTCGCCGCCGAGCCGGGCGCGCACTACGTGCTGGTGTCCACCCGGACGCCCGACGACGAGGAGTTCCGCTCGTTCCGGATCGTCGACGGCGTCGTCACCGAGGAGGAGGTCCGCATCGTCGCGGACACCGCAGCGCCGGGCACGGGGGCCACGGGGGCCACGGGGGCCACGGGGTCACTGTCGCCGCCCTCGGAATAGCGGTCCACCGCCGTCCCGTTCGACCGGGTGACCGGCCCGGCCGACCCTGGAGGACTCATGCCCGTGACCGTCCGGATCCCGACGATCATGCGCTCCCACACCGGCGGCGAGAAGTCGGTCGCCGGAACCGGTGGCACCGTGGCCGACCTGCTGGCCGACCTGGACTCCCGGCACGGTGGGCTGGCCGAGCGGGTGGTCGAGGACGGTCGGCTGCGGCGCTTCGTCAACGTGTACGTCAACGACTCCGACGTCCGCTTCACCGGCGGCCTCGACACCCCGGTGGCCGACGGCGACGAGGTGACCATCCTCCCGGCGGTCGCCGGCGGGGCCTGACGCCGTGCGCGCGGAGTCGGTCCTCGACACCGTCGGCGGCACCCCGCTGGTGCGGCTCGCGGCGCTGGTCGCCGCCGAGGGCGACGCCCTGGGCGGGTCCGCGGACGTGCGCCTGTGGGCGAAGCTCGAGGACCGCAACCCCACGGGGTCGGTGAAGGACCGGGCTGCTCTGGCCATGGTCCGTGCTGCCGAGGCCGAGGGCCGCCTCGCGCCCGGGGCCACGCTCGTCGAGCCGACCAGCGGCAACACCGGCATCGCGCTCGCCCTCGTGGCCCGCCGACGGGGGTACCGGCTGGTCTGCGTGATGCCCGAGAACGTCTCCGAGGAGCGGGTCGCGGTGCTCCGCCTGTACGGCGCCGAGATCCGGTTCTCGCCCGCCGCCGGCGGGAGCAACGAGGCGGTCCGGGTCGCCCGGGCGCTGGCGGCCGAGCGACCCGACTGGGTGAGCCTGGACCAGTACTCGAACGAGGCCAACGCCCGCGCGCACTACGAGACCACCGGCCCCGAGATCCTCGACGACCTGCCCGAGATCACCCACTTCGTCGCCGGGCTGGGCACCACCGGCACGCTCATGGGCGCCGGGCGGTTCCTCAAGGGGAAGGTGCCGGGGATCCGGGTGATCGCCGCCGAGCCGCGGTACGGCGAGCAGGTCTACGGGCTGCGGAGCCTGGACGAGGGCTTCGTGCCCGAGATCTACGACGAGTCGGTGCTCGACGGCCGGTTCAGCGTCGGGCCGCGGGACGCCGTGCGTCGCACCCGCCGACTCCTCGACACCGAGGGGATCTGGGCGGGCCTGTCCACCGGCGCGATCGTGCACGCCGCGCTGGGGGTCGCCCGCACCGAGGCGAGGGCCGGCCGGCGTGCGGACATCGCCCTCGTCGTGTGCGACGGCGGCTGGCGCTACCTGTCGACCGGCGCCTACGGGGGCGACCTCGACGACGCGGCGGAGCACCTGGACGGCCGCCTCTGGGCGTGAGGGCGCGTGGTGGACTAACCTCGTGACCAAGGAGGTGGTCGAGGTGTCCGAGGCGCCGGTGGTCCCGCAGTACAACGTCCACGAGGCCAAGACCCATCTGTCCCGGATCCTCGAGCGGGTGGCTCACGGCGAGGAGATCGTCATCAGCCGCGCCGGCACGCCCGTCGCCCGGATCGTGCCGATCGAGCGGCCGTCCCGGCGTGCCAGTCTGGGATCCCTCGAGGGGATCCTCGTGCTCGACCCGGACTGGGACTCCCGCCGGACGAACGAGGAGATCGCCGGGGACTTCTACGCGTGAGGCTGCTCGTCGACACCCACATCGTCCTCTGGTGGCTGCAACGGTCGCCTCGACTGCACGACGATCTCGTCGGGATCCTGGACAGCGAGACGGACGTCTTCGTCAGTCCGGCCAGCGCGTGGGAAGTGGCGATCAAGCAGGCTGCCGGGAAGCTCCACGGCCCCGCGGACCTGCCCGAGCGGGTGCGGGACAGCGGCTTCCGCGAGATCCCGGTCCGCTTCGCGCATGCGATCACCGCTGGTCGCCTCCCGGCGCACCACCGTGACCCGTTCGACCGCCTCCTCGTGGCTCAGGCCGTGACCGAGGGCCTGACGCTGGTCACCGAGGACTCCGACATCCGGCGCTACGACGTCCCGGTCCTGCCCTGAGCCGTCCCCCCGCCGCCTCGCCGGGCGGTGCAGCTCTCCGCACAGGCGGACGACCAGCAGCGAGACGGTATTGCGTACGCTCCGTCGTCATGTCCGGTACCCCAGGTGATCCCCTGGCCCCGATCGGGATCATGGACTCCGGGGTGGGCGGCCTCACCGTCGCGCGGGCGGTGCTCGACCAGCTGCCCCACGAGGAGGTCCGCTACCTGGGCGACACCGCGCGCACGCCGTACGGCCCCCGCCCCATCGCCGAGGTCCGCCGCTTCGCCCTGGAGTGCCTCGACTCGCTGGTGGACTCCGGGGTCAAGCTGCTGGTCATCGCCTGCAACTCGGCGAGCGCCGCGATGCTGCGCGACGCCCGGGAACGCTACGAGGTCCCGGTGGTCGAGGTCATCCTGCCGGCCGTGCGCCGGGCCGTCGCCGCCACCCGCAGCGGCCGGGTAGGGGTCATCGGGACCGAGGCGACCATCGGCTCGCGCGCCTACGAGGACGCGTTCGCCGCGGCGCCGCAGCTGTCCCTGCACACCCGGGCCTGCCCCCGCCTCGTCGAGTTCGTCGAGGCCGGGGTCACGGGCGGGCCGGAGCTGCTGGCGGTGGCGGAGGAGTACCTCGCCCCGGTCCGGGCGGCCGGCGTCGACACCCTGGTCCTGGGCTGCACCCACTACCCGCTGCTCACCGGGGTGCTCTCCTACGTCATGGGCGACGGCGTCACCCTGGTGTCCAGCGCCGAGGAGACGGCGAAGGACGTCTTCCGGGTGCTCGTCGAGCACCGGCTGCAGCGCCCCGACACCGCCCCCGCCCCCCGTCACGACTTCCGGGCCACCGGGGACCCGGCCGCGTTCGCCGCGCTGGCCCGGCGCTTCCTCGGCCCCGAGGTGAGCCGCGTGGGCGGCGTGCCGACCGGTCCCGGCACGGACCTCGCCGATCATCGTGCGGACCCCGCCGGCCACGGCACGGACCGCCGGGTCCCGGCGTGAGGCTCACGACGGTCGGGGTCTCCGGGTCGATGCCGGGGCCGGGCTCGCCGGCCTCCTGCCATCTCGTCGAGATCCCCGACCCGGCCGTGCCGGACCGGGTGTGGCGGCTGGTCCTCGACCTCGGCAGCGGCTCCCTCGGTGAGCTGCAGCGCCACGTGGACCCGCGCGACGTCGACGCCGTCCTCCTCAGCCACCTCCACCCCGACCACTGCCTGGACGTCTGCCCGCTCTACGTGCTGCTGCGCTACGACCCGCGCCGCCCGGCCCGGCCGGTCCCGGTGTGGGGCCCCGGCGGCGTCGCCGAGCGTCTCGCGCGCGCCTACGACCCCGCTCCGGTCCGAGACCCGGGGCGCGACCCGGGAGCCGGGGAGCCCTTCACCGACCTGCTGGACTTCCGCGAGCTCCGGGCCGGGGTCCCGGTCGCGGTGGGCCCGGTCACGGTGACGCCGATCCCCGTCCACCACCCGGTCGAGGCGTACGGGTTCCGCGTCACGGCGCCGGGCGGGGCCGGGGGCCGCCCCCCCGTCCTGGCCTACAGCGGGGACACCGGGCCCGGGCCGGGTCTCGACGAGCTGGCCATCGGGGTGGACCTGCTGCTGTGCGAGGCCGGGTTCACCGTGGCGCAGTCCGGTACCCCCGGGATGCACTGCAGCGGGCGCGACGCCGGGCAGGCCGCGGCCCGGGGCGGCGCGGGGCGTCTCGTCCTCACCCACGTCCCCCCGTGGAACGATCCGGCGACCGCCCTCGCCGAGGCCGCCGAGGTCTTCCCGGGCCCCCTCGACCTCGCCCGCCCGGGCGCCTCGTGGGACGTCGGAGGAGGCAGGCCGGCGCCGTTCTGGTGATCGATCGACGGACGCAACTCGGCATCTTGATGCCTCAGCAGGTGATGCCTATGATGTCCCAATGAGAACCACCGTGACCCTCGACGCCGACGTGGCCGCGGCCGTCCAGGCCGTCATGCGGGAACGGGGGATGTCGTTCAAGGCCGCCCTCAACACGCTCGTGCGTCGATCGGTGTTCGGCGGCTCGGCGTCGGCGCAGCCCTTCACCGTCACGGCGTTCGCCGCCGACCTGGCACCCGGCGTCGACCTCGCGACGGCAAACCGGCTGGCGGCGGAGCTCGAGGACGAGGAGACCCTGCGGGAGCTGGAACTCGGCAGGTGAAGCTCCTGGATGTCAACCTCCTCGTGTACGCGTACAACGAGCGGGTGGTCCAGCACGCACGGGCCCGCCCGTGGTTCGAGGAGCTGATGTCGGGGACCGATGCCGTGGCCTTGAGCTGGCACACGGTCCTGGCCTTCCTCCGCCTCACGACGCGGGCTCAGATCATGAGTCCGCCCCTGCCGGTGTCCATCGCCCTGCGGATCGTCGAGAGCTGGCTCGGTCGGCCGAATGTCGTGGTCGTTCAGCCGACGTCTCGGCACCTGTCCCTGCTCTCCCATCTGCTCGAGGTCGTCGGTACGGCGGGTAACCGGGTGCCGGACGCCCATCTCGCCGCATTGGCCATCGAGCACGGTGCGGTCCTGTGCTCGGCTGACGCCGACTTCCGACGTTTCCCGGGCCTGCGCTGGGAGGACCCGCTCGCCTGAGCGCTCGTCCGCGGTCGTCGACCGGCGCGTGGTTGGGTGGAGGGGTGACCGACACCGTCCCCGCACCCACGACGACCCCCGGCCCGGCGCTGCGGCACGACGGGCGGCGGCCCGACCAGCTGCGCGAGGTGCGCATCACCCGGGCCTGGCTGGACCACGCCGAGGGGTCGGTGCTGGTGGAGTTCGGCCGCACCCGGGTGCTGTGCGCCGCGTCGTTCACGGCAGGGGTGCCGCGCTGGCGCACCGGCAGCGGGCAGGGCTGGGTCACCGCCGAGTACGCCATGCTGCCGCGCTCCACCCACACCCGCTCCGACCGCGAGAGCGTCAAGGGCCGCGTCGGCGGCCGCACTCACGAGATCTCGCGCCTGGTCGGCCGGGCGCTGCGCGGGGTCGTCGACACCGCGCGGCTGGGCGAGAACACGGTCGTCCTCGACTGCGACGTCCTGCAGGCCGACGGCGGCACCCGGACCGCCGCCGTCACCGGCGCCTACGTCGCGCTGGCCGACGCGGTCTCGTGGGCGCGGGACCGCGGCCTCGTGCGGGCCGCCGTCGACCCGCTCGTCGGGTCGGTGGCGGCCGTCAGCGTCGGCGTCGTCGACGGCCGGCCGGTCCTCGACCTCGACTACCCCGAGGACGTGGCGGCCGGGACGGACATGAACGTCGTGTGCACCGGGGACGGCCGCTTCGTCGAGGTCCAGGGTACGGCCGAGGGGACGCCGTTCGACCGGGCGGAGCTGGACGCCCTGCTGGACCTCGCCGTGACGGGCTGCGCCGAGCTCACCGCGCGGCAGCGGGCCGCACTGGCGACCGGCCGGCCGTGAGCGGGGGTCCCCGCGCGGTCCTCGCCACCCGCAACGCCCACAAGGTCACGGAGTTGCGGCGGATCCTCGCCGAGGCCGTGCCGGACCTCGAACCGGACGCTCTCGTCGGGGTCGCGGACCTGGCGGGCCTCGGGCTGCCCGACCCGGGGGACGTCGTCGAGCACGAGGTGACCTTCGCCGGCAACGCCCTGCTCAAGGCCCGGGCCGTGGCGGTGGCCACCGGCCTGGTCGCGGTTGCGGACGACTCGGGGCTGGGCGTGGCGGTGCTGGGCGGGGCGCCGGGCGTCTTCAGCGCCCGCTGGGCCGGCCGCCACGGCGACGACGGCGCCAACCTGCGCCTCCTGCTCGCCCAGCTCACGGACGTGCCGGACGCGCACCGGCGGGCCTGGTTCGCGTGCGCGGCCGCCCTGGTGACGCCGGACGGTCGCGAGGAGGTGGCCGAGGGACGTCTGGAGGGCGTGCTGGCCCGGGAACCCCGGGGCAGCGGCGGCTTCGGGTACGACCCGGTGCTCGTGCCCGAGGGCGGGGACCGGACCTGCGCGGAGCTGTCCCCGGCCGAGAAGGACACGATCAGTCACCGGGGCCGCGCGTTCCGCGCCCTGGCGCCCCGGCTGGCGGCCGTGCTCCGCCGCGACAGGTGACGGTTGGCTGACGGCGAACGCCCGCCCGCCCCGGTCGCGCCCGCCGCGTTGTTCACTCGACCCGTGAGCACGACCGTCGGGATCCAGCCCCCCACCGAGCCGTCCGCCTCCGTCCGCCGCCGCGGGGTGCCGTGGGGAGCCCTCGCCGGCGTGGCGGCGTTCGCGCTCGCGCTCGGGGTCGCGCAGCTCGTGGCCGTGCTGGCCTCCCCCCGCGCCACCCCGGTGGTCGCGGTGGCCGACACCGTGATCGTGTTCACGCCGAACTGGGCCAAGGACCTGGCGATCGCGCTGTTCGGGGTCCGGGACAAGCTCTTCCTCGTCACGCTGGTCGCCGTGGTGGCCGCCGTGGTGGCCGCCCTCGCCGGGCTGCTGGAGGCACGTCGCCGCCACGGCGGGGCGGTGTTCTCGCTGGTCCTCGGCGCCGCGCTCGCGGTGGCAGCGGCGACCCGGCCGGGGGCCGACCTGCTGGCCTGGCTGCCGGGTCTGGTCGCGGGCGGGGTGGCACTGGTCGTGCTGCCGTGGCTGGTGCGCCGCGGCGGCGCCGGGGACGCGGCGGCGCCGACGTCCGGACCGGGGCGGCGGGTGCTGCTCGGCGGCACGGTGGCGGCGGCCGGTGCCGCGTTCCTCGGGGCGCACCTGCTGGGTGGCCGGTCCCGGTCGCTGGCCGCGGCCCGGGAGACCCTGGTCCTGCCGACTCCCGAGGAACCGGTCCCGGCCGTGCCGGGCCGCGACACCTTCGACTCCGTGCCCGGGCTCACGCCGTTCCGCACCCCGAACGCCGACTTCTACCGGATCGACACGGCCGTCGTGGTCCCGATGATCGAGCCGAGGGACTGGCGGCTGCGGATCCACGGCCTCGTCGACCGGGAGGTCGAGCTGGACCTGGCGGACGTCCTGGACCGGCCCCTGGTCGAGAAGTGGGCGACGCTGACCTGCGTGTCCAACGAGGTGGGGGGCGATCTCATCGGCAACGCCCGGTGGCTGGGCGTCCCGACGGCCGAGCTGCTGGCCCAGGCGGGCGTCCGCGACGACGCTGACATGGTGCTGTCGACCAGCCAGGACGGGTTCACCGCCGGCACCCCGCTGGAGGCGCTGACCGACGGGCGCGGGTCGCTGCTGGCCGTCGGCATGAACGGCGAGCCCCTGCCGGTGGACCACGGGTTCCCGGCCCGGCTCGTGGTGCCGGGGCTCTACGGCTACGTGTCGGCGACCAAGTGGGTCGTCGACCTCGAGGTCACCCGGTTCGCCGACGCCGAGGCGTACTGGACGGTCCGGGGCTGGGCCGAGCGTGGGCCCGTCAAACTGTCGTCCCGGATCGACCGGCCCCGGGACCGGACGGCCCGGGAGGCCGACGGCACCGTGGTGCTCGCCGGCGTCGCCTGGGCTCAGGACGTAGGGGTGGACGTCGTCGAGGTCCGGGTGGACGGCGGCGAGTGGCGGACGGCGGAGCTGGCGGAGGCCGGGACCAGCAGCACGTGGCGGCAGTGGCGATACGCGTGGACGCCCGACGTGCCGGGCGGGTACACGGTTGCCGTCCGGGCGACCGACCGGGACGGCACGGTGCAGACCGGCGACCCGGCGGAGCCCTTCCCGAGCGGGGCGACCGGCTACCACGAGGTCAGGCTCACGGTCACCTGAGCGGTCGCGCGGCCTCAGGTGAGCACGGCACGGATGGCGGCGTAGCCGAGCAGCGCCCAGAGCAGGCTGGCGAGGGTGCCCACGATGAATCGCTCCGGAGCGGCGGGGATCTTGAGTTCGCCGAACCGTCCCAGGCCCTTGATGGCCAGCAGGACGGCGATGCCCTCCGGGTACTCGATGAGCAGGAGGGTGACCACCGCCACCCGCTCGAGGAGTCCGACCACCGCACCGCCCCGCAGGAGGTCCGGCGTCGCCGGGCCGGGGGTCACGGAGTCGTCGATCTCGACCCGGGGATCGGTGAGTCTCAGTGCGGACGTCGCGACGGGCCCGCCGCCGAAGGCGGCCAGCACGGCCAGGGCGGCGGTCGCGGCGGTCGGCAGCCACCCGCTGCCCGCCGGGGTGGCCTGTGCGATGAACCACGCCAGCGCCCAGCCACCGAAGAATCCCGCGACCACCAGCCACGCCGCCCACGGCGGTCCGGTGACGACGTCGGCCCGCAGGCTGACCGTGAAGAGGCCGACCGCAAGCGCCGCGAGCAGCGCGGCGACCAGCGCCACCGTCTCCAGCGCGGTCATCCGTGCGCTCTCGTGAGCAGGTACTCCATGAGGGGCCTGGCTTCCTGTTCCAACTCCAGGTGACCTGCCGCCAGCCGTTGTCCCACGGCCTGACGGGTGATGCCGAGCGCCTCGGCCGCGGCCGAGTGCGTGGCGCCCCGGCGGACGAGCTCGGCCGCCTCCCACGCGGGTCGGGAACGCGCGTCGAGGACCAGCAGCAACAGGCGCAGACCCGTCTCGGCGTGTCGTGCCGTGACGACGTCGGGTCCGCGTACGGCCAGTCGGGGCCGCGGCCGGCGCCGGGCGCTCTCGACCGCTTCGCGAGCGGCGATGAAGGCGGGCCCGCGCGCCTCCCGGGTGCTGTCGGGCAGGGGCTGGCTCACCTCGCCGGCGCCGATCCCGATGCTCCACCCGCCGAGTCGGGAGAGTGTGGACACGGCGTCGAGGACCTCGTCGGCGCTGGAGACGAGCCCCTGGAACTCGTCGCCGGCCGTCCGCTCGAACGCCAGACGCGGGTGCGGGACCTCTCGCGCCAGAGCCGCCAGCGCCTGCGGTACCCGATCGCCGGTCCTGCGGCTGCCCCGCTGGTCGACCGTCAGGGCGTACACCGTGGCAAGGGTAGGGCCACAGTTTGGCAAGGGCGGATGCTTGCTTATGGGAAAGCAAGCTCAGGGGCTTTCTCCAATGGCCGTCGGGCTCCCGTACGGGCCAGCCGGTTGCCCGAGGCCGGGCAGACTCCCCGTTCGAGGGGGCACGCTTGCGGTCGCGCTCTCGCCCTCGCGGAAGTCCCAGGGCATCGTCGTCCTGCCGAGTTCGGATCGATGTCGCCAGTTCTGGGCGTACCCGGGAGGCGTGACGAGGTGAAACGCGGGCTCAGCGGGCTCGGGAGGGACACCCAGGTCGAGACGGCATGGCGGATCCACGCCGCTCACGTCGCCTGGATCGAGAGTGTCGACACCAAGGCCGGTTTCGCGTTCGCTCTCCAGTCGGCGGCGCTGACCCTCGCGCTGTTCCTCGCATCGGACGGTCAGTCACGGGTGGTGAGCGACGCCGACAGGGCCGCCGTCGCGCTCGGCGTCTCGGCCATCATGGCGGGGGCCGCGTTCTCGGCGATGGTGATCACTCCTCGCCTGAGAGCGGGTGACCTGCTACAGGAGTCTCGGACCGACCACATCTACTTCGGTCACGCCCGGCTGTGGGCACCGAGAGATCTTGAGCGCAGTCTCCGTCGGCGGGATCCGATTCCCCAGCTCTCCCGGCAGATCGTCGCCCTTGCGGAGATCGCGTGGGTCAAACATCGGAGAGTCCGAGCCTCGATCGTCGTGTCGGTGGCGGGCGGAGGCTGGCTGACCTCGTACGCCACGTACGTCGTCCTCAGGTGACACCGCCGGTGCGGGAGGCGGGACTCGAACCCGCACGCCTCGCGGCACGGGAACCTAAATCCCGCGTGTCTGCCAGTTCCACCACTCCCGCGACGGTCCCAGCGTAGGGCGGGCGTCAGCGCCGCAGCCGCAGTCGCAGCGGCACGACATACCAGAGCGTGACGGCGCCGGCAACGGACACCGCCGCCGTCACCACGCCCTCCGGCCGACCCACGACGAAGTCGGCCACCAGCGTGACGCCGGCCACGATGGCCACCCCGACCAGGGCCAGCCCTGCGACGAGGGCCCGGTGGGCGTGGCCCACCACCTCGTCCTTGATCCCCTGGCCGAACAGGGCCCGGTGCACGGCCACCGTCGCCGCCAGGACGATGGACGCGGCCCCGGCCGCGGCCAGTGCGACGAGGAAGTACCCCCGCTGCACACCGTCGAGCTCGGTGAATCGTCCCTGGAAGGGCACGGTCAACAGGAAGGCGAAGAGGACCTGGACGCCGGTCTGCAGGACGCGGGTCTCCTGCAGGATCTCGCCGAAGTTGCGGTCGGCGCGCTCCGCCGGGGTCTCGCCTGGGCGCTCGGGCACGACCTCAGGCTGCTCCTGCCGCGCGCCGCGCGCACGCGGCGCGCGGGCTCAGACCGGCCCGAGCACCGGGAGATCGGCGGGCGTCGCGGCGTGGGCCGCGTCGCCGCGTCCCCCGAGGCCGAGCAGCCGGGGGACGGCCGCTGCGGCGGGAACCGCCGGGCCGCCCGCCGCTCGGGCGGTGACGTCGGCGACGATGACGAGGTCGGCGGCCGCGCCGGCCGCGGGATCGGTCGCCAGGACGACGTCGGCGGCGGGCGCGCCCACCGGGCCGTCAGGACCGGCGACGACCACCTCGGGGGCGTGTGCGGTGAGGTCGGTGAGCCAGGCGTCGGCATCGGCCCGGCGCGGCAGCAGGACGCAGACCCGGTACCCGAGCGTCGCCCCGTACGCGGTCGCGACGACGCCGAGGCGGCGCCTCGCCCCGGGGTGGACGACCTCGACGAGGGCCCGGTGCTCCCGGGCCGCCCATCCCTGGACCGCCCCGAGGTGGGTCGCGGGCAGGCCGACGCGGGCGGCGATCCCGGCGAGCAGCCGCCTCGGGTCCACGAGGACCCGTCCCGGGGCCTCGGTTCGGGCCGTGGGCAGGGCCTCGGTGACCCGCTGGACCGCGTGCTCCACGACCTCGTGCGTCACGTCGAGGGCGGCCTCCCGGGCGAGTCGCCCGCCCTCGGACCGCACCCACTCCCGGACCGCGTCCAGCTCCTCGCGGACGGTCCGCACCTCGGCGCGGTGCTCGGCCACGGTGCCGCGCAGCTCCTCGCCGGTCCGCCGGAGGTCGAGCTCGAAGCCCGCCACCTGGGCCGCCAGCCGCTCCACCACCTCGTCCACCCCGAGCCGCAGCCGAGTGACGACATCGTCGGCGGGCTGGGCCGGTGCCGGGACGGCGGGCCGGGCACGGTCCGGCGAGTCGTCGGGCGGCGACTCGAGGCCGGACACGGTGGCCGCGATGATCTCGGCCGCCGACGGCTCCCGTCCCTCCGGGTCGGGGTCGGGGTGGGGGTCGAGGTGGGGGTCGAGGTGGGGGTCGAGGTCGGGGTCCGGGTCGAGGTCGGCGTCCGTATCCCGGCCGTCCGGGGTCCGCGACGGCGGTCGTCCGGGCCCGTTCCCCTCGAGCGCTCCGTCGTCGGAGTGGTCGTCGGCCTCGGCCTCGCCCTCGGCCTCCCAGGCCGCCAGCAGGGCCTCGCCCCGGCGCATCATCCAGGTCGCGCGCCCGGGCAGGATGGTCGCGGCGGGGGCCCCCGCTGAGACCACCCAGGGTCGTTCGTCACCCGCCCGGCTCATGCCCGGGTCATCGGCAGCCGGCCGCCCCCGCTGAAGCGCCCGGCAGCGGCCGCTCGTGCCCGCTGCCGGGCGGCGCCGTCGGTCCGGGCGATGTCAGTCCAGGCCCAGCTTCTTCCGCAGGCTCGCCACGTGCCCGGTCGCCTTGACGTTGTACAGCGCGTGCGTCACGGCGCCGGTGCCGTCCAGCACGATCGTCGACCGGATGACGCCCGTCACCGTGCGCCCGTACATCGACTTCTCGCCCCACGCCCCGTACGCCTCGAGCACCCCGTGCTCCGGATCGCCGAGCAGCGGGAAGGTCAGGCTGTCCCGCTCGACGAACGTCGCCAGCTTCGCCGGCTTGTCCGGCGACACCCCGACGACCGCGTAGCCGGCCGACTGCAGCGACGCCAGGTTGTCGCGGAAGTCGCAGGCCTGCTTCGTGCACCCCGGGGTCATCGCGGCCGGGTAGAAGTAGAGGATCGTCCGCTCGCCGCGCAGCCCGGAGAGCGACCGCGGGGTGCCGGTGTGGTCGGGCAGGGTGAAGTCCGGGGCGGGGTCCCCGACGCTCAACTGCGACACAGGCGCAACTCCTCTTGCGACTCGGGCGCGATGCGGGCGAGGACCCATCATGCACGTGCGCAGCGTCGTCCTCGACTCCGGGCGCATCGTGGCTGCTCGCCCGACCCGGGAGCTGCTCGCCGACGCCGACCTGCTCGCCCGGCACCGCCTCGAGCTGCCCGACGGTTTCGACCCGGCCCGGGCCCGCGGGCCGGTCCGGCGCTGAGTCGCTAGGGTCGGGTCATGTCCGAGGACCGCCCGAAGCCGCCGTCCGCGGCCGAGCTCGAAGCGGCCATCCGCGAGCGCCGGCAGCACCTGACGGACACCCTCGACGAGCTCAACCGTCGCCTGGACCCGGCCCGGTTGCGGCACGAGGCCGTCCAGGAGGGCCGCGACCGGGCGCGCTCGGTGGTTGTCGACCCGGTGTCCGGGCGCCCCCGGATCGAGCGGATCGCCGCCGTCGCGGCGGCCGTCGCCGTGGTCCTGGCCGTCGTCCTGCTGCGTGCCCGGCGCCGGTCCGGCCGGTGACCGCGCCCGGTGTCGCTCGGTGAGGCCGCGATGAGCCGCCTGCCGCGCGGCGTCGTCCCGGTCCCGCCCGGCCCGGGCCAGGAGTCGGTGTGGGACTACCCCCGCCCGCCCCGGCTGGTGGCCGACGACCGCCTCGTCGTCGTGAGCTTCGGCGGGGTGATCGCCGAGACCCGGTCCGCGCTGCGGGTGCTCGAGACCTCCCACCCGCCGACCTGGTACCTGCCGCGCGACGCCTTCGTCGCCGGGTCCCTGCGCCCCGCCGCCGGCTCCTCCTGGTGCGAGTTCAAGGGCCGGGCCGCCTACGAGGACGTCGTCGCGGGCGACGGCCGGGTGGCCGGGCGTGCCGCCTGGCACTACCCGGATCCCTCGCCGGGCTTCGAGGCGCTCGCCGGCCACCTCGCCCTGTACGCGGGTGCGGTCGACGAGGTGACCGTGGCGGGGGTCGCCGTCGAGCCGCAACCCGGCGGGTTCTACGGCGGCTGGGTCACCCCGGACGTGGTGGGACCGTTCAAGGGCGGCCCCGGCAGCAGCGGCTGGTGACGGGTAGCGTCGCGCCGGTGAGCGACGGCCGCCTGCCCATCCGGATGCTGCACGACCGGCTGCTGGTCCGCCCGGACAGCGACGGCGAGCGCAAGTCGGGCGCCGGCATCGTGATCCCGGCGACGGCCGCCCTGGGGCGCCGGCTCACCTGGGCCGAGGTGGTCGCCACCGGCCAGCACGTCCGCCAGGTCGAGCACGGCGACCGCGTCCTCTACGACCCGGAGGACAAGGCCGAGGTGGAACTCCAGGCGGTCGTCTTCGTGCTCCTGCGCGAGCGGGACCTGCACGCGGTCGCGGCGCCGCGGGTGACCGACGGCGGGACCGGGCTGTACCTGTGACCGTCACCGCCCGGCGCCGGCCGCCGCCCGGCGGTGACGAGGTCACCGGGACCGGCCGCGCCGTCCCCGGTCCCGGCCCGGCGGCCATGCTCGGCTCGATCCGGTCGGTCCTGCGCGACCCCCTGGCGTACCTGCGCGGCTGCGTCGCCCAGCACGGCCCCGTCGTCGCCTTCCCTATGTGGAAGGGCGCCGCGCTGCTGGTCGACGACCCGGCCGGGGTCCGCCGCGTGCTCCAGGACAACCACCGCAACTACACCAAGCACACCTTCCAGTACTCCGCCCTCGCCCTCGTCACCGGGGACGGCCTGCTGACCTCGGACGGGCCGGCGTGGCGCTCCCACCGGCGCCTGATGCAACCGGCCTTCCACCGCGACTGCCTGGCGCACGTCGCGGGCGAGGCGGTCCGCTGCGCCGCGCTGGCCGGGGCCGAGCTCGACGCCGCCGGCGGGGAGCCGGTCGATACCGACCCGCTGCTCATGCGCGCGACCCTCGACGTCGTGGGCCGGGTGCTGCTCGGCGCTGACCTGGTGCACGGCGGGCAGGCCGACGGTCGCGAACTGGTGGCCGCCGTCCACGCCGCCCTCGACGGCGTGATGCGCCGGGCGACGCGGCCGTGGGAGGCGCCGCCGGGCGTGGTGACGCCGCTGTCCCGGCGGCTCGCCCGGGCCAACGCCCGCCTCGACGCCGCCGTCGAGCGGGTGGTCGAGTCCCGTCGCAAGGCCCCGGGCGGGGCCGACGTCCTCGGCCTGCTGCTGGCGGCGGGCGAGCCGCTGTCCGCCCGGGAGGTGCGGGACGAGCTCGTCACCCTCGTCATCGCCGGACACGAGACCGTGGCGGCCGGTCTGGTGTGGACGCTGCGCCTGCTGGCCGAGCACCCGCCCGCGCAGGACGCCGTCCACGACGAGCTGGACCGCGTCCTCGGCGGCCCGTCGGGACGCCCCCCGGGCTGGGAGGACCTGGCAGCCCTGCCGCTCACCCGGGCCGCGGTCGACGAGGGCCTCCGGTTGTACCCGCCGGCGTGGCTGATCTCCCGCCGCGCCGTCGCCGACGACGAGGTCGCCGGCGTCCCGGTGGCGGCCGGCACCCTCGTGCTCACCAGCCCGTGGCTGCAGCACCGCCGCCCCGAGCTGTGGCCGGACCCGGACCGGTTCGACCTGTCGCGCTGGTCGGGCGGTCCGGCGCGGGCGCAGCGCGAGGGGTACCTGCCGTTCGGCGCGGGGCCCCGGCTGTGCATCGGCCGGGACTTCGCGATCGTGGAGTCCGTGCTCGTCCTCTCCGAGCTGCTCCGCGGCCGCCGGGTGTCGCCGGTCGGGCCCCGTCCCCCGGCGGTCGCGGGGGTCACCCTGCGCGCCCGCGGCGGCTCCTGGCTCACCGTCCACCCCCGCTGACCCGGGGTGGCGGGTTTGGACGGATACCCGCGCTGTGAGGGCGTTCGGGTGGCGGGTATGGACGGATACCCGCGCCATGAGGGCGCGGTCAGGGGCGGTGCCCGGGGAGGGCGCCCGTGTAGACGCCGACGGCGCGGAAGCGGACGCCCGGCTCGGCGTACTCCTCCAGGGCGTGCGCCACCCAGCCGGCGATCCGGGCGAGCTGGAAGACGAGCTGCCCGGCGCCGGGACGCATGCCGTACGTCCGGGTGAGCGCGGCCAGGGCCAGGTCCACGGTGGGGAAGAGGTCCTCGCGGCTCGCCAGCCGCGCACCGAGGGCGTCGGCGGCGGCGACCGCCGGGCCGTCCGGCAGCAGGTCGAGGAGTGCGTCCGCCCGGGGGTCCCGGCGCCGGTACACGGCGTGGCCGAAGCCCGGCGGTGGGCTCCTGTCGCGCAGGTACGGGGCGAGGGCCGCCCCGGGGTCGACCACGGCGGCGTCCAGCAGCCGCCGGGCCTGCTCGGGGGCCGCGGCGTGCAGCGGCCCGTCCGCTGCGCCCAGGCCGGCCGACACCACGCCGTGGACGTCGGCGCGCACGCTGGCGGCGACCCTGGCCGCCAGTGTCGACGCCGCCAGTCCGTGGTCGGCCAGCAGGACGAGGGCGGCGTCGAGGACCGCCACGTCGCCCGGGGCGGGCGACCGGGGCCCGAGTGCCCGCCACAGCAGGTCCGCGACCGTCCGGTGCCCGCGACCGGCCGCCCCGGCAAGGGCGGCGGCCAGCGCCGGGATCATCGTGCGGGCGGCCGGCACCACGGCCTCGGGCCGCAGGTCGGAGCGCCCGGGGTCGAGCGCCGCGAGCACGGTGACGCCGGCCCGGACCCGGTCGGCCGGGCGGGCGGCCGGCGGCAGCGATCCCATGGCGGCCGACACCGCCCGGACCGTGGCCGCCTCGGGCGGCGGCCAGGCCCGCGGGCCCGGCCGGGCCAGCCACAGCAGCTCGGCCACCGACTCGTAGCCCGAGCCGACGAGGTCCGTCACCGGCCGGCCGCGGTAGTACAGCCGGTCGTCGTCCAGCGCCGTGACCGACGTCCGGATCCGTTCCAGGGCCCCTCGCGGGGACCGTCCGGCCCGCCCCCGGGCGGCGAGTGCCTCGACCTGGTCGACGGCGAAGGCGCTGCCCCGGTGCCCCGGGCGGCGCACGCTCGTCAGCAGGCCGCGGCTCACGTAGGCGTAGACGGTCTCGGGCTTCACGCCCAGGCGCCGGGCGGCCTCGGCGGTGCTGAGGTGGCCCGGATCCGTCACCGCCCCACTGTCCCGCCGTCCGGGGACGCCGGCCACGGGGTTGACCCGGTCAACGTTGAGCCGCGCCGGCCGCCGCGCGACAGTGCCGCCATGGCGCTCGTCGAGGCACCCCCGGGACTGCGCGGGGTCGTCGTCACGGACACCGGCATCGGGGACGTCCGCGGCGAGGAGGGTTTCTACCACTACCGCCAGTACTCGGCCGTGGACCTCGCCCGGTCCCGGTCCTTCGAGGACGTGTGGTTCCTGCTGTGGCGGGGGCGGCTGCCCGATCGCGGCG
>JBHJOJ010000044.1:0-2510 GCA_050329835.1 Kineosporiaceae bacterium | reverse complement strand
CGGGGGCCCCGACGGCGACGGGGCCGTCCCCGGCGCCGGCGCGCCCGCCCGCCCGGCGGAGCAGGGACGACACCACGACGGCGGCCATCGCCCCGGCCCCGACCACGAGGGTGCGGGGGGCGGCGGTGCCGAGGACCGCGGCCGCCCGGTCCAGGGCGTGGTCGACGAGGGCGTTGCTGCGCCGGTCCAGCCCGGTCTCGGACTGGGCGCGCTTGCCGACCCGCAGCGCCTGCTGGAACAGCTCGTCCAGCGGCCGACCCAGCCCGCGGGCCCGGGCGTCGTGCCACAGGCCGCGGACCTGGCCGAGGATCTGGCTCTCGCCGACGGCCATCGAGTCCAGCCCGGCGGCGACGGTGAACAGGTTCCCGGCGACGGCCGCGTCGTAGTGGACGTACAGGTGCCCGGTGAGCTCGTCGACGTCGACGCCGCTCGTCTCGGACAGCACCCGGACGGCGTCGGCCACCCCGCCGTGGAACCGGGTGGTGTCGGCGTAGACCTCGACCCGGTTGCAGGTGGCGAGGACGACGGCGTCCGTGAGGTGCTCGGCCGCCCGCAGCCGGGTGGCCAGCCCGCCGGGGCGCTCGGCGTCGACGGCGGCGAGCGCGGCGCGCTCCAGCACGGGCAGCGGGGCGCTGCGGTGGGACAGGCCCACGGCGAGCAGGCTCACGCGCTGGTCACCCCGCCCGGGGCCCGGCGGCGGCGGAACTCGTGGAAGCCGAGGAGCTGCAGCTCGGCCGACAGGTCGACGTGGCGGACGTGGACCTCGTCGGGCACGGTGAGGGCGGCGGCGGCGAAGCTCAGCAGGCTCGTCACCCCGCCGGCGACGAGCAGGTCGGCGGCGTCCTGGGCGACCGCGGCCGGGACGGCGACGACGCCGACCGCGATGCCGGCCGCCCGGCACAGCCGCGGGGCGTCGGCGATGTCGTGCACCGGGACCCGGCCGACCCGGGTGCCGATCACCGCCGGGTCGACGTCGAACAGCACCGTCACCCGCAGGCCGCGCTCGGCGAACCCCTCGTAGTGGGCCAGCGCCCGGCCGAGGTTGCCGGCCCCGGCGATGGCGACGTCCCAGGTGTCGGCGACCCCGAGGACCGCCGAGATGGCGTGGATGAGGTACCCGACGTCGTAGCCGACCCCGCGGGTCCCGAACGACCCGAGGTAGGAGAGGTCCTTGCGGAGCTTCGCCGGGGACACCCCGACCCGGGCGGCCAGCGCGTGGCTCGACACGGTGGCGGTCCCGTGGTCGGCGAGGGTGTGCAGGGCGTGGAGGTAGCCGGGCAGCCGGCCGGCGGTGGCCTCGGGGACCGCGCGGCGGCTCCCGTCGGCGGCGCCCGCCAGCGGGGCCACCCGGACGGGGGCGGGACCGCCGGCGGCGCGGCCGAGGGTCACGGCCGGTCGGGCGGACACGGGGGCGTCATGCTGGGCGGGACTCCTCACGAGGTTCCGGTCAGGGTACGACCTTGTGAATCCCGGCACAAAGTCGGGGACGGCCGTCAGGCCGGCTCCGACCCGCCGCCGCGATGATCGCCGCCCCGGGGATCGCCGCCCCGGGGATCCCCGCCGCGCTGGGCGAGCAGCGTGTAGAGGCTGCGCTGGATGAGCTCGCGGATGTGGTCGGTGAGCTCGAGCACGACCATCGGGTCGTCGGCGTCGGCCGGGGCGTGACGGTCGGTCGGGACCGGGACGCCGAACTCGATGGTCCAGCGGCTCGGCAGCGGCACCAGGCCGAGCGGGCCGAGCCACGGCCAGGTCGGCGTCACCGGCCAGTACGGCACCCCGAACAGCCGGGCCAGCGGCTCCACGTCGGCGAGCATCGGGTGCGCCTCCTCGGCGCCGATGACGGCGACCGGAACGATCGGCACCCCCGCGCGAACGGCGGCGGACACGAAGCCGCCCCGGCCGAACCGCTGCAGCCGGTACCGGTCCCGGTAGAGCTTGCCGAGGCCCTTGAACCCCTCGGGCCAGACGCCGACCAGCTCACCGGCGGCCAGCAGCCGCTCCGCGTCCGCGGCGGTCGCCAGGGTGGCCCCGGAGCGGCGGGCGATGTCGGACACCAGCGGCGTGCGCAGGACCAGGTCGGCGGCCAGCGTCCGGAGCAGGCGCCGGGACGGCGTGACGTCGTGCACGGCGACCTGGAGCATGAGGGCGTCCCACGGCAGCGTCCCGGAGTGGTTGCTGACGAGCAGGGCGGCGCCGATGTCGGGCACGTTCTCGGCGCCGCGGACCTCGGTGCGGAACCAGCCCGAGTACATCGCCCGCAGCGCCGGGAGGACGACGGACTCGGTGAGGTCGCGGTCCATCCCGAACTCGTCGACGTGGTAGTCGCCGGTGAGGCGGCGGGCGAGGAAGTCGCGCAGCCCGGCGAGGCCGGGGGCGGGCGGCTCGGTGCGGGGCGGGTCGGTGCGCGGGGAGTCGGCGCGGGGGGAGTCCGTGCGGGGCGGGTCGGCGCGGGGCGGGTCGGCCGACGGGGGCTCGGGGGTCGGCTCCGGGACGGGGACGAGCGGGGTGCC
>JBHJOJ010000043.1:0-50170 GCA_050329835.1 Kineosporiaceae bacterium | reverse complement strand
TCCCCTCGGGCACCGCCTCGGCGACCGTGCACGTCGCCGGCGCGGTCGGCGCCCCGGGGATCGTCGTCGTCGCCCCGGGGGCCCGAGTCGTGGACGCCGTCGCGGCGGCCGGTGGCCTGGCTGACGAGGCCGACGTTGCGGCGATCAACCTCGCCCGCCCGGTGGCCGACGGCGAGATGATCCTCGTCCCCGTGCCCGGCCAGGAGGTGCCGGCCGCCGCCGGGGGTGGGCCGGTGCCGGGTGCGCCGCCGCCGGGCTCCGGGGCCGGTCCGTCCGGTCTCGTCGACGTGAACACGGCGACGGCGGGCGAGCTGGAGCAGCTGCCCGGGATCGGCCCGGTGCTCGCCCAGCGCATCGTGGCGTGGCGGGAGGACACGGGCCCCTTCGCCTCGGTCGACGACCTGGCGGCGGTCCCGGGCATCGGGCCCGCCACGCTCGAGGAGCTGCGTGACTCGGCCACCGTCTGAGCCCGCCGCGGCGGACGTCGGCGCTCCGGGGAAGGCGGCCGCCGCCGAGTGGCGGCTGGCCGTGCCGGCGTCCGCGGCTTGGGCCGTCACGTGGTGGGGGGTCGGCGCGGACGCGGGAGCCGTCGCCACGGTGGGCGGAGCCGCCCTGGTGCTGGGGGTCGCGGCCGCGGCCGTCGCATGGTCCGCCGGCCGGCGCCGCCGGACCGGCGGTGGCGTCGCCGGTCATGGTGTCGCGGGCGCCGTGACCGGCGCCGTGGTCGTCGGTGTCCTCGTGATCTCCGCCGCCTGCCTGGCCCTGGCGCCGCGGCTGGCGCACCGTCAGGAGGGCGCGGTCGCCCGGCTCGCGGCCGCCGGGGCCGCGGTGGCCGTCGAGGTCGTGGTCGCCGGGGACCCGCGTCCCGCCGGGGAGCACCGCGGCGTCGTCGTCCCCGCGGTCGTCGAGTCGGTGACGCGGCGGGGCGAGCGACTGGCCGTGGCCGCCCCGGTCCTCGTGGTCGCCGGCCCGGAGTGGGAGGACGTCCGCTGGGACGCCCGGTACTCCACCACCGGCGTGCTGTCCCCGCCCCGGGACCGCGGGGACGGCCGGTCGGCGGTCCTGCGGCCGCGTACCGCCCCTCGCCTCCTCAGCCCGCCCGCCGGGCCGTGGCGGGCTGCCGAGCACGTGCGCGAGAGCGCCCGCCGGGGCGCAGCCCCCCTGCCCGGCCCGGCGCCCGGGATGCTGCCGGGTCTCGCGCTCGGCGACACCGCCGGCATGAGCGAGGAGCTGACCGGCCGGATGCGCGACGCGGGGCTGGCGCACCTGTCGGCGGTGTCCGGGGCGAACGTCACGGTCGTGTGCGGCGGTCTGGTGGCGCTGCTCGCCTGGGCGGGGCTGCGGCGGCGGTGGCAGGTGCTGGCCGGTGCCGCCGCGCTGGCGGCGCTGGTCCTCACGGCGCGTCCCGAGCCCAGTGTCCTGCGGGCGGCGGCCATGGGCGGGGTGGGGCTCCTCGGCCTGCTGGCGGGACGCCCCGGCCGCGCGCCCCCCGCGCTGTGCGCGGCGGTGCTCGTGCTGCTCGCCGTCGACCCGTGGCTGTCGAGGTCCTTCGGCTTCGCCCTCAGCGCGTCCGCGACTCTCGGCATCGTCCTGGTCGGCCGACCGCTCGCGGTGCGGCTGCGGCGACGGCTGCCGCGCCCGCTCGCCGACCCGCTGGCGGTCACCGCGGCTGCCCAGGCGGCGGTCACCCCGGTGCTGGTGCTGCTCGACCCCGTGCTCACCCCGTACGCGGTGCTCGCGAACCTGGCCGTCGGTCCCGTGGTGGCGCCCACCATGGTGCTGGCCACGGCCTCGGCCGCGGTCTCCGCCCTGTGGGTGCCGGCGGGGACGGCCCTCGCCTGGCCCGCGGCCGCCGGAGCCGGGTGGATCGCGTTCGTCGCCGGCGCGGCCGCGGGTGCACCGGCCGCCACGATCCCCTGGCCGGCGGGCCCGGGTGGGGCCCTGCTGGCGCTGGCGGGCGTGGTGGCGGCGGGCGTCGCGGTCGCGGGCCTCCTGGCCCGGGGCGGTGCGGAGCCGATCGAGGAGGGCGGCCGACCGGCACCCCCGCCGGCCCGGTCGCGGGTCCTGCGCGTGGTGGCGCTGGCGGTGGCCCCCGTCGCGGTCCTGGCCCTGGTGGCGGTCCCGGTCCGGACCGGCCGGACCTGGGTCCCCGGGGACTGGGCGGTCGTCGCCTGCGACGTCGGCCAGGGCGAGGCCCTGCTGGTCCGGTCGGGTCCCGAGTCCGCCGTGGTCGTCGACACCGGGCCCGAGCCGGCGGGGGTGGCGCAGTGCCTGTCCGACGCCCGGGTCCGTGACGTGCCCCTGCTGATCCTCACCCACTTCCACGCCGACCACGTGGGGGGCCTCGCTGCGGTCCTGGCCGGACGGGAGGTGGGCCGGGTCTGGCACGGGCCGGACCTCGCGCCGGGTGCCGCCCCCGCCCTCGCCGAGGTGCGCGCCGCGGGCGTCGCGACCACCCGAGTCGGGCCGGGGCACCGGGTGGACGTCGGCGGGCTGACCCTCACCGTGCTGTGGCCCGAGCGTGTCCTCGACCCCGCCGGGGTGGCGGAGGGGGACGGCACGGCGGTCAACGACGCCGGGGTCGTCGTCCGGGTGGACGGCCCGGGGCCGTCGGTGCTCGCCCTGGGCGATGCCGAGACCGCGGCCCAGGTCCGCCTGGCCGGTCTCGCCCCGGACCTCCTCGCCGCCGAGGTGACGACGATCGCCCACCACGGCTCCCGCACCCAGGTCCCCGGGTTGTACCGGCGGATCGCCCCGGTCGTCGCCGTGGCCAGCGCCGGGCGGGACAATGACTACGGCCATCCCGCCCCCGAGACGCTCGCGACCCTCGCGGCCACCGGCGCCCACGTCGCCGTGACGGCCTCGACCGGCGGCGTCGCGGTCAGCCCCGCACCGCCCACCCCCGCCGGCGGCGGCCCGGGCACGGTGAGGACGGTGCGCGTCACCACCCGGCGGCGGCTCGGCGGCGCCCGGCGGGGGCGCCGCACCCCGGGCGCGACGTCCTCCGCTCCGGGCTCCCCGCGGTCCGAGTGTGGTGGCAGGCTGCCCCGGTGCCGCCCGCCCGCCGGTCGTCGTCCCGCCGTAGCTCCTCCGCTCCCGGTGGGACGTCCCCCTTTCGGGCCGCGCCCGCTCCCGTCGTCCTCCTCGCCGGCAAGGACGACGCGTTGGCCGACGTGGCGTTGCGCCGGATCCGCGACGCCCTGGCCGAACGCGACCCGGCGCTGGAGCCGCACCGGCTCGACGCCGCCACGGCCGCGCCGGGCGACCTGCTGGAGGCCGTCACGCCGTCACTGTTCGGCGGCGCCCGGTTCGTGGTCGCCGGCGGGCTCGAGGCGGCCGCGGGCGCGCTCGCCGCCGACCTGCTCGCCGTGGCGGAGCATTGGGACCGCTACGCCGATCCCGACCTCACCATCGTGGCCAGGCACGCCGGCGGGGCGGGCGGGAAGGCGGTGCTCGCAGCGCTCGGCGACCTGCCCGGCGTGGTGACGGTCGACTGTGCGTCGCCGACCACCGACCGGGCCCGGACCGACACCGTCCACGCCTACGCCCGCAGCCTCGGGGTGGCGGTCGAGGAGGACGCCGTGGCCCTCCTGGTGGCGGCACTCGGGCAGGACACCGCGGAACTGCTGGCCGTCACCCGGCAGCTCTGCGACACGGTCGAGGAACAGGGCGTGACCGCTGGGAACGTCCGCGTCCTCGTCGCGGGTCGGCGGGAGGCGCGGGGCTTCGACGTCGCCGACGCCCTCGTCGCCGGCGACGCGGCGGACGGCCTCGCCCTGTTGCGCCACTCCCAGTTGCAGCGCGTCGAGCCCGTCCTCGTCATCGGGGCGATCGGGTCCAAGCTGCGCACCATGGCACGCGTCGCCGCCGCGGGCCGCGGGCCGGCCGCCGGTCTGGCCCGGGACCTCGGGCTGCCGCCGTGGCAGGTCGAGCGCGCCCAGCGCGACCTGCGCCACTGGACCCCGGACGGTCTGGCCCGGGCGATCGTCGCCCTGGCCGACGCCGACGCCGCGGTCAAGGGCGAGACCGGGGCGTTCCCCGCCGGATACGCCCTCGAACGGGCGGCCCTCGCCGTGGTGGCGGCCCGGCGCGGCTGAGACCGATGGCGTGACCACGACCGGCCACGTCCGGTCCCGAGACCGCGACGGTCAGAGCTGGTTGAGGCGCGAGGCCATCGCCGCCTTGCGGTTCGCGGCCTGGTTCTTGTGGATCACACCCTTGGAGGCGGCCTTGTCGAGCTTGCGGCCCGCGGCGCGCAGCGCGTCGCGGGCCTGGTCGGCCTCGCCGGCCTGCGCGGCCTCGCGGAAGCGCCGCACCAGCGTCCGCAGCTCGGACTTGGCGGCCTTGTTCCGCAGGCGCGCCTTCTCGTTCTGGCGGTTCCGCTTGATCTGCGACTTGATGTTCGCCACGCGTTGATGCCCCAGCTCTCTCGTGTGAAGTCCGTGTGACGGTCGGGGGTCGAGCGTCGTCATGCCCGGTCCCCGCGCCGGCCGACCCGCCATGATACCCGGGTGACGGACCCGGTCGACGCGCGCGCCGGGCTGCTGGCCGGCTACCGGGCGCGGCCGACGGCGACGCCCGCCTGGGACGAGATGGTGGACCCCGTGGGCGGGGTCCGCGACGTCTACCGCGGCGTCCACGCGGCGATCGCCGAGCTGGGCACGGCCGGGCTGCGGGCTCGGGCCGACGCCCTCGCCAGCACCTTCCTCGACCGCGGGGTCACCTTCGACCTCGGCGGGGAGGAGCGGCCGTTCCCCCTCGACATCGTCCCGCGCGTCATCCCGGGGGAGGAGTGGCGGGTCGTCGAGGCCGGGGTCACCCAGCGGGTGCACGCCCTGGAGCGCTTCCTCGCCGACGTCTACGGGCCGATGTCGGCCGTCCGCGACGGGGTGGTGCCGCGGGCCGTCCTCATGTCCAGCCCGCACCTCCTCCGCCAGGCGGCCGGGATCGAGCCGCCCAACGGGGTCCGGGTCCACGTGTCGGGCACCGACCTCGTCCGCGACGTCGACGGCCGGTTCCGCGTCCTGGAGGACAACATCCGGGTCCCCAGTGGGGTCTCCTACGTCATGGAGAACCGCCTCGCCATGACCCAGGTCTTCCCCGAGGCGTTCGCCGCCCACCGGGTCCGGCCGGTGTCCGACTACCCCGAGCGGCTGCTCCAGGCCCTCAAGGCGGCGGCGCCCGCCGGGGTCGACAACCCGACCGTCGTCCTTCTCACCCCCGGCGTCTACAACAGCGCGTACTTCGAGCACGCCCTGCTGGCCCGGTCGATGGGCGTCGAGCTGGTCGTCGGCCGTGACCTGGTGTGCACCGGCAACCGGGTGCGGATGCTCACCACCGACGGCGAGCGCCGGGTCGACGTCGTCTACCGGCGCATCGACGACGACTTCCTCGACCCGCTGCACTTCCGGGCCGACTCCATGCTCGGCTGCCCGGGACTGCTCAACGCCGCCCGCGCCGGCAACGTCACCATCGCCAACGCGGTGGGCAACGGCGTCGCCGACGACAAGCTGCTCTACACCTACGTGCCCGACCTCATCCGCTACTACCTGGGCGAGGAACCCGTCCTCGACAACGTGCCGACCTGGCGGCTGGCGGAGCCCGAGGCCCGCGCCGAGGTCCTCGACCGCCTCGGCGAACTGGTCGTCAAGCCCGTCGACGGCTCCGGCGGCAAGGGCATTGTCATCGGGCCCGCGGCGTCGCGCCCCGAGCTGGACGAGCTGCGGCACCGCCTGCAGGCCGACCCCCGGGGCTGGATCGCCCAGCCCGTCGTCGCACTGTCGACGACCCCGACCCTGGTCGGGCACGGCCTGGCCCCGCGGCACGTCGACCTGCGGCCGTTCGCCGTGAACTCCGGCGAGCGGGTGTGGGTGCTGCCGGGCGGGCTGACCCGGGTCGCGCTGCGGGAGGCCACCCTCGTCGTCAACTCCAGCCAGGGCGGCGGGTCCAAGGACACCTGGGTGGTGGCGGTCGACGAGCCGGCCGACGGCGCGGAGGAGGCGCGGGTCCGCTCGACCGACGTCGAGGTGGTGCGGTTCCCGGCCTCCGAGCCCGGGCCCGGCACGCTGCAGGTCCACCAGCAGAGCGCGGCCCAGAGCCAGGGCCGCAGCCGGGAGGGCCCGTGCTGAGCCGGATCGCCGAGTCGCTGTTCTGGATCGGCCGCTACCTCGAGCGGGCCGACAGCACCGCCCGCATCGTCGACGTCCACGTCCAGCGGCTGCTGGAGGACGCCTGGCTGGACGAGGCCGAGGCCTGCCGGGCGCTGCTCACCGTCATGGGGGTGCCGGTCGCCGACGTGACCGCCGCCGACCCCCGGATGGACCGGGCCCGGCTCATGGAGCTGCTCGGCTACGACCCCGCGAGCGCGTCGTCCATCGCCGCCGCCCTGGCCGCGGCCCGCGAGAACGCCCGCCGGGTCCGCGAGACCGTGTCGAGCGAGCTCTGGGAGTCCCTCAACACGACCTTCTACGGCCTCACGGGTCGCATCCGGGCGGGCTCGGCGAACCGGTTCTGCACCTGGGTGCGGGAGCGGGTGGCGACCGTCACCGGGATCGCCGACACCACGATGAGCCGCGACTCCGGGTACTGGTTCCTGTCGCTCGGGCGCAGCCTGGAGCGGGCGGACATGACGGTCCGGCTGCTGTCGACGACGGCGCTCGCCGCCGGGCCGACGTGGCAGACCATGCTCCGGTCGTGCGGGGCGTACGAGGCGTTCCTGCGGACGTACTCGGGCGGGCGGTCCGGGGCCCGCAGCGACGCCCAGGCGGCGGAGTTCCTCCTGCTCGACCGGTTGTTCCCACGCTCGGTGGTGTACTCGATGTCGACCGCCGAGGGCTGCCTGGCCGAGCTGTCGCCGGACCAGCGGCGCGCCGGGTACGGCGACGAGGCGCTGCGCATCCTGGCCCGCACCCGCACCCAGCTGGAGTTCCGCAGCCCCGCCGAGCTGCTCGCCGGGCTGGCGGAGGAGATGAGCCGGGTGCAGCAGGCCTGCTCGGAGGTCTCGCAGGCGGTCAGCGCCCGGTACTTCCCGGCGGTCGCCACCGTGTCGTGGACGGCCGAGGCGTGAGCGCCGGCGCGGCCCGCCCGCACGCCCGGCTGCGGATCGTCCACCGGACCGTCGTCGACTACCCCGGCCCGGTCGACGCCAGCTACAACGAGGTCCGGATGACCCCGCTCACCATGCCCGGGCAGCTGGCGCTGGAGGCCAGGGTGGAGGTGACGCCCCGGGGGTCGGCATACCGGTACACGGACTACTTCGGCGCCCACGTGGTGTCGTTCGACACCCAGGTGCCGCACGAGCGACTGGAGATCGTCGCCACCAGCCTCGTTGAGGTCGACCCCTTCCACACCCCGCCGCCGGAGCCGGTCGGCTGGGACGCGCTGCGGTCGCCGCGCCGGCGGGACCGCCACGTCGAGTGGCTCGCCGACGGCCCGGCGACGACGCCGGCGGCGGAGGTGGCGGCGTTCGCGGGGGAGCGCGCGGCGGAGCTGCCGCCGGACGTGGCCGCCCGGGCGGTGTCGTCGTGGGTGCACGAGCGGATGACGTACCTGCCCGGCTCGACCCAGGTCCACACCACGGCCGCCGAGGCCTGGGGCGAGGGCGCCGGGGTGTGCCAGGACATCGCCCACGTCGTGGTCGGGGCGCTGCGCTCGGTCGGCGTCCCGGCGCGCTACGTCTCGGGGTACCTGCACCCGCGCCCGGACGCCCCGGTCGGCGAGGCGGTCCACGGCGAGAGCCACGCCTGGGTGGAGTGGTGGGTGGGGGACTGGGTGCCCTACGACCCGACGAACGACGCCCCCGCCGGATACGACCACGTCGTCGTCGCCCGCGGCCGGGACTACGCGGACGTGCCGCCGCTGCGCGGGGTGTACTCCGGCCCGGCCTCGTCGGCGATGACGGTGACGGTGGAGGTCACGCGCCTGCGGTGAGCGGTGGACGACGCCGGGTGCCGTCCACAGGTGGCCCTGCGGCGGCCCGTCGCGTGGGGAGCCCTGACACCGTCCTCGGGTGGGGATCGACACATGGATCGAGAGACGTCATCCGACGTATAGAAGCAGCCAGATCGTCTACCATCCACCTGTGGCGCTGAGCATCAAGGACGCCGAGGCGGACCGGCTCGCCCGGGCGCTCGCGGCGCACACCGGGGAGACGCTGACCCAGGCCGTGGTCGTGGCGTTGCGGGAGCGACTGGCCCGTGAGCAGGGAAGGGTCCGGTCGGCGTCGCTGCGGGAGGATCTCGCCGAGATCCGCCTGCGGTGCGCTGCGCTGCCGGTCCGGGATGCCCGCAGCGTCGAGGAGATCCTCGGGTACGACCGGCACGGACTGCCCACCTGACATGGTCATCGACACCTCGGCGCTGGTGGCCATGCTGTCGGGCGAGCCCGAGGCGGAAGGTTTCGAGGCGCTGGTCGAGTCCGACCCGGTGCGCCTGATGTCGACCGCGACGGCACTGGAGGCCGCCATCGTCGTCGAGAGCCGCTTCGGAGAGCCCGGGGGTCGCGAACTGGACCTCTGGCTTCACCGAGCCGGTGTGAGCCTCGTCGCCGTCGACGTCGCCCAGCTGGACGCGGCCCGACGGGCGTACCGCCGGTACGGCAAGGGCCGTCACCCCGCGGCGCTCAACTACGGCGACTGCTTCTCCTACGCGCTCTCCGTCGTCAGCGGGGAACCTCTGCTGTGCAAGGGGGACGACTTCGCCCGCACCGACGTCGTGACCGCAGAGCACCCGGGAACCGGCCGCTAGACTCGGCGCCGGACCGAGGGGCGCTGCAACGGACGACGGGGTCCGCCACGCTCGGTCCCGGTACCCACCAGGCAAGGGCGCCTCCACCGGATGGAGGTGAGCCCGTGAGCGCGGGACGCGCGGAACGCACCGAGGCCCTGCGGGGCCTGCTCGACGACCGGATCGTCGTGCTCGACGGCGCCTGGGGCACCCTGCTGCAGTCCGCCGGCCTCGGCCCCGGGGACTACCGCGGCGACCTGCTGCGCGACCACCCGCGCGACGTCACCGGCGACCCGGACCTGCTCACCCTGACCCGTCCGGACGTGGTGCTGGACGGCCACCGGCGGTACCTCGCCGCCGGGGCGGACATCACCTCGACCAACACCTTCACCGCGACGTCGTTCGGCCAGTCCGACTACGGGCTGGAGCACCTGGTCCGCGACATGAACGTCGGGGCCGCACAGCTGGCCCGCCAGGCCGCCGACGAGGCGGGCGGCCGATTCGTGGCCGGGTCGATGGGCCCGCTCAACGTCACGCTCTCGCTGTCCCCCCGGGTCGAGGACCCGGCCTACCGGGCCGTGACGTACGAGGCGGTGAAGGCCGCCTACGCGGAACAGGCGCGGGCCCTCGTCGAGGGCGGGGTGGACCTGCTCCTGGTCGAGACGATCTTCGACACGCTCAACGCCAAGGCCGCGATCGCCGCCGCCCGGGAGGTTGCCCCGGACATCCCACTGTGGATCTCGGTGACGATCGTCGACCTGTCGGGGCGGACCCTGTCCGGCCAGACGGTCGAGGCGTTCTGGCACTCGGTGCGGCACGCCGAGCCGCTCGTCGTCGGCGTCAACTGCTCCCTGGGGGCCGAGGAGATGCGGCCCCACGTCGCCGAACTCTCGCGACTCGCCGAGACGTACACCGCCTGCCACCCCAACGCCGGCCTGCCGAACGCGTTCGGCGGCTACGACCAGACCCCGGCCGAGACCGCCGCCCTGCTCCGGGACTTCGCGGACACCGGGACCGTCAACATCGTCGGCGGCTGCTGCGGCACGACCCCCGACCACGTCGAGCGGCTCGCCGAGGCGGTTACCGGCCTGGCGCCGCGCCGCCGGCCGGCGCTGCCACGGCGGACCCGGTGGAGCGGGCTGGAGCCGCTGTCCGTCGGGCCGGACACCGGGTTCCTGCTCGTCGGGGAGCGGACCAACGTCACGGGCTCGGCCCGGTTCCGCCGCCTCGTCGAGGGCGGCGACTTCCAGGGCGCGGCGGCGGTGGCGGTGGAGCAGGTCCGCGGCGGGGCGAACGTCCTCGACGTCAACATGGACGCCGACCTGCTCGACAGCGAGCGGGCGATGACCACGTTCCTCAACCTCGTCGCCACCGAGCCCGAGGTCGCCCGCGTCCCGATCATGATCGACAGCTCCCGGTGGAGCGTCCTGGCGGCCGGCCTGGACTGCGTCCAGGGCAAGGGCGTCGTCAACTCGATCAGCCTCAAGGAGGGCGAGGGGCCGTTCCTCGACCAGGCCCGCCGGATCCGCGACCACGGCGCCGGCGTGGTGGTCATGGCCTTCGACGAGCAGGGCCAGGCCGAGACGGCCGACCGGAAGGTCGAGATCTGCGCCCGGGCGTACGACCTGCTGACCCAGCGGATGGGCTTCCCGGCCGAGGACATCGTCTTCGACCCCAACGTGCTCGCCGTCGCCACCGGCATCCCCGAGCACGACGGCTACGCCAAGGCGTTCCTCGACGCCCTGCCCAGGATCAAGGAGCGCTGCCCGGGCGCCCTCACCAGCGGCGGGATCTCCAACCTGTCGTTCTCGTTCCGCGGCAACGACGTCGTCCGCGAGGCCATGCACTCGGCGTTCCTCTACCACGCGGTGCGTGCCGGCCTCGACATGGGGATCGTCAACGCCGGGCAGCTCGCGGTCTACGAGGACATCCCGGCGGACCTGCTCGAGCTCGTCGAGGACGTGCTGTTCGCCCGCCGCCCGGACGCGACCGACCGGCTGGTCTCCTTCGCGGCCACCGTCCAGGGCCGGTCGGCCGCCCGGGTGGTCGACCTCTCGTGGCGGGAGCAGCCGGTGGCCGCCCGCCTGGAGCACGCCCTGGTGCACGGCATCGACGAGTTCGTCGTCGAGGACACCGAGGAGGCCCGCGGGCACGCCGCCCGCCCGCTCGACGTCATCGAGGGCCCCCTCATGGCCGGCATGCGGACGGTCGGGGACCTGTTCGGCGCCGGCAAGATGTTCCTGCCCCAGGTGGTCAAGAGCGCCCGGGTGATGAAGCGGGCCGTCGCCCACCTCGAGCCCTTCATGGCCGCCGAGAAGGACCGGGCCCGGGCGGCCGGGGAGCTCGACGAGGGGCGGGGCCGCGGGAAGGTCGTCCTCGCGACCGTCAAGGGTGACGTCCACGACATCGGCAAGAACATCGTCGGGGTCGTCCTGGGCTGCAACAACTACGAGGTCGTCGACCTCGGCGTCATGGTGCCCGGCTCGGTCGTGCTCGACACCGCCGTCGCCGAGGGCGCGGACGTCGTGGGCCTGTCCGGCCTCATCACGCCGTCCCTGGACGAGATGGTCACCGTGGCGGCCGAGATGCAGCGCCGCGGGCTCAAGCTGCCCCTGCTCATCGGGGGTGCGACGACGTCGCGCCAGCACACCGCGGTGCGGATCGCGCCCGAGTACGACGGCGCGACGGTCCACGTGCTGGACGCCTCCCGGGTCGTCGGAGTGGTCTCGGACCTGCTGCACCCCGAGCGGTCCCAGGAGATCGCCGAGAGCACCCGGGTCGAGCAGCAGCGCCTGCGCGAACAGCACGCCGAGCGCATCCGGCGCCCCCTGGTCACCCTCGAGCGGGCCCGGGCCGCCCGGGAGCGGGTCGATCTCGCGGACCCGCCCGTCCCGGCCTTCACTGGCCGCCGGGTCGTCACGCCGTCGGTGGCGGACCTGCGCCCGTTCGTCGACTGGCAGTTCCTCTTCCTGGCGTGGGAGCTCAAGGGGAAGTACCCGGCGATCCTGGAGCGGCCGGAGGCGCGGGAGCTCTTCGACGACGCCACCACCATGCTGGACCGGGTGGCCGCCGACGGGACCCTGCGTCCGGAGGGGGTGTTCGGCTTCTGGCCCGCCCACGCCGAGGGCGACGACATCGTCGTCGACGGGGTGCGGTTCCCGATGCTGCGGCAGCAGACCACCAAGCCCGACGGACGGCCCCACCGGTGCCTGGCCGACTACGTGGCGCCGGCCGGGGACCACCTCGGCGCCTTCGCCGTGACCGTCCACGGGGCCGAGGAGCTGGCGGCGGAGTACGAGCGGGACCACGACGACTACCGGGCGATCATGGTGAAGGCGGTGGCCGACCGGCTCGCCGAGGCGTTCGCCGAGTTCGTCCACCTCCGGGCGCGGCGGGACTGGTTCGAGCCGGAGGCCGATCCGGCGATGGCGGACCTGCACGCCGAGCGGTTCCGGGGCATCCGGCCCGCCCTCGGCTACCCCGCCTGCCCGGACCACACGCTCAAGCGCGAGCTGTTCGACCTGCTCGGCGCCGAGGGCATCGGCATGGGGCTGACCAGCTCGTACGCCATGACCCCGGCGGCCGGGGTGAGCGGGCTGATCTTCGCCAACCCCGCCTCGAAGTACTTCACGGTGGGCCGGATCGGCCGGGACCAGGTCCGGGACTACGCGGCGCGGCGCGGCACGACCGTCGCCGAGGTGGAACGCTGGCTGCGTCCCAACCTCGACGACGGCTGAGACGCGGTCCCGCGGCTGTCCACAGTCCGCCTGCCGAGGCTGTCCGCGGCACTGACGCAGGTGCGACGGCCATCCACGGCGATGCCGCCCTCGTCGTCACCGGGGATCCGGACGACATCACCCGACTCTCGGGGGCGGTGCCCGGATGCCGCATCACGACGCGACGACCCGACCTCACCCGGTGACGGCGCGCAGCGCCCCCGGCGGGCCGTCGGTGAGGCGGTCGAGGCCGATGGCGGTGGCCGCGTCGGCGGGGAGGTGGACCACCAGCCACTGGTCGTCCGGGTCGGCCAACTCCATGACCTCGACGGTGAGTCGCAGGGTTCCCACGGCGGGATGGGTCATGGCCGTCACGCTGCCGGGATCCCGGGCGAGCGGGCGCCGCTCCCAGCGCCGCCGGAACTCGGCCCCGGACCGGCTCTCGAGGTCCCGGGCCAGCTCGTCGGCGAACGCGTCACCGCGCCGCAGCGAGTGGAGGCGGGCGACCTGGTCGTCGGCGATGTCGTCCCAGTCCGGGTAGGCGTCCGGGGCCCGGGGGTCGGTGAAGACGAACCGGAGCAGGTTCGGCGGCGTCCCGTCGAGGAGCCCGACCGGGCGCGCCAGGCGGTCCCAGCCGTCACTCCACGCGAGCAGGTCGGCAACGTGGTTGATGACGTAGGCAGGTGCCGGGTCGAGGCGGTCGAGGACGGCGCGGACGGAGGGCCGGACGTCGCGGGCAAGGCCGCGGCGGGTGCACAGCTCGGTGCCCCGGCTGACTGTCGCGAGGTGCTGCAGGTGGGCCCGGTCGGCGTCGTCGAGGCGCAGCGCCCGGGCCAGGGCGGCGAGGACCTGCGTCGATGGTCGGGTGTCGCGGCCCTGCTCCAGGCGCACCAGGTAGTCGACGCTGATATCGGCCAGCATGGCGAGCTCGGCGCGTCGCAGGCCCGGCGTGCGCCGGCGCGGGCCGGCCGGCAGCCCGACCTCCTCCGGGGCGACCTGCTCGCGCCGGGTGCGGAGGAAGTCGCCGAGCTCGCCGTCGATCACCCGTCGAGTGTGCCCGGCCGTCCGGTCGCGGGGGTGGCCCCGGCAGGGCCAGCATCGCCGCGGTCTCCCCGGGTGGTGCGGGCGGTCGAACCCTGGGGGCATGACCTCGAGCGCATCCCCCACCACCGGAGACGTCCCGCGGATCGGCGTGATCGTCGGCAGCACCAGACCGGGCCGCAAGGGACGGGCCGTCGCCGACTGGGTGGTGTCGAGCGGCCGCGGGCACCCCGCCGTGGTGGCCGGCGACGTGCGGCTCGACGTCGTCGACCTGGCCGACGCCGGCCTGCCCCTGCTGGACGAGCCGGTGCCCGCCCTGTTCGGCGCCTACCAGCATCCCCACACCCGGCGGTGGTCGCAGACGGTGGCGTCGTGCCACGGCTTCGTCGTCGTCACCCCCGAGTACAACCACTCCGTGCCCGGCGCGCTGAAGAACGCCGTCGACTTCCTGTACGCCGAGTGGGCGCACAAGCCCGTGGGCTTCGTCGGTTACGGGCTGACCGGCGCGGTTCGGGCGGTGGAGCACCTGCGGCTCGTCATGACCGTGGTCAAGGCGGTCCCGCTCGGGTCGCAGGTGGCGCTGTCGGTCTTCGAGGACGTCACCTACGCCGACCCGACCGACCCCGCCAGCCCGTTCACGCTGACTCCCCGCGAGCACCAGACCGCCGCCCTCGCCGAGGTCCTCGACGACATCGTGCGCATGTGCCGGGCGCTGGCGCCACTGCGGGCACCGACGCCGTGACACGTTCATGGACACCTCCGACCGGATGATAGCGGTGCTATCATCCGGTCGGGAGGTGATGATGATGGCTCAGTTGATCGTGAGAAACCTCGATGCGGACCTCGTCAAGCGGCTCCGGCTGCGCGCTGCCGAGCACGGCAGGTCGGCGGAGGAGGAGCACCGCGAGATCCTCCGTGGCGCGCTCCGTCCACGAGGCCGGACCTCCCTCAAGCGGATGCTGCTCGCCATCCCGGACGCCGGGTCAGACCGTGACTTCGAGCGGCACGACGACCTCGGGCGTGAAATCGACTGGTGAGCTTCCTGCTCGACACCAACGTCATCTCGGAACTGCGCAAGGGCACCCGGGCCGATCCCGGTGTCCGCGCGTGGTTCGACGACGTCGCTGACGACGACCTCTTTCTCAGCGTCCTCGTCATCGGGGAGCTGACGAAGGGCGTGGCACAGGTTCGGCGTCGGGACCCGGCCGGTGCCAATGCGCTGGACCGCTGGCTGCGCCAGGTGCGACTCGAGTACGCGGACCGCATTCTGCCGGTCACGGCCGACGTGGCCGAGACGTGGGGAGGGCTCAACGTGCCGGACCCCCTTCCTGTCGTCGACTCGCTCATCGCAGCGACGGCGCGTGTCCACGGCCTGGCCGTTGTCACGAGGAACACCGTCGACCTGTCGCGGACGGGTGTCCCCGTCGTCAATCCCTTCGAGTACACGTCGGCGTGACCATCCCGCTCGCGCAACGCGCGCCTGGTACACCAGGCCACATGTCAGACGCAGGGTCGGACCCCCCGGACGGAGAGCCGTGCGTTCAGCGATGCTCTTCCTGGGCATGGCCATGTCCGTCGGGTCGGCGCTCGCGGGCTACTGGTTCACTCCGGACCCCAGCACGACGTCTCTCGCGGACCCGGAGGTCCTGACGTTCAAGGGGGTAGGACTATCCCGGGTTTCTCCACGACGCCGTCCCCATTCGTTCAGGAGGTCTCGCCGGTGTCCTGATCGTGAGCCTCTCGCTCACCGTGCTGGTGGTTCGGTGCTCCCGCCTCGCCCGCCGCCCCGTCGCCCTCGGCGTGCTGCTCATCGGCCTGCCGGTCGGTCTTCTGGCGATCGTGAGCGGACTGCTCTGCCTGACGTGGCCGGCCGCCTCGCGGCGGTAGGCCGACCGCAGGGTGCGATCCAGTCTCCCGACCGGGACCTGGGCGGTGTCGAGGGCCGACGCGGCGACGCGAGCGCCTGCCAGACGCCGGATGTGCCCCGGCGACAGGGCGTCGGGGGAACGGATCGACGTGCCCACGGGACAGGCGTCACGTCGTCACTCTCATCGGTCGGGGCCGTCGACCTGACGGTCGTCGAGGGCCTGCGGACCGGACGGCGCGGCCGGGCACGGCGATGGTGGCCTTTTCTCCCACGAGGTCCGCAGGAGGTCCACATCTCGGAATCCCTATCGGGCGGCCGTCGTCTGCGGAGCCGCCGGACGCTCGGGGAAGAGGGCGAGCAGGCCCAGGTAGACGAGCCCGGCCACCACACCGGACTGGACGAAGCTCAGGTCCAGTCCGCCGAACAGTTCGGCGACCGGCCCGACGAAGAGTGTCGTGCTCGTCCCGAGGACACCGACGACCGACCCCGCCAGCCACGCCGTCACGGCGCGCAGGTTCCAGCCCTTGGTGAACCAGTACCGCCCGCCCTGCTGGCGCCGATTGAACACCTGGAGGTCATCGACGGAGTAGCGGCCCCGGCATCGCAGGAATCCGATGCCCGTGACGACGGCCCACGGCATGGCGACCGCGACCAGCATGACGGCGATCGCGCTGAGGGATTCCTCCGCCCGGAGGACCAGGGAGCCCACGAGGACGAGACCGAGCGAGAAGGCACTGGTGACGGCCGTCGCCGTCGCCCGTGACAGGCGCGGCACGATCGCGTCCAGGTCGAGACCGGCGCTGTACATGGACTGACACGCCAGGCCCGTCGATCCGAGGACCACGAAGGGCAGCAGGACCACGGTGAACCAGAAGGGCCCGTCCTGGGCCATCCCGGTGGCGAAGTCACCCGTGGGGTCCACGAAGGCCGTGGCGACCAGGATGCCGAGGAGGGCCGGGAGGACCTGTGACACCCAGACGCCCGCCAGCGCGATCGGCAGGAGCCGGCGTGCGGGGTAGCGGGCCGGACTGATGTATCGGGTCCAGTCGCCGAGATAGGTGACGTAGGACAGGGGACCGGCTGCTCCCACGGCGACGAGCGACGTGATCCACGCGCTCCAGAAGCCCACGCCGCCGTAGTCGCCCCCCGGGTATCCGACGTCGATGCCGGGGGCGAAGGCCACGACCATGAGGAGGAGCGCGACCCCGCCCAGGACGAGCAGCATCGTCTCGAAACGGACGACGAGGTGGTAGCCGTAGATCACGATCGCCGACACGGCGACGGTGAGCACGGTGTACGAGACCCCGCGGACGAACGGGGTGTCGGGAATGCCGAACAGCCGGTCGAGGGCCGCGGCGCCCACGGCGCCTCCGGTCCAGACCGCGATGGCCGTGAAGATGGCCGAGATGAAGAGCCCGACGAAGGAACCGACCAACCGGCCGCGGACGCCGAAGTGCGCCCCGCTGGCGGTGGAGTTGTTCGTCGCGGTCCGGGAGCCGATGAGGATCAGCGGGGCGATGAACGGCAGCGCGATCGTGACGCCGATCACGAGCGACGTCACGGAACTCCAGAAGCCCAGGCCGAGGGTGATGGCGACCCACCCGTAGACGACGAGGCCGAGGGAGAAGTTGCCTCCGATCACGATGGCGCAGAACGTCCAGGGGGTGCTCGTCCGGCGCTCCTCCGGGATCGTGTCGACGCCGATCGCCTCGAAACCGCTCACGATTCCGCCCCCCCGCGGTCCGTCCAGGCCGGCCGCTGCAGCGGCTCGAGCTCGTTCCACTCCTCCCACGGGATCTCACGGCCCGGCCAGCCGATGTCCTCCGCCCGGAACGGCCAGGTGTCCTCCACCCAGCGACGGAACCAGCGGTAGAACCACGCGTCGAACCCTCGGGCGGCTTCGTCCGCGCGGACCCACGTCTGGCACTCGACCCGGAAGGCTGCCTTCTTGGACGGGAAGATGTAGCCGGCCCCGAGCTGGCGATCCCCGGCGGGCGTCAGCGGCACGTAGGTGAACGACGAACGCAGGTGCTCCGCCTCGAACTGACACCAGGCCGCGTCCACGTGCGCGAACTCCAGGTCCGAGTTGGCCGGCCAGCGCTCCCCCCCGAGCTCCAGCGAGGCCCCGTCGAGGTCGAAGGTCGCCTGAAGGTGCTGGACGCTGGACATGTAGCACTCGAAGTCCAGCGGGAAGAGACGCCACGTCAGTGGCACGAGCACGAAGCGGTCCGCCTCGACGCGCCGGGGGACGTCGAACCACGGAGGGACGAGGGGAGGGTGGCCGATCATGAGCGGCTCCGGTGTGCGACGGTGTTACTGACTGAAAAGTCAGTCAGTACGCAGGACCGTGTCACTGAGGCGATCATCAGTCAAGAGGCCCTGGCCCCCTCGCCGGCCGGCCCTAGGCTCGGACGGTGGCGCAGAGCAAGCGGGACCGACTGGTGCAGGCCTCCTGGACGGTGATCGCCGAGAAGGGTCTCGCCGGACTGCGCGTCGAGGACGTCGCCGCTCGCGTGGGGGTCGCCGCGTCGCTCGTCTATTACCACTTCGGCAGCAGGGCCGGACTCCTCGAGGCGACCATGAGCTACGCGGATTCGCTCGAGCCGTCCTCCCTGGTCCGCCCGCCGCGGCCCGGCGAGTCGGCTCGCGCCCGCCTGGACCGGGCGCTCCTGTCCGAACTCGGCGGGTCGGCACGCGCCCGCGCCAACTCCGTCGTGTGGAACGAGCTCACCGCCGGCGCGGTCTTCGACCGGGACCTCAGGGCGCGGGTCCGCCGCGTGAGCGGGACCTGGACCACGGCGATCGCGGCCTGCATCGGCGAGGGGCAACGGGACGGATCCATCCGTTCGGACGCCGACGCGCACGACGAGGCCGAGCTGCTGAGTGCCCTGGTGGACGGACTGCTGTCGCGGTGCCTCGCAGGGTCGCTCGACCGCTCGCGGGCCCGGCGGCTCCTCGCCCGAGCGGTCGACGACCGGCTGGGTCCGGCGGGATCCCCGGCGGCTGGGTGAGGTCCGGTACGCACGGGCGCCGGCGCCGCCCGTGACACCATGAGGCGTGCCCCCAGCCCCGACCCCGCAGCCGGTGGCGGCGACCCCGCAGGAGCGGATCCGCAACTTCTGCATCATCGCCCACATCGACCACGGCAAGTCGACGCTGGCCGACCGGATGCTCCAGATCACCGGCGTCGTCGAGGCCCGCAAGATGCGGGCCCAGTACCTCGACCGGATGGACATCGAGCGGGAGCGGGGCATCACGATCAAGTCCCAGGCCGTCCGGATGCCGTGGCAGTCCGGGGACGGCGGCACCTACGCACTCAACATGATCGACACTCCCGGGCACGTCGACTTCTCGTACGAGGTGTCCCGTTCGCTCGCCGCCTGCGAGGGCGCGGTCCTGCTGGTCGACGCCGCCCAGGGCATCGAGGCGCAGACCCTGGCCAACCTGTACCTGGCCATGGAGAACGACCTCGCCATCGTCCCGGTCCTCAACAAGATCGACCTGCCCGCGGCCCAGCCCGACCTGTACGCCGAGGAGCTGGCCGGCCTGCTCGGCATCGACCCGGCGGAGTGCCTGCGGGTCTCGGGCAAGACCGGCGAGGGCGTCGAGCCGCTGCTGGACCGGATCGTCCGGGAGGTGCCCGCCCCTGCCGGCGACCCGGACGCCCCGTGCCGCGCGATGATCTTCGACAGCGTCTACGACAGCTACCGGGGCGTGGTCACCTACGTCCGGGTGGTCGACGGGCGGCTGTCCGCGCGCGAGCGGATCGCCATGATGTCGACGAAGGCCCAGCACGACCTGCTGGAGATCGGCGTCATCAGCCCGGAGCCCGAGCCGTCGACCGGGCTCTGCGCGGGCGAGGTCGGCTACCTCATCACCGGGGTCAAGGACGTCCGCCAGTCCAAGGTCGGCGACACCGTCACCACCGCCGCCAAGGGCGCGACGACCCAGCTCTCCGGCTACGCCGACCCCAAACCCATGGTCTTCTCCGGGCTGTACCCGGTCGACGGCTCGGACTACCCGGACCTGCGGGACGCCCTCGACAAGCTCAAGCTCAACGACGCCGCGCTGACCTTCGAGCCCGAGACGTCCGCGGCGCTGGGGTTCGGGTTCCGGTGCGGCTTCCTCGGCCTGCTCCACCTCGAGATCGTCCGGGAGCGGCTGGAGCGGGAATTCGGCCTCGACCTCATCTCGACCGCGCCGAACGTCGTCTACCGGGTGACCATGGAGGACCGCAGCGAGCGCGTGGTCATGAACCCCTCGGAGTACCCGGCCGGCAAGATTCAGGAGGTCCACGAGCCGGTCGTCAGGTCGACGGTCATCGCGCCGAGCGAGTACATCGGCGCGATCATGGACCTCTGCCAGTCCCGGCGCGGCGTCCTCGGGGGCATGGACTACCTGTCGGAGGCCCGGGTCGAGATGCGCTACACCCTGCCGCTGGCGGAGATCGTGTTCGACTTCTTCGACGTCCTCAAGTCCCGCACCCGCGGGTACGCCAGCTTCGACTACGAGCTGTCCGGCGAGCAGACCGCCGACCTCGTCAAGGTCGACATCCTGCTGCAGGGCGAGACCGTCGACGCGTTCAGCGCCATCGTCCACAAGGACAAGGCCTACCCGTACGGCGTCGCCATGGCCGGCAAGCTCAAGGAACTCATCCCGCGCCAGCAGTTCGAGGTCCCCATCCAGGCCGCCATCGGCTCCCGCATCATCGCCCGCGAGAACATCCGCGCCCTGCGCAAGGACGTCCTCGCCAAGTGCTACGGCGGCGACATCACCCGCAAGCGGAAGCTGCTGGAGAAGCAGAAGGAGGGCAAGAAGCGGATGAAGATGGTCGGCCGGGTCGAGGTCCCCCAGGAGGCCTTCATCGCCGCACTGTCCTCCGACGCCGGGGGCGGGGCCAAGACCGAGAAGGCCGAGGCCCGCCGGTGACCGCCTCGCCGGTGACCGGGCCGGGCGCCGAGCCCGGGGCCGGACCGGCGACGCCGCTCGCCGCCGGCAGCCTCACTGCCGTCTGCGCCGCCCGTGAGGCCGTCCGGCAGCTGCACCCCCCGTCGGGGGAGTACGGCGACTCCGGGATCGGCAAGCTGCCCCTCGGTGGCCCCGCCGCTGTCGGCCCGCTGGGCGTCGAGGGCGACGTCATCGTCGACATCCGCTACCACGGCGGCCCTGACCAGGCCGTCTACGCCTACTCGGACGAGGACGCGGACGTGTGGGTCGCCGAGCTGGAGCGCGAGATCCCGCCCGGGCTCTTCGGCGAGAACCTCCGGGTCGCGGGCGTCGACGCCACGGGCGCCGTCGTCGGCGAGCGGTGGCGGGTCGGCGAGCCCGGCGCCGGACCCCTGCTCGAGGCCACGAGCCCGCGCACCCCGTGCGCCAAGTTCGCCGCCCGGATGGGGGAGCCGCAGTGGGTCAAGCGCTTCCACGCGAAGGGGCTGACCGGCACCTACCTTCGGGTCCTCGAGCCGGGGACGGTCACGGCCGGCGACCCGGTGACCGTGGTGGCGCGCCCGGCCCACGGTGTGACGATCGGGCGCTGGTTCCGCGAGCAGTCGCCGGATGACGCCCGGGCCCTGCTCGACGCCCACGCCGCCGGCGAGGTCCGGCTCCAGCCGGTGGTGCACGCCGCCGCCGTCCGGGCGCTGCAGCGAGCCTGATGCCGGGCCGCTCCCCGGCGGGGGAACCCGCCCCTGCCGACGGGGCGCTGCCCGCCACGGCCGCCGACGGCGCCGCCGGCCGGGCGTTCGGGGTGTACGTGCACGTCCCGTTCTGCCGGGTCCGGTGCGGGTACTGCGACTTCACGACCTTCACCGGCGGCGAGCTGGGCCCGGACGCGGGGGCGACCCGCGCCGGGTTCGCCGGCACCGCCCTGGCCGAGGCGGACCTCGCCCGGGACGTCCTCGACCGGACCGGCCTGCTGCGCCGCCCGCTGAGCACGGTGTTCCTCGGTGGCGGCACCCCCACCGAGCTGCCGGCCGCCGACCTGGTGCGGCTGCTGGCGGGTCTCGCCGATCGGTTCGGCCTGGCCCCCGGTGCCGAGGTCACGACCGAGGCCAACCCCGACTCGGTCACCCCGCGGTCCCTGGCAGCCCTGGCCGTCGGGGGGTACACCCGGGTCTCCTTCGGCATGCAGTCCGCGGTGCCGCACGTCCTCGCCCTGCTCGACCGGACCCACGACCCGCGGCGGATCCCCGAGGTCGTCCGCTGGGCGCGGGACGCCGGGCTGACGGTCAGCCTCGACCTCATCTACGGCACGCCGGGGGAGTCGCTCGCCGACTGGCGGGCGAGCCTGGACACCGCCGTGGCGGCGGGCCCCGACCACGTGTCGGCGTACGCGCTGACGGTCGAGCCGGGGACGCGGCTGGCGGCCCGGGTGCGCCGCGGCGAGGTGGCGCTGCCGGATCCGGACGACTGGGCCGACGACCAGGCCGACCGGTACGAGCTGGCCGACGACGTGCTCGGCGCCGCCGGCTACCGCTGGTACGAGATCAGCAACTGGGCCCGCACGTCCGCCGACGCCTGCCGCCACAACCTCGGGTACTGGCGGGACGACGACTGGTGGGGGATCGGGCCCGGTGCGCACAGCCACGTCGGGGGGGTGCGGTGGTGGAACGTCCGGCACCCGCGGCCCTGGGCGGCGGCGGTCTCGGCCGGACGCAGCCCGGCCGAGGCCCGGGAGGTCCTCGACCCCGGGCAGCGACGGGTGGAGCGGGTGATGCTCCGCAGCCGGCTGGCGGAGGGGCTGGCCGTGACCGCGGAGGACGTGTCGCCGACCGCGGTCGCGGGTCTGGTGGCCGACGGGCTGGTGGACGGCGAAGCCGCCCGGGCCGGGCGGGTGGTCCCCACCCGGCGCGGACGGCTGCTCGCCGACGTCGTGACCCGCGAGTTGACCGGGACCCGGGAGGCGTCCGGCCGGCTCGCGGCCGGGGTCACTTGACGAGGCGGATGGCGAACGGGTAGCGGTAGTCCTCGTGCTTGTTGGCCGCCAGGCCGGCGATGATCCCGAAGATGATCTGCACGACGATGGCCGCGATCCAGGTGAGGACGCCGATCACCACGAAGGTCAGGATCGAGCTCACCACGTAGGCGATGGCGATCGTGATCTGGAAGTTCAGCGCCTCGGCGCCCTGTCGCTTGAGGTACTCCGACCGGTCCTTGTAGACCAGGTACACGATGAGGCCGGCGATGAAGCCGATGAGGATGCCGCCGATGTGGCCCAGCATCGCCCAGGTGCGCTCGTCGGACTCGGACACGGGTGCCCCGGCCGGGGGCTGCGGTGCCGGCGGTCCGGCGTAGCCGCCCGGCGGCGGCGGGGGTGCGGAGTACCCGCCCTGAGGAGGCGGCGGCGCGCTGTACCCTCCGCTCGGCGGGGTGTCGGGGGTCTGCGGCGTCTCGGGGGTGCTCATGGTGACCTCCTGTCGGTCGGGCGAGCCGAACGTTAGTGCGCACCGCCCTCTGCGTGTGGAGGATCCGGGCGTGGCGCTGATCTCGTGTCGTCCCGCCGTCAGTCCTCTCCGCTGATCGAACTCATGCGAGGGCAGGTCCCCGGCCCCGCGGACCTGCCCTCGCATGAGTTCGATCATGATGGGCCGGGCGTGGCTCGGGATGCCGTCCTCGGGACGGGCGTGGCTCGGGATGCCGTCAGTGGACGAAGCGGATCACCAGCGGGTAGCGGTACCAGCGGCCGCGGCTCGTCTCGACCGCCGCGATCACCCAGAAGACCGCCGCCACGATGCCCAGGGGCGCGTAGAGCGCGAAGGCGAACGCCCCGATCCCGAGGGTCACGACCGTGAACAGGGTGAGGATCACGCCGAGGGCGACGCTGTAGAGCGCGAGCGACAGCAGCGCGTTGAGGGACTCCGTCACGTGGTGCCGGATGAAGGGCCCCCGGTCCTTGAGGACGAAGTACAGGACCAGCGGCGCCGCGAACAGGACGCCGGTGACGAAGCCGAGCAGCGGCGACAGGTGGGTGAGGACCGCCCACGTCTTCTCGTCGTTCGGGTCCATCGGTCGAGGTCCGGGCACCGGGGCGAGCACGGGGGGTGCGGCCGCGGGGGGTGCGGTCGGCGGGGGAGGGGGGGCGACCGGTTCCGGTGGGAGGGGAGCCGCCGGCAGGGGAGCCGACCCGGCCGGTTCCGGTGGGAGGGGAGCCCCCGAGGGGGAAGCCGATGCGGCCGGTTCCGGCGTGACCGGAGCAGCGGGCGGGGCAGCCGGTCCGTCCGGAGCGGCCGGTGGCATCGGGTCGGCCGAGGTCCCGGCCGGCTCGGGGGAGTCGGGGGGGTTCGTCGTCATGGGTCCACCGTAGGAAGGCAGTCGCTCCGGCTCCAGGCGGCGAACCACCGTCCCACCAGGGGGTCATCCCTACCGGCCGGCGGATGCCGCCGGGCGTAAGCTGGCACTCGACCGCACCAAGTGCCAGTGCCCGGCGCGCGACGACCCGAATCCCGGGGGAGAGGTGGCGACGTGAACGATGACCGGCGCCTCGCCGTGCTCCGGGCCATCGTCGAGGACTACGTGGCGACCCGGGAGCCCGTCGGGTCGCGCACCCTCGTGGAGCGCCACGGCCTGGGCGTCAGCCCCGCGACCGTGCGCAATGACATGGCGGTGCTCGAGGAGCAGGGCTACATCGCCCAGCCCCACACCAGCGCCGGGCGGATCCCGACGGACAAGGGGTACCGCCTGTTCGTCGACCGGCTGTCCGCGGTGCGCCCGCTCAGCGGGGCCGAACGCCGCGCGATCCAGGCGTTCCTCGACGGCGCGGTCGGCCTCGACGACGTCCTCGAGCGCACCAGCCGCCTGCTCAGCCAGCTCACCCGGCAGACCGCCATCGTGCAGTACCCCGCGGCGTCCCTGGCCGCCGTCCGCCACGTCGAGCTGGTGCCCGTCGGCGAGCAGCGGGTGCTGCTCGTCCTCATCCTCACGTCCGGCCGGGTCGAGCAGCGCCTCGTCGAGCTCCACGACGCCGCCGCCCGGGCGCTGACCGTGGACCGCCTCGGCGAGCTGCGGGCCCGCGTCAACCACGCCGTCGAGGGCCGCCGGCTCACCGAGGCCGCGGCCGAGGTGGACGCGCTGCGCGCCCGGCTCGCCGACGCCGTCGAGCGCGAGCTCGCGGCCGACGTCGCCGACCTGCTCCGGGAACAGCGCGACGAGCGCATCGTCGTCGCCGGCACCTCCCACCTGGTCCGCCGCGGCACCGAGTTCGCCTCGGAACTCGGCGGCCTCATCGAGGCGTTGGAGGAACAGGTCGTCATGCTGCGCCTGCTGCACGAGATGGCCGAGGGCGAGGTGACCGTGCGGATCGGGCACGAGAACGCGCACGAGACCCTGTCCACCGCGTCGATCGTCGCCAGCGGCTACGGCACCGGCGGCGAGGTCGCCCGCCTCGGCGTCCTCGGGCCGACCCGGATGGACTACCCGGGCGCCATGGCCGCCGTGCGTGCCGTGGCACGGTACGTCACGCGGGTCCTCGAACCCTGAGCCCCCACCCCTGTCCCGTCGAGAAGGGCGTCCATCCCTCGTGAGTGACCCGTCGTGAGTGACCACTACGCCACCCTCGGCGTCGCCCGTGACGCGACGCCGGAGGACATCAAGCGCGCCTACCGCAAGCTCGCCCGCACCCTCCACCCCGACGTCAATCCGTCGGCCGACGCCGGGGAACGGTTCAAGGAGGTCTCGCACGCCTACGAGGTGCTGTCGAACCCCGAGCGGCGCACCTCCTACGACACCGGCGGCAGCGACGGCGGGCCCAGCGGCTTCGGCGCCGGCTTCGCCTTCACCGACCTCTTCGAGACGTTCTTCGGTGGCGGGGGCGGCGCCTCGCGTGGGCCGGTGCCGCGGTCCCGGCGCGGCCAGGACGCCCTCGTGCGCCTCGACGTGGACCTCGACGAGGCCGTCTTCGGGGGCACCCGCGAGATCCGCGTCGACAGCGCCGAGGTGTGCTCGCGGTGCGCCGGGACCTGCTGCGAGCCGGGCACGACGCTGGAGCCCTGCGACGTCTGCGGCGGCCGGGGCCAGGTGCAGCGAGTGGCGCGGTCCTTCCTCGGCCAGGTCATGACGACCAGCGCGTGCCCCCGCTGCGGCGGCTTCGGCACCGTCGTCCCCAGCCCCTGCCACGAGTGCTCCGGCGAGGGCCGGGTCCGGACCCGGCGCGCCCTCACCATCAGGGTTCCCGCCGGGGTCGAGACCGGGACCCGGATCCAGCTCGCCGGACAGGGCGAGGTCGGGCCCGGCGGCGGTCCGCCGGGTGACCTCTACGTCGAGATCTACCAGCGGCCCCACCCGACGCTGCGCCGGGAGGGCGACGACCTGCACGCGATGGTGGAGGTGCCGATGACGGCGGCGGCGCTGGGGGCCGCCGTCCCCGTCGACACCCTGGACGGCCCCCGCACCATCGACGTGCGGGCCGGCACCCAGTCCGGCGAGGTGGCCGTGCTCCCCGGACTCGGGGCGCACCGGCTGCGGGGCAGCGGGCGCGGCGACCTCCACGTCCACCTCGACGTGCGGACGCCCACCAAGCTGGACGAGGAACAGCAGGAGCTGCTGACCCAGCTCGCCAAGCTGCGCGGCGAGGACCGGCCGGCCGGCCGGATGGCCGCCGCCGGCAACGGCGGGTTCCTCGGGCGGCTGCGGGAGCGGCTCGCCGGTGGCTGAGCCCGTGACGGGTGGCGCCGGCGCCGGCGCGCTCGCGGCCGGCAGACCGGCCGCTACCGTGGACGGCATGTCCGGCGACACCTCACCAGACGCGCAGCCGCAGCCGCAGCCGCGGGCGCAGGCGGGCTGCGTGTTCTGCCGGATCGTCGCGGGCGACATCCCCAGCGAGCCGCTGCTGGCGACCGAACGCGTGGTGGCCTTCCGGGACGTCGCCCCCAAGGCGGATGTCCACGTGCTCGTCGTCCCCCGGGAGCACCGGCCCGACGTGGTGTCGCTGGCCGCCGAGGACCCGACCGGGCTGGCCGAGCTCGTATCGGCGGCCGGGCGCCTGGCCGCCGACCTGGCGCCCGAGGGCCACTTCCGCCTGGTCTTCAACACCGGGGAGCGGGCGGGCCAGTCCGTGTTCCACGTCCACGGCCACGTGCTGGCCGGCGCCGGGGTGGCGATGGCCCTGTGACCGTCGGCGCCGAGCGCGTGCGGCGCACGCTCGTCGTCGACGACGTGCCCATGCTGGCGATGCTGGGACCGCGCGACGAGCACCTGCGGACCCTGGAGCGGGGGCTGCCACGGCTCGAGGTGCACGTGCGCGGGAACGAGATGACCGTCGAGGGCCCGGAGCGCGACGTCCGCCTCGCCGAGCGCCTGCTGGACGAGATGACCGCCGTGCTCACGGCCGGCCAGCCGCTCACGGCCGACGCGGTCGAGCGGGCGCTCGGCATGCTGCGCTCGGGCGACACCGGCGCCGAGCGGCCGGCCGCGGTCCTCACCGCCAACATCCTCTCCACCCGTGGGCGGACCATCCGCCCCAAGACGCTCGGCCAGAAGCAGTACGTCGACGCCATCGACGACCACACCGTGGTGTTCGGCATCGGCCCCGCCGGCACCGGCAAGACCTACCTCGCGATGGCCAAGGCGGTGCAGGCACTGCAGGCCAAGCGGGTCAACCGGATCGTGCTCACCCGCCCCGCCGTCGAGGCCGGGGAGCGGCTCGGGTTCCTGCCCGGCACGCTGACGGACAAGATCGACCCCTATCTGCGGCCGCTGTACGATGCGCTGCACGACATGATCGATCCGGAGTCCATCCCGCGGCTCATGACCGCCGGCACCATCGAGGTCGCCCCCCTCGGGTACATGCGTGGCCGGACCTTGAACGACGCGTTCATCATCCTCGACGAGGCGCAGAACACCTCGCCGGAGCAGATGAAGATGTTCCTCACCCGGCTGGGCTTCGGGTCGAAGATGGTGGTCACGGGCGACGTCACCCAGGTCGACCTGCCGTCGGGGACGCCGTCCGGGCTGCGGGTCGTCCGCGAGATCCTCGACGGGGTCGAGGACCTGGCGTTCCGCCACCTCGGGGCCGAGGACGTGGTGCGCCACCGCCTGGTCAGCGACATCGTCGCGGCCTACGGCCGGTGGGACGCCCGCGACGGGCAGCCGCCGGCCCGCCGCCCCCGGGAGCGCTCGTGATCGACGTGGCGAACGAGTCGGGCGTCGCGCTCGAGGGCACGAGCGAGGCCGACATCGCCGCCTGCGCCCGGCACGCCCTCGACGCCCTGCACGTCCATCGCCAGGCCGAGCTGTCGGTGCTGCTCGTGGACCCGCCGACGATCGCCTCGCTGCACGGGACCTGGATGGACGACCCCGAGCCGACGGACGTCATGAGCTTCCCGATGGACGAGCTGCGCCCCGGGACGGAGGCCCGCCCGGCAGGCCCCGGCCTGCTCGGCGACATCGTCCTGTGCCCGCAGGTGGCGGCCGCCCAGGCGACCGCCCGCGGGCACGCCCCCGCCGAGGAGGTCCTGCTGCTCACCGTCCACGGCGTCCTGCACCTGCTGGGATACGACCACGCGGAACCGGAGGAGGAGAAGGTGATGGTCGAGCTGCAGCGCACGCTCCTGCAGTCGTTCCTCGCCGAGCGTCGATGAGCTCACGTCCCCGACAACATCCGGGGGGACGGCCGTGACCGTCCCCCTCGCCCTGCTGGCCGTCGCGGGCGGCCTCGTCGTGCTGGCCGCCGTCCTGGCCGCCGTCGAGGCCGCGCTGCCCCGGATCGGGCGCGCCCGCGCCCGGGAGATCGTCGACTCCGGCGCCCGCGGGGCCCGCCCCCTGGCCCGCCTCGTCGCCGACCCCGGCCGCTCCCTCACGGTGTCCACCCTGGTCCGCGTGACTGCGGAGGTGACCGCGGTCGCCACCGTGACGGTCGCCGCCGGCCTGCTGACCGGCGTCTGGTGGCAGGGCCTGCTGGCCGCGGCACCCGCGATGGCGATCGTGTCCTACATGGCGACCGGCGCCGCCCCCCGGGCGTTCGGCCAGCGTTTCCCGGAACCGGTGGCGCTGTCCGGCGCCCCTCTGCTGCGGACCCTCGACACCACCGTCGGCTGGCTCGCCGCGGCCCTCACGTGGGCCGCGACCGCCGTGGTCGGCGGCCGCCCGACGGTCGCCGGGCCGTTCGCCACCGAGGCCGAGCTGCGCGACCTGCTGGAGCGGGCCGAGGAGTCCTCGGTCATCGACCGCGAGGAGAACCTCATGGCCCAGCGGGTCCTCACCCTCGGCAGCCTCACCGCCCGGGAGGTCATGGTCCCGCGCACCGACATGCTGACCGTCGGGCGCACCGTCGACCTGCTGGATGCGATGGACCTGTTCCTGCGGTCGGGGTTCTCGCGGCTCCCGGTGGTCGGCAACGACGCCGACGACATCGTCGGCGTCTGCTACATTAAGGACGTCGCTGCGCGGCTGCACCCGCACCCCGGCGCCGACCGGTGGCACGGGCCGGTGCCGTCGGGCGCCGGGACCGTCGAGGAGATCATGCGGTCGGTCCTGTTCGTGCCCGAGAGCAAGGCCGCGGACGACCTGCTGCGCGAGCTGCAGGCGGCGTCGGTGCACCTGGCCGTGGTGATCGACGAGTACGGCGGCGTCGCCGGCCTGGCGACCATCGAGGACCTGCTCGAGGAGATCGTCGGCCCCATCAGCGACGAGTACGACCAGGAGGTCCCCGAGGCCGAGGAACTGGGCCGGCACCGCTGGCGGGTGAGCGCCCGGATGCACCTGCACTCCCTGTCGGAGCTCGTCGACCTCCCCGTGGACGACGACGACGTCGACACCGTGGGCGGGCTGCTCGCCAAGTCGCTGGGGGCCGTGCCGCTGCCCGGCGCGGCCACCCGGCTGGACCGCATCCGACTGACGGCCGAGACCCGCGACGCCCGGAAGAACCGGTTGCGCACGGTGCTCGTCGAGGTGGTGGAGCCGGTCGCGGCGGACCCCGCCCCCGTCGAGGAGAGGGCGAATGCCTGACCCGGGGGACGCCGATCCCGAGGACGCCACACTCCTCACCCTGGCCCGCAGTGCCGGCCAGCGCGCCGGCGGACCCGGTGCCGCGGTCCGGGACGACATCGGCCGCACCTACGCGGCCGGGGCCGTGACGCTCGACGCCCTGCGGCTGACGCCGGTCCAGGCGGCGGTCGCGGCCGCGGTGTCGAGCGGGGTCCGGCGGCTGGCGGCGGTGGCGCTCGTCGGCGCGGACCCGACCGACGCCGACGCCGCGCTGATGGGCGAGCTCGGCGGCCCGGCGGTGCTGCGCGGGTGACCGCCGCCGTCCCGCCCGGGTTCCGCTCCGGCTTCGCCTGCCTCGTCGGCCGGCCCAATGTCGGCAAGTCGACCCTGCTCAACGCCATGGTCGGGCAGAAGGTCGCCATCACGTCCGACCGTCCGCAGACCACCCGGCGGGTGCTGCGCGGCGTGGTCCACCGGTCGGACTCCCAGCTCGTGCTGGTCGACACCCCGGGCGTCCATCGCCCGCGGACGCTGCTGGGGGAGCGGCTCAACGACCTCACCCGGGACGCGGTCGCCGAGGTCGACGTCGTCACCCTGTGCCTGCCGGCCGACGCCGCGGTCGGCCCGGGGGACCGGCGCCTGGCCGAGCAGGTCGCAGCCGCCGGGAGCCGACGGCGCCGGCCGGGCGTCGTCGTCGCCGTCACGCGCCTGGACCTGGTGGGCCGCGAGGCGGGTGCCCGGGCGCTGCTGGCCGCCCAGGAGCTGGCCCGCGGCGCCGGGCTGGACGTCGCCGGCTACGTGCCGACGTCCGGGACGACCGGTGAGGGCGTCGACGTGCTCGTCGACGTGCTGCTCGGGCTGTTGCCCGAGGGGCCGCCGTACTTCGGGGCCGACCAGGTGCACGACGCCGACGTCGACACCCTGGTCGCCGAGCTGGTGCGGGAGGCCGCCCTGGACGGGGTCCGCGACGAGCTGCCCCACTCGATCGCCGTGGTCACCGAGGAGATCGTCCCGCGCGAGGGCCGCCCCGACGGCGACCCCCTGACCGACGTCCGGGTCCACCTGGTCGTCGAGCGCGAGAGCCAGAAGGGCATCGTCATCGGCCGCGGGGGTGTCCGGCTGCGCGAGGTCGGGACCCAGGCCCGGCGCGGCATCGAGGGCGTCCTCGGGACCCGGGTGCACCTGGACGTCCGGGTCAAGGTGGCCCGGGACTGGCAGCGGGACCCCCGCTCCCTGGACCGTCTCGGGTTCTGAGCCGGCACCCGGACCACCTCCGGCGGGCTCCCAGCCGGTCGTCAGCGGGTCGTCGGCCGGGGCCCAGCCCGGGCGGAGATCCTCGGGCCCGTGCCGATCGTGTCTGCGACCCCCCGCGGCCTGCTGCGCCGCTCCCTGCTCGTCGGCGGTGCGGGCGCGGTCGTCGCCCTCGCCGGATGCGGTCGGGGTTCCGCCGCATCCTCCGCCGGTGCGTCGCGGCCCGCCGACGACACCGACCCGCTCGGCGACCTCGAGGTCGTCGACGACGAGACCGGCAGCCGGGTCAGCCTCACCGTGGGGGACGGGGTGCGCCGGATCGTCGCGAACGGCCTGCCGGACCATCCGACGGGGCGCTTCCCCAACCCGGGCAACCCGAACGCCGTGACAGCGCAGTCCTACGACGTCACGCTGCCCCTGGCGCCGTCGCGGGCGGACACGCTCACGCCGCTGGTGCTCCCGCAGCCGTTCGGTCTCGCCGTCAACGGGGTGCCCTTCGACCCGCTGGCCGCGGAGTTCTGGGACGGGGACCCGGTGTCCGGGTGGACGTACAGCGCCCTCGGCGGGGGGCTGGACCTCGGACTGGACAGCCATGACGGGCACGTCCAGCCCACCGGCGCCTACCACTACCACGGGCTGCCGGACGCGCTGGCGGGGGAGGCGTCGACCCGGCGGCACGCCCCGCTCGTCGGGTGGGCCGGGGACGGGTTCCCGGTGTACGCGCCGTACGGCCACCGCGACCCCGGCGACCCGGCCTCGCCCCTCGTCGAGCTGACCTCGTCCTACCGGCTCCGGGACGGGGTCCGGCCGGACGGTCCCGGTGGTCGCTTCGACGGCGTGTTCGACGAGGACTGGGAGTTCGTCCCGGGCGCCGGGGCGCTGGACGAGGCGAACGGCCGCGAGGGTGTGACGCCCGAGTTCCCGGACGGGACATACCACTACGTCCTCACCCGTGGGTTCCCGTACGTGCCGCGGGCGTTCGCGGGCTCCCTGGCGCCCTCGTTCCGGGTGAGCGCGCCGGCCGGCGGCCCGCCCGGCCCGCCACCGGTGGCGCGGCCCTGAGACCTGCGCTGCACTGGTCAGCGGGGCGGGAACCGATGGAGGAGGCGACCATGCCGAAGGCGGACCGCCGAGGGCGGCCGATCGAGGACGAACTGCCCAGCACCCTGCAGCGCAGCGGCGACCGGGCGCAACGCACCTACGCCAGGGCCCACGACTCAGCCCTCGACAGCTACGACGGCGACGAGGAGCGGGCGAACCGGGTGGCGTACTCGGCGCTCAAGCACACCCACGAGAAGGTCGGCGACCACTGGGAGCCCAAGGCGGGCGGCCGGCGGGGGCCGAGCGACGCCCAGGCCGCGGGCGGGGTCGACACCCAGGGCCGCCGCGACACCCACGGCGGCGTGGACGCCGGTGCCCCGAAGCAGCACCTGTACGAGCGCGCGAAGCAGCTCGGCGTCGGCGGCCGGTCCCGGATGAGCAAGGACGAGCTGGTCGAGGCGCTGGAGCGGGCGAACGACCGCGAGACCCGCCGGGCCCGCGAGAGCTGAGCCGCCGCCCGCTCAGCCCAGGAAGCGGTGGGTCGGGTCAGGCAGAGGTCGCCAGGTCGAGAGGGTCGGCCGCGTCGCGGACCGCGCCGGCCTCGGTCCACGACACCCGGCAGGTGCCGGCCGGCGCGTCGACGTCGAGCTCGGCGACGTGCTCGCCGTGGGCCCAGCGCAGGATCAGCCGGCCGCCCTCGCCGCCCACCTCCAGGGACCCGCCGAACGCCGGGTGGGTGTTGCGCAGTCGCAGCGCGGCGCACTGGGCGCGCACCAGCTGGGTCGCCAGCGCAGCCGCCACCTCGTCGGCGGTGTAGTGGTGGCGGTTGATGTCCCGCCCCACCCCGGTGCGGGCCAGGAGCTCCATGTCGTTGCGCCCGCCCAGCAGGCCGACGTAGTACACCTGCGGGATCCCCGGCACGAACAGCTGGATCAGGCGGGCGGTGAGGTACGCGCGCGCGTCCCCGCCCAGGGCGTCGAGGAACGTGCAGTTCACCTGGTAGAGGTCGAGGTTGCTGGCGGCCGCGCCGGTGGCGAGCCTGCTCTGCCCGCCGCTGCGCTCGTGGATGCCCTCGACGAGGGCGTCGACCTCGGCCGGGGTGAGGATGCCGGGCGGGTGCGGCGGGATGCTGTCGGCCCCGACGTCGATGACGCCGATGCCGTCGTGGGTGTCGAGGACGGTGACCGCGTTGGCGGGTCGGATCCCCAGCCAGCGCCGCAGGGCGGCGGTGTCCCCGGTGAACAGGGTGTGGAGCACCAGCGGCGGCAGGGCGAAGTCGTAGACCAGGTCCACGCGTGCGGCAATGTCGATCTGCCGCTGGTAGTGCGAGTGGACCTCGACCAGCACCCGCATCCCGGCGTCCCGGGCCCGGGCGGTCAGCTCGTCGACGAAGCCGAACGTTCCCGGGGTGAGGAAGCTGCTGGCCCCGGCCGTCTTGACGGCGTACCCGACGGCGTCCAGGCGCAGCGACGTGATGCCGTGGCGGCCGAACCGGTCGACCAGCCCGAACAGGTACTCCCGGCCGGCCGGGCTCGTGACGTCGATGTCGACCTGCTGCGGCGTGAACGTCGTCCAGACGATCCGCCGGCTGCCGTCGGCCCGGGTGTAGACGGTGAAGGGCAGACCGGGGCGGGGCCGGTAGATCGCCAGCAGGTCGGCCTCGGTGGCGCCGTCCGGGAACACGGTGCCGTAGGTGACGAACAGGTCGCGGTACGGCGAGTCGTCGCCTCGCTCCAGCCAGTCGAGGAACTGCGGCGAGTCCGCCGACACGTGGTTGCAGATGAGATCGGCCATGACCTCGCGGTCGCGTGCCAGCTCGGCGACGTCCCCCCAGTCGCCGAGGCGGGGGTCGACCCGGGCGTGGTCGACGGGGTCGAAGCCGGCGTCGGCGCCGTCGATCGGGTCGAAGAACGGCAGCAGGTGCACGCCGCCGACGACGCCCGCCAGCGGGCCGCGCAGGAGCGTCGCGAGCCCGCGCAGGTCCCCGGCCAGCCGGTCGACGTAGGTGATGAGTTGTGCCTGCGTCACGGTGCCGACCGTAACGGGCCCGGCCGGGCGGAGAGGTCGGCGAATGTCACTACGTGATGTAGGTATGATGTGGTCGTGGTGACCATCGGGCTGCGTGAGCTCAACCAGAACCCGTCCCGCGTCGTCGCGCGCGTCCGTGCCGGCGAGTCCGTGCTCGTGACCGATCGCGGCCGCCCCGTCCTCCGCATGGTGCCGGAGGTCGAGCGGCCAGGGGCCCTCCATCGCCTGGTCGCGGCCGGTGACGCCACCGCTCCCGTCGAGCTCGGCATGCCGGATCTCATCGACGACCTGGTCCCCGAGGTGGAGAGCCTGGCCGACCTGCTGCTCAGCGAGCGGGACGGCGACCGCCGATGATCTACCTCGACTCCAGCGCCCTGCTGAAGTTCGTCAAGCGGGAGAAGGAGACGGAGGCGCTACGGGCATGGCGTCACGACCTGCCCACCGAAGCGGAGTTGCTCACCAGCGACCTGGCGGCGGTCGAGGTGAGCCGCACGCTCTTCCGCGCCGGCGTCGATCGACAACGCGTGCCCTTCGTCGTGACGCAGGCGCTGCGTGGCCTCTACGTCGTCGACCTCACGACCACTGTGCTCGCTCGGGCGAAGGCATACGGGATCCGCCGGCTGGGCTCGCTCGACGCGATCCACCTGGCGACCGCGGACCCGTTCCTCACGGAGTTGCTCGCCTTCGTGACCTATGACACCGAGCTCGCCGATGCCGCCCGGGAACTCGGCATGCCGGTGCTCGCCCCGGTCTGAGGTCCCGGCGACAGCAGGAGGAACCGGGTCACCGCCTCGCGGGACCGGGCCGCGATGACGTCGGGCGGCGGTGGGGGTTCGCCCAGGAGCACCCGGATCTGGGTGTCCTGCACGGTGAGGCCGTAGAGCAGCCGGAAGGCCGCGGCGGCGTCGGGGGCGTCGAGCACGCCCCGGGCGTGCAGCCGGGCCAGGTACTGCTCGACGACCGGCCCGACGCGGTGGCGACCGGCTCGCAGCAGGACCGCCGCCAGGTCCGGGGAGCCCGCCGCCGCCCGGTTGAGGGCCACCGAGCCGGCGCTGACGAGCAGCGAGAGCAGGCCCTGGGCGTACTGGACGAGCACGTCCACCGGGTCGGCGTCGTGGTCGAGCGCTTGCCGCAGGTGGTGGGCGGTCTGGTCGGCGTTGCGCTCGACGAGGGCCTCCATGAGCCCTTCGCGACTGCCGAACCAGGCGTACAGCGTCTCCTTCGACGCCTGCGCCCGGCGGGCCACGCCCAGCATCGTCACCCCGGGCCAGCCGTGCTCGACGAGCTCGGCGAGGGCGGCGTCCAGCACCGCCGCGCGACGCGTCGCGCGCTCGGCGGCCGGCAGCCTGCCACGGCGGGTCCCGGTGCTCGCCACGGTTGACAAGCGTACTGGCTCGTACGAATCTTATACGTACCTGTTGGTACGGATAAGGAGGGTCCATGACCCGTCCCCTCGTCGGCCCCGCCCACCTCGCCGGTTACGTTGCCGTCGTCCTGACCGGCGCGATCTTCGGCTTCTTCTACGCCTGGGTGGTCTCCACGATGTGGGGCCTCGACGCCGCGGACCCTCGGGTGGCCGTCGAGGCCATGCAGGAGATGAACGCCTCGGTCCGCAACGCGGCGTTCTTCCCGGCCTTCTTCCTCACCCCGTTGGCACTCGCCGTCGCCGGCGTCCTCGCCGGGGGGCAGGCCCGCGGCCTCTCGCGGGCCCTCTTCCTCATGGCGGGCGCGGTGTACCTGATCTGCGGGATCGGGGTGACCGCACTCGTCAACGTCCCGATGAACGAGGACCTCGCCGCGGTCGCGGTCCCGCTCCCGGAGACCGAGGCGGCCCGTGTCTGGGACGCCTACTCCGGACGCTGGCAGGCGTGGAACCTCGTCCGTGCGGTGGCGAGCGGGGTGTCCCTGCTGCTCGCCGCGGTCGCCCTCGCCGCTCTCCCGGGACTCGCGGGTCGTCGCGAGGCGGGTGTGAGCGAGCACGACGTCGTCTCCTGACGCGGTGTACTGTCACGGCGATGCCGTCGGCGCGCCTTCTCCTCGGTCGCCGCGGCGGGTCCCGAACGGTCGGCTGACCCGTCGCGGGGTCCTGTCCTGCCGACCCGCTGCGCCGCGATCCCGCGGCCGCCCGCCAGGCCCGATCCGAGGAGACCCCGTGCGACACCCCCAACAGTCCACGTCCCTGCCCGTCTCGCGCTATGAGCCCTTCCACGAGCAGATCACCGTCGACCTGCCCGACCGGACCTGGCCGGACCGGCGCATCGAGTCCGCGCCGCGCTGGTGCGCCGTCGACCTCCGCGACGGCAACCAGGCCCTCATCGACCCCATGGACATCGAGCGCAAGCAGCGCATGTTCGACCTCCTGGTGCGGATGGGCTACAAGGAGATCGAGGTCGGGTTCCCGTCGGCCAGCCAGACCGACTTCGACTTCGTCCGGCGGCTGATCGAGAACGACCTGATCCCGGACGACGTGACGATCCAGGTCCTCACCCAGGCCCGCGAGCACCTCATCGAGCGGACCTACGAGTCGCTGCGGGGGGCGCGCCAGGCGATCGTCCACCTGTACAACTCGACGTCGGTCCTCCAGCGGCGGGTGGTGTTCGGGCTGGACACCGACGGCATCGCCGACATCGCGACCACCGGGGCCCGGCTGTGCCTCAAGTACGCCGACGAGCTGGCCCGGGACACCGACATCTACTTCGAGTACTCCCCGGAGTCCTACACCGGGACCGAGCTGGAGTTCGCCGCCCGGGTGTGCAACGAGGTCCTCGAGGTCCTCGAGGCGAGCCCCGACCGCAAGGTCATCGTCAATCTCCCGGCCACCGTCGAGATGGCGACGCCCAACGTCTACGCCGACTCCATCGAGTGGATGCACCGCCATCTGGCGCGCCGGGAGTCGGTGGTGCTGAGCCTGCACCCGCACAACGACCGGGGGACCGCGGTGGCGGCCGCCGAGCTGGGGTACCTGGCGGGGGCGGACCGGATCGAGGGCTGCCTGTTCGGCAACGGAGAGCGCACCGGCAACGTGTGCCTGGTCACCCTGGGCGGCAACCTCATGAGCCAGGGGATCGACCCTCAGGTCGACCTCTCCGGCATCGACGAGATCCGCCGCACCGTCGAGCACTGCAACCAGCTGCCGGTCCACCCCCGCCACCCGTACGGCGGGGACCTGGTGTTCACGGCGTTCTCCGGCTCCCACCAGGACGCCATCAAGAAGGGCTTCGACTGGTTGCAGCGCGACGCCGCGGTCGCCGGCGTCCCGGTCGAGGAGTTCACCTGGGCGGTGCCGTACCTGCCGGTCGATCCGAAGGACCTGGGCCGGTCGTACGAGGCCGTGATCCGGGTCAACAGCCAGTCCGGCAAGGGCGGCGTCGCCTACCTCATGAAGACCGAGCGGCACCTCGACCTGCCGCGCCGGCTGCAGATCGAGCTCAGTGGGGTCGTCCAGGCCCACGCCGACACCCACGGCGGCGAGGTGACGGCCGAGGAGCTGTGGCAGATCTTCGCGGACGAGTACCTGCCGGCCTCGACGGCCGGGGCGGGGGAGCGGTGGGGCCGGTTCGAGCTCCGCTCGCTCACCCAGCAGGCCACCGTCGACGCCCTCGACACCCTCGAGGTGCGGCTGCGGGACGGCGACGCCGAGGTGGCCCTGACCGCCCGGGGCAACGGCCCGATCGCGGCGTTCTGCGCGGCCCTGGCCGAGCACGGGGTGGACGTCCGGGTGCTCGACTACGCCGAGCACGCGATGTCGGCGGGCGGGGACGCCACGGCCGCGGCCTACGTCGAATGCGCCATCGGCGGGCAGGTGCTGTGGGGGGTCGGCACCGACCCCAACATCGTCACGGCCTCGCTCAAGGCCGTCGTGTCGGCCGTCAACCGCGCAGTGAGGTGACGGTCGTCCACAGGGTCCGGGCTGACGCCCGTCCACACGCGAGGACGCTAGCGTTCTGCAAGCTTCCGGGGCTATCGTCAGCGTGTGCCTGTGAACATTCTCGTCCGAGACGTCCCCGACGAGGTCCGCGACGCCCTGGCGGCCATGGCCCGCCGTCGCGGCCAGTCACTGCAGGCCTACCTGATGTCGGTGCTGGAGGTCGAGGCGGCCCTGGCCCGCAACCGGGCCGTCCTCGAACGTGCGGGGTCGCGGCTCGGGGGCGCGGCGGACGAGCGAACGGGGGAACTCGTCGTCCGGGAGATCCGCGACGCAGGCGAGGAATGGCCGGACCTGTGATCGTCGTGGACGCCTCGGCCGTCGTCGACGCCGTCGCCTCGGACACCGGACGCGGCCGGTGGGCCCGGCGTCGCCTGGCGGACGAGGACCGGCTCCTCGCCCCCGAGAACGTCGTCGCCGAGTCCGCCCAGGCGATCCGCCGGCTCTGGCGACGCGGTGTCCTCGACACCGCCCGCGCTGCGGACGCCCTCGCGGACCTCCACGGCCTGGCCCTCGTGACCTTCCCCGCCACCTGGCTCCTCGGGCGCGCCTGGGAGCTCCGGCACAACCTGACCATGACCGACGGTCTCTACGTCGCGCTGGCCGAGGCGACCGGTGCCGCCCTCGTCACGTGCGACGGGCGCATCGCCTCGGCCGCCGGCATCGGGTGCCGGGTCGTCCATCCGTGAGGCCGCGCACGTGGTCGTGCGGTGGGCGCCGAGCGGGCCTGCGTCGTCACGGGCGCTTCAGGGGCCACACTGGGGCCGTGGGTCTGTACCGCGACACCGGGGTCGTGCTGCGCACCCACAAACTCGGCGAGGCCGACCGGATCGTCGTCCTGCTGACCCGCGACACCGGGATCGTCCGCGCGGTCGCCAAGGGCGTGCGGCGCACCACGTCGCGTTTCGGCGCCCGGCTCGAGCCGTTCACCCACGTCGACGTCCAGCTCCACACCGGCCGCACCCTCGACGTCGTCACCCAGGCGCAGACCGTCGCCGCCTACGGCGAGCGCCTCGCCGGCAGCTACAGCCGCTACACGACCGGCACCGCGATGCTCGAGACCACCCTGCGCCTGCTCCCGATCGAACGCGAACCCGCCCCGCCGCTGCTGTCGTTGCTGGTCGGCGGCCTTCACGCGCTGGCGGTCACCGGTCGCGACCCGGGTCTCGTGCTCGACAGCTTCGCCGTCCGGGCGCTCGCCACCGCCGGGTACGCTCCGTCGTTCGACAGGTGCGGGCGCTGCGGGGCACCCGGCCCGCACGTCGCGGTCTCGGTGTCGTCCGGCGGTGCCGTCTGCCCGGCGTGCCGGTCGGACGGGTCGACCTCGGCGGTGGCGGTCGACCCGGCGACCATGGTGCTCCTCGGCGCCCTGCTGGCGGGGGACTGGGCGGCGGCCGAGGCCGGCGAGGACTGGGCCCGGCGGCAGGCCTCCGGCGTGGTGTCGGCCCTGCTGCAGTGGACCCTGGAGTCGGGGATCCGTTCCTGGCGCCACGTCGAACGGACCGCCGAGGGCCACGCCGGACGCCGGATCGACGGTCGTGCCGCCGTCCGGCCGGACCGCGAGCCCGCGGTGCCCCGGTGACCGCCGGTCCCCGCACCCGGCGCCGCTGGTGGGTGCGACGCCGCGAGACCCTGCCGCTCGCCCCCGGTCCGGTCCCCGCGGCCGGTCCGGACGACCCGCCGCCCGGCGCCGCCGTGCGGCGCGAGGTGGCCGACCCCCCGGCGCGGCCACCGGTCGTGCACCCGCCGCCGCACCCGTCGGGTGCCCGGCCGCCGCAGCTCCCGCCTCAGCGGATCCCTCGCCACGTCGCGGTCGTCATGGACGGCAACGGCCGGTGGGCGAACCAGCGGAACCTGCCCCGCAACGAGGGGCACCGCCGCGGTGAGGCGGCGCTGCTCGACGTCGTCGCCGGTGCCATCGAGATCGGCGTCGGCCACGTCAGCGCCTACGCCTTCAGCACCGAGAACTGGAAGCGGTCGCCGGACGAGGTCCGGTTCCTCATGAACTTCAACCGCGACGTCATCCGTCGCCGCCGCGACCAGATGCACGCCTGGGGCGTGCGGGTGCGGTGGGCGGGCCGGCGGCCCCGTCTGTGGCCGAGCGTCGTGTCCGAGCTGGAGGAGGCCGAGCTCCTGACCGAGCGCAACACCGTGTGCACCCTCACGATGTGCGTGAACTACGGGGGGCGGTCCGAGATCGCCGACGCGGCGGCCGCCATGGCCCGCGACGCCCGCTCCGGCCACCTCGACCCGGACCGCATCGACGAGTGGACCGTCGCCCGGTACCTCGACGAGCCCGACATGCCGGACGTCGACCTGTTCTGGCGGGTGGCCGGCGAGCAGCGCATCTCGAACTTCCTGCTGTGGCAGTCGGCGTACGCCGAGATGGTGTTCACCGACGACCTGTGGCCGGACGTCGACCGCCGCCACCTGTGGGCGGCCGTGAGCGAGTACGCGGCTCGGGACCGCCGCTACGGTGGCGCCGTGGACCAGGTGGGCTCGTGACGGCCCCGGCGCGGCCCGCGGCCGGCGACCCTCCGGTCCGTCGTGGGTCCCCGCTGGCCCGGGCCCTGCGGGACCCTCTGGTCGCGCCTGCCGCCCTGGCGCTCGTCCTCATCGCCCTGCTGGTGGGACGACCGTGGCTGGTCGACCGCTTCGACGTCACCGGGGTGGCCACCTGGACCACGGTCTTCGTCGCGATCGTCGTCCAGGCCCTGCCGTTCCTGGCCCTGGGAGTGGTCCTCTCGGCCGTCCTCACGGTGTACGTGCCCGCCCGCTGGATCACGCGCGCCCTGCCGCGTCACCCCGTAGGGGCGGTGTGCGCGGCCGGCGCGTCCGGGGCGGTGCTGCCGGGGTGCGAGTGCGCGTCGGTGCCGCTGGCCGGGGGCCTGCTGCGCCGGGGGGTGCCCGAGGCCGCCGCGCTGGCGTTCCTGCTGGCCGCCCCCGCGATCAACCCCATCGTCATGGTCGCGACCGCGGTCGCGTTCCCGGGGCGACCGGAGATGGTCCTCGCCCGGTTCGTCGCCTCCCTCGGCGCCGCGATCGTGGTCGCCCTGCTGTGGGCCCGCTTCGCCCCGGCCGGGCTGCTCCGCCTGCCCCCGCCGCCCGCCGTCACCGGCAGCCGGGCCGAGCGGTTCCGGGCGAGCGCCGAGCACGACCTCCTGCACGCCGGCGGCTGGCTGGTGGTCGGGGCCGCGGTGGCCGCCACGGTCAACGTCGTGATCCCCGCGCAGATCGTCGACGCCGTCGCCTCCCAGCCATGGCTCGCCGTCCTCGTGCTGGCGGCACTGGCCGTCCTGGTCGCCATCTGCTCCGAGGCCGACGCCTTCGTCGCCGCCAGCTTCTCGCAGTTCTCGCCCACCGCCCAGCTGGCCTTCATGGTCGTGGGCCCCATGGTCGACGTGAAGCTCGTCGCGATGCAGGCCGGCTGGTTCGGCCGCCGGTTCGCGCTCCGGTTCGCGCCCCTGACCTTCGTCGTCGCCCTCGGGTCGGCCGCGGCCGTGGGGACGCTGCTGCTGTGAACCCCACCGGAAGTCCCCTGAGGAGGCCACGGTGAGACGGGCCCTGGCCGCCACCCTGCTGCTGCTCACCGGGGGGGCTCTGATCCGTCTGGTGCTCACCGACCAGCATCTGCGCTACGTCAAGGAGGCGATGGCGCTGCCGCTGCTCGCCACCGGCGCCGTGGTGGTCGTCCTCGGGTTCGCGGGCTGGTGGCTGGCGACCGGCTCGACCCGTCCCGCGGCGGAGACCGCGGGCGGCCACCACGATCGCCACGACCACCACGGGCACGGGGCGCACCTGCCGCCCGTCGCCTGGCTCCTGCTGCTCCCGGTGCTCGCGGTCTACCTGGTGCCGCCACCCGCCCTGGGGTCCGACGCCGTGCTCCGGGAGTCCCGGCTCGCCGTCGCGCCCAGCGCCGAGCTGTTCCCCCCGCTGCCGCCCGGCGACCCGGTGGTCCTCACCCCGCGCGAGGCCGTCGAGCGCGTCCTCTACGAGCCCGGTTCCGAGGTGCTGGAGCGCGAGGTGCGCGTGGTCGGGTTCGCCGTCCCCGACCCCGAGACCGGCGACTGGTACGTCGCGCGGATCTCACTGGCGTGCTGCGCCGCGGACGGCGTGGCCTACCGGATCCTCGTGGAGGGCCAACCGCCGCCCGCCGCCGACCAGTGGATCAGCGTCACCGGCCGGCTCGGGCCGCCCGGCGGGCCGACCGCGGACGTGCCGATCCCTCGCCTGGCCGCGACCGAGCTGGGGCCGTACGAAGAACCCGCGAACCCGTACGACTGAGCGGCTCCGACCGGCCGGGGCCTTGCGGGACGGGTCAGGGGTGGGCGTGGCCCGCGCAGTCGGCGCACCGGCCGAACAGCTCGATGACGTGCTCGACGTCACGGAATCCGTGGGAGTCCGACACCCGCCGGACCCAGCGCTCAGTGTCCGAGGCGTCGATCTCGACGGTGCGGCCGCAGAGTCGGCACGTGAGGTGGTGGTGGTGGGTGGGGCTGCAGCGGCGGTAGGTCGACTCCCCGTCGGGGGTTCGCACGACGTCGACGTCGCCGTCCTCGGCCAGCGCCTGCAGCGCCCGGTACACCGTGGCCAGCCCGACGCGCTCGCCCGCGGCGGCCATCCGGGCGTGGAGCTGCTGGGCCGACACGAAGTCCGGTGACTCCTGGAGCGCCATCGCGACGGCGGCGCGCTGCCAGGTGCGCCGCCGCGCGGGCGCCTCCCCGCCGGTGGCCGCCGTGGCCTGGTCAGTGCTCGTCGTAATCCACCCCCGCGGGTGTCAGCCGTGGTGCGTGCCGGTGACCGTCGTGAACATAGTCCACGTGATCGCCGTGCTCGACCACCGGATGCGTGCAGTCCGGCCCGCCGTGTCGGTGGGAGTCGTGCGCCGGGTGCCCCTCGGCCGCGTGCCGGCGGCGCCGGGACCACGCCCGCGCCCGCCGTGCGAGTGACGTCGCAGCGGCCGTGACGCCGAAGGCGGCGATGAGGGCGAGGACGATGGTGGCGCCCGACGGCGTGCCCGTGCTGAAGCTGGCGGCCGTCCCGGCCACCGCGACGATCAGGCCGAGGCCGCAGGCGACGACGAGCGTCCGTACGAAGGACCCCGCGACGAGCCGGGCGGACGCGACCGGCAGCACCATGAGGGCGCTGATGAGCAGGAGCCCGACCACCCGCATGGACAGGACGACCGTGGCCGCGACGAGGACCAGCAGCACCGTGTTGAGCAGGCGTACCCGCAGGCCCATCGCACGGGCGAACTCCTCGTCGTCGGTCACCGCGTACAGCGCCCGCCCCAGCAGCCCGAGCACCAGCAGCGTCACCCCGCCCAGCAGGGTGAAGGCCACCAGGTCGGCCGACGTCGTCGTCGTCACCGAGCCGAAGAGGTACGCCACGAGGTTCGCGGCCCCGCCCTGCGGGGTGAGGCTCACGAGGACGACCCCGCCGGCGATCCCGCCGTAGAACAGCAGCGCCAGGGCGAGGTCGGCCCCCGTCCTCCCGACGGCCCGGATCGTCTCCAGCAGGACCGCCGCCGCGACCGCCGTGGCCAGCGCGGTCCACACCGGGGAGGTCGACGTCAGCAGCCCGACCGCGACCCCCGCCAGCGCCACATGGCCGACGCCGTCGCCGACCAGCGACAGGCCGCGCTGGACGACGAAGGTCCCCACCAGGGGGGCGACGGCGCCGACCAGGGCCGCGGCGAGCAGTGCCCGGCGCATGAACTCGTAGTCGAGGATGTCGAGCATCGCGGCCTCCCGGTGACTCCGTGCCGGCTCAGTGTCCGCCGACGGTGCGGCCGGGGACCATCCCCGCGACCAGCCGCCCTTCGACGACAGTGACCACCCGGTCGACCACCGCGGCCAGGTCCTCCAGCTCGTGCGTGACGACGAGCAGGGTGCGGCCCTGCTCGCGCAGCCCGCCCAGGGTGGCGGCCAGCGCCCGGACGCTCGCCCGGTCCACTCCCGCGGTCGGCTCGTCGAGGAGCAGCAGCGGGGGGTCGCTGATGAGGGCCCGCGCGATGAGCACGCGGCGGTGCTGACCCCCGGACAGCTCGGTGACGGGGACACCGGCGAGACCGGCGAGACCGACCTGCGCCAGCGCGGCCTGGACGGCCCGCCGTCCACCGGCGGCCGGGCGCAGGTGCCGCCCTCCCGCGAGCAGCCCGGCCGCGACGACCTCGGCCGCCGTGGTCGGGACACCGGACGGCGGGGCCAGCCGCTGCGGCACGTAGCCGACGAGGCGGTGCCGGGAACGGTCCCCGACGCGCCGGCCGTCGACCCGGACCTCGCCGGCCAGGAGGTCGGCCAGCCCCAGCAGGCCACGCACGAGGGTCGTCTTGCCCGACCCGTTGGCCCCCAGGAGGCCGACCGACTCGCCGCGCCCGACGGCGAGGTCGGCGTCGACGACGACCGGCCGGGCGCCGTACCCGATGGTCGCGCGCGCCAGCTGCACCATCGGCGGGCCGTGCCGGTCCCCGTCGCCCGGCGCCGTGGCCGGGTCGACGGCGGACCGGGGACGCGACCCGACGGTCAGCCGCACTGCTGCCCGTCGACGACCGTGTCGATGTTGGCCTCCATGACGCTGAGGTAGTCGTCGCCCGGCGACTCGTCGGTGATCCCCTCGACCGGGTCGAGGACCGCGGTCGCCGCGCCGGTCTCGGCGGCCACGGTGTCGGCGAGGTCCGTCGGGATGAGGGTCTCGGTGTACACGGTGGTGATGCCCCGATCGTTCACGAGGTCGGTGATCGTGGCCAGCTCGGCCGGGGACGGCTCGTCCTCCGGGGACAGACCGCTGATCGGGGCGGACTCGAAGCCGTACCGGTCGGCGAAGTAGCCGAACGCGTCGTGCGCCGTCACCAGGGTGGTGGTGTCGCAGGATGTCAGGGCCTCCTCGGCCGTGGCGTCGAGCACCTCCAGCTCACCGACGAGCGCGTCGGCGTTCGCGGCGTAGGTGTCCGACCCCTCGGGGTCGGCCTCGGTCAGTGCGTCCCGGACCAGCGACGCCGCCTCGGCCATGACGGTCGGGTCGGTCCAGAAGTGCGGGTCGGTCGCGCCGTGCGCGTGGTCGTCCTCGTGGGTCTCCTCGCCCTCGTGGGTCTCCTCGCCCTCGTGGGCGTGCTCGTCCTCGCCGCCGTGGTCGTGCGAATCGCCCTCGCCCTCGGCGTACTCGCGGGTCGCGACCGCCCCCAGGTCCAACGAGGGCCCGGAGCGGCTTGCCACCGCGTCGTCGACCGCCGGCTGGAAGGTCTCGAGGTACACGAGCAGGTCGGCGTCGGTCAGCGTCACCAGCGAGTCCGCCGTGAGTTCGAGGTCGTGCGCCTCCGCGCCGGGCGGCGTCAGGCCGACCACCTCGACGCGCTCGCCGCCGACCCGGCTCACCAGGTACTCCAGCGGATAGAAGCCGGCCGCCACCTGGAGCGCGGCCTCACCGGCCGCCGCGCCGCCCGTGGCAGTCCCGTCGGTGGCACCGGCCTCGACGGCCGCGGTGCCGTCGTTCGCCTCGCCGCAGGCGGTCAGGGTGACGGCCGCGACGACGCCGGCCACGAGAGCAAGGGAGGACTTCATGAGATCGAGTCTCATATGCGACACGCCCGGGATGCAAACCGGTGGGACCATACGATCATCAGGTGCTGGCCGTTGTACGCCTCCGTCGTCAACCCGGCACTCCGGGTGACGACGCGGCCTTGACCGAGCGGGCTCGTGCGGCGCTGGCCGCGCTCGCCGACCGCCCCGGCTACCGGTGGGGAGTGCTCGGCCGCTCGACCGACGACCCGGGGCTGTGGGTTCTCACGACGCGCTGGGACAGCGTGGGCGACTACCGGCGCGGACTCTCGGCGTGGGACGTCAAGCTGCACGCCCACCCCCTGCTCTACGAGGCGGTCGACGAGCCGACCGCCTTCGAGGTCCTCCTCGAGGTCGACCCAGGTGGCGCGGTGCGTGAGTCTCCCAGCGACCGGGCCGCCGACGTCTGACCGGCGAGACGCGAACGGTCGTCGCTCAAGCGGGGCCGTGCGGTGCCGATACGCCGTCATGCGACGCGTCGTCCAGCGCCGTCGGTTCCAGCGCCGTGACCGGCGGGTGAGGTCCAGGTGACGGCTGCGGGCACGGCCGGGCTGCGCCTGGCCGCCGCCGAGGCCGTGGGCACCACGGTCGTCGTCGTGGCCGCGGCGGCGGCGGCCGGCTCGGCGTCGCCGCTGGCCGTCCTGGCGGGTCCCGCCGCGTGGGCAGCCCTGCTCCTGGCCGGCGGTCCCGGCCGCCATCACAACCCCGCGCTCACCGCGGCCGCCTGGGTGGCCGGACGGGTCCGTGCCGACCAGCTCGGCCCCCTGCTCGCCGGCCAGGCGGCCGCCGCGCTGGCCGGCGGCCTGATCGGCGGGCTGATCGATGGTCCGGCCGGCGCTCCGACGGGCGAGCCCGACGCCGGGCCCGGGGCGGGCGTCCTTCACGTGGCGCTGCCCGCCGAGTTCGCGATGACCGTCGTCGTGTGCCTGGTGGCCCTCTCCGCCGCCGTGGCCGGCCGGGCGCCCGGCCCGCCCGTGGGCCTGGTCGCCGGGGCGGGCGCCGTGGTGGCCCTCCCCCTGGGCACGGTCGCCCTGAACCCTGCCGTCGCGATCGGGGCCGCGGTGTCCGGTGCCGTGAGCCCGGCGATCGCCGTCGCCCTCGTTCCCGCGCAGCTGGCCGGGGGACTGGCCGCCGCCCTCCTGCTCCGGGTCATCGCGGCTCCGACCGCCTTCCCGACCGCCTCCCCGACCGCCCGCCCGACTGCCGTGTCGACTGCCGTGTCGTCGGCAGCGGCCGGCGTCCGGGCGAGCGGTGCCCGGCGCCTGCCCGCGCCCCGGGCACCTGCCGACATCTCCGTGCCCACCCCTGCGGCTGGCGGGTCGGGCTGACCGCACCGGTCGTCCGGGGCGGGCGCCGTGCGCAGGTCACGCCGGGGACAGGGATGCGGGCGCCTCCCCCCTAGGCTGTCGCCGCTCGCCGACACCCAGCCGGACGGAGACCCGCCGTGGCCAGCTCGCCCCCCTCGTCCACCAAGACCATCGATGCCGTCGTCGCGCTGTGCAAGCGCCGCGGGTTCGTCTACCCCAGCGGGGAGATTTACGGCGGCACCCGTTCCGCCTGGGACTACGGGCCGTTGGGCGTGGAGGTCAAGGACAACGTCAAGCGGCAGTGGTGGCGCTCGATGATCACCGGTCGCGAGGACGTCGTCGGGCTCGACTCCTCGATCATCCTGCCGCGTCAGGTGTGGGTGGCGTCCGGCCACGTCGACGCGTTCAGCGACCCGCTGGTCGAGTCGCTCGTCACACACAAGCGCTATCGGGCCGACCACCTGATGGAGGCCTACGAGGCCAAGCACGGCCACCCGCCCGAGAACGGCTGGGCCGACATCGTCGACCCGGACACCGGGATCAAGGGCCAGTGGACCGAGCCGCGGGACTTCAACGGCCTCATGAAGACCTGGCTCGGCCCGGTCGAGGACGAGTCCGGCCTGCACTACCTGCGCCCCGAGACGGCCCAGGGCATCTTCGTCAACTTCGCCAACGTCATGGGGTCGGCCCGGCGCAGGCCGCCGTTCGGCATCGGCCAGGTCGGCAAGAGCTTCCGCAACGAGATCACTCCGGGCAACTTCATCTTCCGGACCCGGGAGTTCGAGCAGATGGAGATGGAGTTCTTCGTCGAGCCCGGTACCGACGAGGAGTGGCACGAGTACTGGATCGCGGAGCGGACGCGCTGGTACACCGACCTCGGGCTGTCCGCCGACAACCTGCGTCATTTCGAGCACCCCAAGGACAAGCTGTCCCACTACTCGAAGCGGACCGTCGACATCGAGTACCGCTTCGGCTTCCAGGGTGGCGAGTGGGGCGAGCTCGAGGGCATCGCCAACCGGACCGACTTCGACCTGTCGACGCACTCCCAGCACTCCGGCACCGATCTGTCCTACTTCGACCAGGAGAAGGGCGAGCGCTGGACGCCGTACGTCATCGAGCCCGCCGCCGGCGTGGGCCGGCCCATGATGGCGTTCCTGCTCGAGGCCTACGCCGAGGACGAGGCCCCGAACGCCAAGGGCGGCGTCGACCGCCGCGTCGTGCTGCGCCTGGACCACCGCCTGGCCCCGGTCAAGGCCGCGGTGCTGCCGCTGTCCCGCCACGCCGACCTCTCGCCGAAGGCGAAGGACCTGGCGGCTGCGCTGCGGCGGAACTGGAACGTCGAGTTCGACGACGCGGGCGCCATCGGGCGCCGGTACCGGCGCCAGGACGAGATCGGCACGCCGTACTGCGTGACCGTCGACTTCGACACCCTGGACGACCAGGCCGTCACGGTCCGGGACCGGGACTCCATGACCCAGGAACGCGTGGGTCTCGACGCCGTCGAGGGGTGGCTGGCCCAGCGCCTCGTCGGCTGCTGAGGCGGCCCGCGCCGATCCGTGGTGAGCCGTCCGGGCGGCCTGCTCGGTGGGTGGCATGCTGACACGCGTGACGGACGACCTCGCTCACACTTTGGGGCGCGTCGAGACGCCGTCGCTGGAGTTCAAGCGCGAGGCCGGCGACCGGCGCGCCGTCCGGGAAGCCGTCTGCGCGTTGGCCAACGACCTGTGCGGAGCCGGTGTCGGACACGTGCTCATCGGTGTGGACAAGCACGGGAACGCCGTTCCGGTGGACGTGTCGGACGACGCCCTGCTGGCTCTCACCTCCATCCGGGACGAGGGCAAGATTCTCGACCGGCCGTCGATGGTCGTCGAGCGGGCGACCTACGACGGCCACCCGGTGGTGCACATCGCGGTCCACGCGTCTGCCACGCCGCCGGTCCGTCTCGACGGCGTGGCATGGGTGCGCCCCGGACCCAGCACCCGCCGCGCCAACGGCAACGACGAACGCGTCCTCAACGAGCGACGCCAGGCATCGAGCCTCTCGTTCGACGTGTCCCCACTGTGGGGATCGAGTGAACGCGATCTCGACGTCCAGTCCATCCGCGCGACCTACGTCGCCGCGTCCGTCGACCCGGACGTCCTGGCCGAGAACGACCGCCCCGTCCCCCAGCAGCTCCAATCCCTGCGTCTCCTCGCCCCGGACGGTACGGCCACCGTCCTGGGCGTCCTGCTGGGCGGGTTCGACCCCACCGCCTGGCTGCCCGGTGCCTACCTCCAGTTCGTGCGCTATGCGGGAGTCGACGCGGACGCTCCCATCAGCGACGAGGAGGAGATTCGGGACAACCTCCTGACGGGAAGCGGCAGAGTGACCGCACTGCTGCAGGCACACGACGCCCGGGCGGTGGTGCCTCTCACGGGCGACGGCATCCGTGAGCGAACGACCGCCGACTACCCCTTGCCGGCGCTGCGGGAGGCGGTCCTGAACGCCATCGCACACCGCGCCTATGAGGCAATGCCGCTAAGTTAAGCTGTTGGGGTGAGTGACTGGATGTCGATCCTGGGGGGTCCGGGATGGGTGGTCCCTCGATGGTCGGGTCGTTTGACGAGGTAGGCATTGTGGCGGCCGCGTCTGATCACGCGTGGATAGGTTCGGTGGCGTCGGGGCGGGTTCTTCTTCCTAGTCATGTCTTGCAGTATCCGGGTGACGGGGTCGTGACGGAGATCAGGGGGGAAAGGCCGCCGGCGTCGTGACGCCGCGGCGGATGATCCGGAGAGATCGGGTGAAGGAGAGTCGGTCGGGATCGACGTCGGCTTCGTCGGCTGCCCGGCACATGAGTTGTCGGATGCTGTAGTGGGTGAGGAGCAGGGCCCAGATCTCTTGTTTGACCATGTCGGGGGATTTGGATCGCAGCACCCGGGCGGCGCCGCGCTGGTGAGTTTTGATCTCGTCGAACGTGTTCTCGGCTTCCCAGCGTTCGTGGTACGCGGTGGCGAGTTCGGACGCGGAGACGTCGTGGGGGTCGAGGATGGAGGTGATGACGCAGATCAGTTCGCCGCTGCCGTTGCCTTCTCGGTCGGGGATCTCGTATTCCACGACACGGACCAGTTCCGCCCCCTCATCGAAGCCCTCGTGGGCTTCGGTGGTGGGGTCGCCGGTCGCTTCGCGGGCGCTGTTGAGGAGTCGCTGGCGGCGGGCTCTGCCGACGGCCCGGTCGAAGACCACCGACAGGTACGACCCGTCGGGCAGGACCCGGAGCACCGGCAAGTGCAGGTTGGCCTTGACACGCCACAGCAGGTCAGCGCCCGTCTGCCGGTAGCGCTGCCACTGCTCGAAGCCGTAGAAGTTCCGGTCGGCGATGACGAGCATGTCGGCTTCCACGCCACCGGCGATGCGTCGGGCGAGGGTCTGTTCGGCGTCGTTCCATCCCCCGACTGCCGCCGCGACGACGGCATGAGAACCGCATTCACCCAGCGCGACGACGCGTGCCTGTGGGAAGGCGCCAGCTCTCTCCCCGCTGGTCGCCCGACCGAACTCTGCCGAGTTCTCGGGAGTATCAGGGACGTCCAGCAGGAACCCATCCACCGCCATCAGCCGACGTCCCGCCAGCCATGCCCCCTTCGTCCCGTACTCCGCCACCGGCACCGCACACCGCTCGAACAACTCCCGCAACGGCTCAGGACCCAATGCCACGTAGCCTAAGTTGATCATGTTGCTGGTCTGGGTGTCAGTCGGTGGATGTTGATCGTGGCGGGCGCTGGGTGGCGGGTGCTGGCTGGCTCACCGCGCTTCTTGACGCGG
>JBHJOJ010000042.1:0-10494 GCA_050329835.1 Kineosporiaceae bacterium | reverse complement strand
GTCCGCGGGGGGCGGCGGGGCCGGTGCGGCGGCCCGCACATCGGCACCGGCCGGGGGCTCGGTGACGGGCACCGTGACGGGCACCGCGAGAGGCCCGGTGGGGGGCGCCGTCGAGGCGGGGACCATGGGCACCGGGCTGGTGTCGTCCCCGGCGTCACCGGCGCGGGGCGTCGGCGCGACGGGCAGCGGGCCGGTCTCGTCCCCGGCGCCGGAACGGGCCGGTGGGACGCCGACGGCTCGGCGGCCGGTCGGGCGGGTGAAGAGGCTCTCGTGTTGCGACACGCACACCACCAGGACGTCGGGCCGGGCGCCGACGAGGGCCGCGGACGGCCGGGTACAGCAGATGTCGTCGGACCCCGGATGTCGGCCGCAAGGTAGACGAGGTCGGCGCCGCGCCGCCAATCCGGCACGCCAGACGCCGTTATCCCGCCGCGATCATCCCGTTATGTCCCCGTGACCGCGGACTCGCCCGCCGTCGCCCACGGACCGTACACGTGCTCGCTGGTGGCGGTGATCGCCGCGCACAGCTCGGCGAGGTCCTCGCCCCGCGCCTCGGCCATGGCGCGGACGGTCAGGGGGACCAGGTACGAGGCGTTGACCCGCCCCCGGTGGGGGTGCGGGGTGAGGAACGGGGCGTCGGTCTCGACCAGCAGGACCTCCCGGGGCACGGCGCGCAGCGCCGCCCGCAGCGGCTCCGCGTTGCGGAAGGTCACCACCCCGGCGAACGACAGGTACCACCCGCGGTCCGCGCACAGCCGCGCCATGGCCGCGTCGCCGGAGAAGCAGTGGAACACCGTGCGTTCCGGCGCCCCCTCGCTGTCGAGGACACGGATCACGTCGGCATGGGCGTCGCGGTCGTGGATCTGCAGCGCGAGGCCGTGCCGCCTGGCGAGGTCGATGTGGGCCCGGAACGAGCGTTCCTGGGCGCCGCGGCCCTCCGGTCCGGTGCGGTGGTGGTCCAGCCCGGTCTCGCCGACGACGCGCATCCGGGGGTGGCCGAGCAGGTCCTCGATCTCGGCGAGGGCCCGGTCGAGCGCGGCCTCCCCACCCTCCGCGGCCAGTCGCGCCGCCTCGTTGGGGTGCAGGGCGACCCCGCCCACCAGCTCCGGACGGTGGTCCAGCAGCCGCCGGGTCCAGCGGGCCGAGGGCAGGTCGCAGCCGATCTGGACGGCTCGCGGCACGTTCGCCCGGCGGGCCGCGGCGAGCAGGGCGTCGAGCACCGGCGGTGCCGGAGGGCCGTCGCCCGGCCGGGCGGAGCGGTCGGCGAGATCGAGGTGGACGTGATTGTCGACGACCGGCAGCGGCAGCGGCTCCGGCTCCGGCGGTCGCCCGGCGTCTCGGGAGGTCACGGGCACCGAGTGTGCTCGACGGCGCCGCGGCGCGCCGATCATCGGAACCCGGGGGTTCCCGCGCGGCGTTCTGGAGGACATGGCGACCCTCACGTGCCCCAAGTGCCGCGGCGAGATGCACTCCTACGAGCGCAACGGCGTCACGGTCGACCAGTGCGCCGACTGCCGCGGGCTCTTCCTCGACCGCGGCGAGCTGGAACGCCTCGCGACCGCGGAGGGCCAGTGGTACGACCGGCAGCCGGCGGACGCGCCCGCCGCAGGCCGCCCGGCGCCGCCGCGGCAGGACTACCCCCGTCGGTACGACGACGACGATGACCGCTACCGCAGCCACCGGCACGGTGGCTACCCCAGCCACTACCAGGGCACCCGGAAGAAGTCGTTCCTCGACGACCTCTTCGGCTGACCGGCCCTCGAACTCCACGAGACGCCGGCTTCCCGACGACGGGCTGGGCAGGTCGTGGAGTCCGGCCCGGCTCAGGGGTCCAGGAGGTCCATCCGCGCCAGGAGCCGCCGGGCCAGCTCCCGTTGGCGGGCCGGGGGGTAGCGGTCGGGCTCGGACAGCGCGGAGGCGGCGATGCCGTCCGCGGCGCAGACGATCTCGTCGACGACGAGAGCGAGCTCGCCGTCGTCGACCGTGCGGCCGTCCCGGCGCAGCCGCTCGCCGAGGGCGTCGGCGATGAGGTCGTTGGTCGCCGCCGAGCGGCGCGCCAGGCTCGCTGCCATCCTGGGGTCGCGGGCCGCCTCGGCGATCCCCACCACCCAGACCACGGCCTCCAGGCGACGCGGTTCGTCCACCGGCAGGTACTCGGCGAGGGCGTCGAGCAGGGACCCGGACCGCGCGGTCGCGACCAGCCGGGCCGTCGACTCCTCGCACACCACCCCGACCGCGTAGTCGAGCAGCTCCCGGCGACCGGCGAAGTGGTGGGTCAGCGAGCCGGTCGTGCAGCCCGCCTCGCGGGCGATCTCGCGCATGGACGCCCCGTCGATGCCGGCCCGGTCGATGACGCGGTGGGCGGCGGCCGCGATCTCCCGCCGCCGGTCCGGCGGGTGGCGGCGGGCCGGCGGGCCGGCTTGCGAGGTCGACGGCACGAGACCTAGCATAACGAGCGTTACGCATAACGTTCGTTATGGAGGAGTCATGGATGCCGCGGTCCGCCGTCGCAGCCTGCTCGCGGTGCTGTCCTCCACCGCCGGGCTGGGCCTGGCGTACGGGATCGGGTTCACGCTGACGTCGCTGCGCTTCGAGGCGTGGGGCCAGCCGGGCTGGATGGTCGGCCTGGCCGGCGCCGCCCCCGCGCTGGCGGTACTGCTGCTGGTGCCCCTCGGCCCGGCCGTCGCCGCCCGGCTCGGCGCGGCCCCGGCGATGCTGGCCGGTTCGGCTCTCCTGGCCACCACGTTCGCCCTCATGCCCGTTCTGGACAGCCCGCAGGGGTGGCTGGTGCTGCGGGTGCTCTCGGGCGCCGGGCTCGCCCTGCCCTGGCTGGTCGGGGAGACATGGATCAACACCGTGTCGGACGACCGCTGGCGCGGCCGGGTGCTCGCGGGCTACACCGTCCTGCTGTTCGGCGGCTGGGCGCTGGGCGCTCAGCTCGTCGGCCGGCTCGGGGTCGACGGGTGGGCGCCGTACGCCGCCGGCGTCGCCGCCATGGCGCTGTGCGCGCTGCCCCTCGTGCTCGGCCGGCGGTTGGCGCCCGCGCTGCACGGCGGCGGCCGGTTCCGGCTCTCCACGGCCGTCACCCTGGCACCGGTGGCGATGGGCGCCGCCCTCATCGGCGGTGTGGCCGAGTTCGGCTACATCTCGCTGGTCCCCAGTTACGCGCTGGCCACCGGGCTGCCGGAGGGGCAGGCCGTGCACGTCCTCACGACACTGATCCTCGGGGGCGTCGTCCTGCAGGCCGTCGTCGGCACACTCGCCGACCGCCTGGACCGGGTCCGCGTGCTGGCCGGCCTGGGCGTCGCCCTCTCCGTCGGCGTCACGGGCCTGGCGGCGGCCGCCGGGTCGTTCCCCGCCAGCCTGGTCGCGGCCTTCCTGCTGGGCGGGGTGGCCACCGGCTTCTACTCGGTGGGGCTCGCCGTGCTGGGCAGCCGGGTGCCGGTCGCCTCGCTGGCGGCCGCGAACGCCGCCTACCTCATGTCGTACGAGGCAGGCGCAGTCGTGGGGCCGCTGGTCGGCGGGGGGGCGATCGACGTGTGGCGGCCGCACGGCCTCGGAGTCGTCATGGCCCTCGCGGGCCTGGCCTTCGCGGTGGTCATGCTGCGGACGAGCCGTCGCGCGGCGGTCCGGCCGGCCGAACCCGTGGTCGCGGACCGCGCGGTCCCCGCCGCGCCACGATGATCGCCGTTTCCCACCCGATCCGTTGATCCACGAGGAGCGTGGACCGACGAGTCGGGTGGGAAATCGCGATCTTGTCCGGTCGGGGCCGCAGCGGGCCGCCCGGCTCAGGCCTCGGCGCGCATCCGCTCCAGCTCGGCCCCGACCACGGAGTCGTCGAGCTTGGTGAACACCGGCACCGGCTTCGCCACGGGCGTGCCCGGCACCACGGGCACGCGCCCCCAGGTGCCCTGCGCCCGGGAGTAGTCGCCCGTCAGCACCGGGTACCCGGGCCCGCCGTCCAGGTCCTCGACCTCCCGGATCTCCGGCATCGGCGCCACCGTCCCCGGCGTTCCGGCCCCGAAGCCGCCGAACGCTTCGTCCACGGCGGCCGTCGAGTGCGGCAGGAACGGGGCGAGCAGGGTTCTGCAGTCGCTCACCGCCTGGGTGGCGACGTGGAGGATGGCACTCATCCGGTCGGGGTCGGACCGGGTGAGCTTGAACGGCGCCTGCTCGGAGAGGTACGCGTTGACCCGGGCCACCGCGCGCATCGCCTCGCCGACGGCCTGCTTCTGCCGGTGGGTGCGCAACAGGTCGCCGACGGCGGTGAACGCCCTGTCGGTCGCGGACAGCAGGTCTCGGTCGACGTCGAGGGCGGGCCCCGCCGCCGGGATCGCGCCGACGTTCTTGTGGACGAGGGTGGCGGTCCGGTTGACGAGGTTGCCCCACCCGGCGACGAGCTCGGTGTTGGTGCGCCGGACGAACTCGGCCCACGTGAAGTCCGCGTCGGCCGTCTCCGGCCCGGCCACCGCGATGTAGTACCGCAGCGCGTCCGGCTGGTACCGGGCGAGCATGTCCCGGACGTGGATGACGACGCCCCGGGACGAGGAGAACTGCCGCCCCTCCATGGTGAGGAACTCGCTCGACACGACCTCGGTCGGCAGCCCGAGCTCGCCGTACCGCCCGGGCTCGCCGCCGCGCGCCCCGCGGCCCGCGTAGCCCAGCAACTCGGCGGGCCAGATCTGGGCGTGGAACGTGATGTTGTCCTTGCCCATGAAGTAGTAGGACAGCGCCTCCGGGTCGTTCCACCACGCCCGCCAGGCGTCCGGGTCCCCGGTCCGGCGCGCCCACTCGACCGACGCCGACAGGTACCCGATGACGGCGTCGAACCACACGTACAGCCGCTTGGTCGGGTTCTCCCGCCAGCCGGGCAGCGGGACCGGGATCCCCCAGTCGATGTCGCGGGTCATCGCCCGCGGCCGGACGTCCTCCAGGAGGTTGAGCGCGAACTTGAGGACGTTGGGCCGCCAGTCCGTGCGGGCCTGCAGCCACGTACCGAGTGCGTCGGCGAGCGCGGGGAGGTCGAGGAAGAAGTGCTCGGTCTCGACGAACCGCGGCGTCTCGCCGTCGATCCGGGACCGGGGGTCGATGAGGTCGGTGGGGTCCAGCTGGTTGCCGCAGTTGTCGCACTGGTCGCCGCGGGCCGAGCCGAAGCCGCAGATGGGGCACGTGCCCTCGATGTAGCGGTCGGGCAGGGTCCGGCCCGTCGACGGCGAGACCGCGCCCTTCGTCGTGCGCTCGACGAGGTAGCCGTTGCGGTGCAGGACGCGGAACAGCTCCCGGGCGACCGCGTAGTGGTTGCGCGTCGTCGTCCGCGTGAACAGGTCGTAGGACAGGCCGAGCCGGTGGAGGTCCTCGACGATGACGCGGTTGTACCGGTCGGCGAGGGCCTGCGGGGTCACGCCCTCGCGCTCGGCCTGGACGAGGATCGGGGTGCCGTGCTCGTCCGTGCCCGAGACCATGAGGACGTCGTGGCCCGCCATCCGCATGTACCGGCTGAACACGTCCGACGGCACGCCGAACCCGGCGACGTGGCCGATGTGGCGGGGGCCGTTGGCGTACGGCCAGGCGACGGCGGTCAGGACGTGGGCCATGGGGCGCCAGCCTACGGACGCCCGGGGTCCGGAGAGCGCGTCGTCCGATCGGTGCCGCGCCGGGCGACCGTCAGGACTCCGGGAGCGCGTCCGGTGCGGACAGCGTCAGGGCGGCCCGGACGGCCCCGGCGCCGGACGTCCCGACCAGTCGACGGGCGGTGGCGTCGAGTGCCGCGGGATCGGCCTCCGGGAACCGCGCCGCGAGGATGTCGGCGACATCGGCGAGCCGAGCCTCCGACGAGCCCTCGGCGCGGCCCTCCGCGCGGCCCTGAGCCCGGCCCTGAGCCCGGCCCTGTGCTCGCCCTTCGGCTCGACCCTCGGCGAGGAGCCCGCGTCCCCAGTCGGTGCGTCGGAGCTCGTCCAGGACATCGGTCATGTGATCCCTCCTCAGCTGCTCCATGATGGCATCGCTGCTCGCCGGGTCCAGGCTCATCGCCAGTGCCGTCATCGCCACCCGGAGGTCGTGCCCCTCGACGTCCGCGACCAGGCGGACCAGCGGCTCCACGGCGTCCACCCCGCCGTTGATCATCGCGAACGGCGCCAGGCCGGGGCTGGCCAGCAGGTCGCCGACGGGGATCGACGGGATGTGCACGAGTGCGGCGGAGTTCGACAGCTCGCCCATCCGGAACCGGGTGTCCATCGGCTGCCGTCCGGTCACCTGGACGACGACCTGGACCAGGTCGCGCATCCGCTCCCGGTGGTCGGGGACCTCGACGATCCGTGCCGCGTAGGCCAGCATCCGCCGGCCCATCTCCGGGTCGGGTTGCTGCTGGATCTCGACGTGGACGACCCGGGACCCGTCGGTCGTGGCGAAGACCAGGTCGGCCTGCCGGGCGGTCGCCGGCAGGTCCACCGGCCCCGCCACGAGGGTGTCGGCATCCGCGCGCACCCCCGCCTGACGGAGTGTCTCGGCGAGGCCGGCCGTGATGACCAGCTTCGAGTAGAGGTCCCATCTCGTCTGCGATGCCATCGCGCCTCCCCGTCTCCTGGTGCCCCGCCGGTACGGGGCGGACGAGACGCTACGAGGGGGGACGGACCCGCCGTGCCGGACCGCGTCACCCTGTGGACGGGGCCCGGCCGAGGGCTCAGGGGGTGCTGGACACGGCCTCGGGAGCCGGCTCGGGATCGCCCGCACCACGATCGGCCGAGTCCCGCGGGCCGGCCCGGGCCGGCCACCAGAACCGCTCCCGGAGCAGGAACGCCAGTGCCGGGACGACGAGGGTCCGGACCACCAGGGTGTCGAGCAGGACCCCGATGCAGACGATGACGCCGATCTGGGTGAGCGTGATCAGCGGCAGCACACCGAGCACCGCGAACACCGCGGCCAGCAGCACCCCGGCGCTCGTGATGACGCCGCCCGTCACCCGCAGGGCGGTCAGCATGCCGTCCCCGGTGCCGCGGGCGGCCGCCTCCTCCCGGGCCCGGGTGGTGAGGAAGATCGAGTAGTCCACGCCGAGGGCGACGAGGAACACGAAGGACAGCAGCAGCACCGGGGCGTCCAGCGCCGGGTACCCGAGCACGCCCCGGAACAGCAGCCAGCTCGCGCCGAGGCTGGCGAAGTACGACGCGACGACCGCGACCAGCAGCAGCACGGGCGCCACCAGGGCCCGGAGCAGCACCACGAGCACGGCCCCGACGAGGACGAGGATGAGCGGGACGACGACGGCCCGGTCGCGGGACTGGGCGTCGGCCAGGTCCAGGCGCTCCCCCAGCGGCCCGCCGACCTCGGTGGGGTCGCCGCCGATGGCGGCGGCCACCTCGCGCACCTCGCGCACGACGTCGAAGGACTCCTCCGAGCCGGGCTCGGCGGCCGCGACGACGTCGACCCTCGCCACCGTGTCCCCGGCCTCGGCGACCTCGGCGCTCTCGACGCCGTCGACGTCCGCGAGGGCCGCCGCGACCGCGTCGGCCGCGTCGGGGGTCGTGAGGACCTCGGCCGGCTCCGTGGCGCCCGCCGGGAAGGCCGAGGCGAGGGTCTCGGCGCCGGCGACCGCCTCGGGCGTCTCGCGGAACTGCTCGTTCTGCGACAGCCCGGTCTGGATGCCGAGCGCCGGGACCGCCAGCGCCACCAGGGCGAGCGCGCCCGCGGCCGCCACCGCGGCCGGGTGCCGGGCCGCGGCCGAGCCGATCCGGCCCCACAGCGCCCCCTCGCGGCCGGTGCTGCCGTGGCGGGGCACGAACGGCCAGAACGCCGCCCGGCCGAAGAGCACGAGCGCGCACGGGAGCACGACAAGCCCGGTGACCATGGCGACGACGATGCCGATCATGCTGCCGAGACCCAGGGCCTGGGTGCCCTCGGTCCGGGCCAGCAGCAGCGCCGCGACGGCGAGCACCACCGTGCCGCCGCTGGCGAGGATCGCGGCGCCGGCCCGGCGGACCGCCTCCCGCATGGCGTCCGCGGGGCGCTCGGTCACCCGCAGCTGCTCCCGGTACCGGGCGATGAGCAGCAGGGCGTAGTTGGTCGCCGCCCCGAAGACCAGGATGCTGACGATGCCCGACGTCGAGCCGTCGGTGGCCAGCCCGGCCGCCGGCAGCACGAGGTCGAGCAGGCGGAGCACGGTCTGCTCGGCCGCCGCCACGACCAGCAGCGGGACGACCAGCAGGACGGGGCTGCGGTAGGTGACGAGGAGCAGCAGGGCCACCACGGCGGCGGTGACGAGCAGCAGGGTGACGTCGGCGCCGTCGAACACGGCCGACAGGTCGGCGGCGAAGGCCGGGCCGCCCGTCACCTCGGCCCGCAGGCCGGAGGGCAGGTCGCTCAGCCCCGCCCGCAGCTCTGCCACGAGCTCGGCGTCCGCCTCGAGGTCGTCCCCGGGAGCCGCCAGCGGGAACGGGACCAGGGCCACCGTCCCGTCCGGAGCCGGCTGCGGCGACGGCACCGCGCCGCCGGCCGCGAGGTCGGCGAGGGCGGCGGTGGCGTCCGCCGCGGCTGCCAGGTCCGTCTCGCTCAGCGCATCGCCGTCCGCGCGGCTCACGACGACGAGCGCGGTGTCGACCTCGGCCGAGGGCAGCTGCTCGGCCAGCTGCTCGGCCCGCACCGACTCGTAGGAGTCGGACAGCCCGGTGCCGCTGCGGGGATCGGCGGGATCGGGCAGGGGCAGGGACAGGACGACGGCGATGGCGGCGACCGTGGCAACGACGACGACCGCGGCGAGGCGGAGGCTGCCGGCGAGGGCGCTGAGTGCGGTCACGGGGTCTCCTCGGGACGGGCCGCCCGGTGTGTGCGCCCTTCCCCCGTTCGTCGGGTCGGGGCTGCCGCGCGGATGCGATGTCACTAGACAACCTAGCAAAAATCGCTAGACCGTCTGGTGACATCCGTGCGGCGTGCGTCACCATGGGCCCGTGACGGACGACCGGTCGCCGGGCTCCTGGGCGCCAGCGGGGCGGCCGGGCGAGCTGGCGGACGCCCTGCAGTCGGTGCTGCGCCTGGGCGCCCGGGCCCGGCCGGTGCTCGCCCAGCGCCTCGGCATCTCCCCGACGGAGGTCTGGGCGGTCGAGCACCTCATGATCGAGCCGATGGGCCCGGTCGAGCTGGCCCGTCGGCTCGACATGACGTCCGCGTCGGCGACCGTCCTGGTCCGGCGGCTGGAGGCGACCGGTCACGTCGCCCGCGAGCCGCACCCCGCCGACCGCCGCCGCACCGTGCTCCGCCCGACCCCCACCGCGGTGACCGCGGTCGTCGGGCACCTCCGGCCGTTCCTCGAGGAGCTGGACGCCGCCGCCGCGCCGCTCGACGCCGACGAGCGGCGCGTCGTCACCGACTACCTGCGCCGGGTGGAGACCGCCCTGGCGCGGCTGGTCGGCGACGGCGCGCGCCGGGACTGAGCGGCTCAGCCCGGGGGCGGCCTCGGGTGCTGCTGCAGGGCCCGGGCCACCGCGACCAGGTCGGCGGCCATCACCCGCGCCGTCGAGGCGGACCACTCGTGGCCCTCGTCGGTCTCGGCGTACGACGGACCGGGCCCCGGACCGCGGTTCCAGTACGTCCACGCCTGGCCCGGGATCGTGTAGCCGATGTCGACGAGGGCGCCGCAGATCTCGCTGATGACGTGGTGGGCGCCGTCCTCGTTGCCGGTGCACACCACGCCGGCCACGCGGTTGTACGCGACGTGGGTGCCGTCCGGCGACTCCTCGCTGATCATGGCGTCCATCCGCTCGAGGACGCGCTGGGCGACGCTGGACGGCGTCCCACCCAGGTCGGGCTCGCCATGACGAGGATCTCTGCCGACGTCAGCAGATCGTGCAGGCGCGGCCACTCGTCGCCGTCGCCCATGTCGCTCGCCACGCCCGGCCGGACGTCGTGGTCGACGACCCGGACGACGTCCACGTCGACCCCGTGCTCCCGCAGCGCGTCCGTCACGTGTGAGGCGAGTTGGGCCGTGTGCGAATCCTGCGGGGTGGGTTTGAGCGTGCAGTTGAGGAGGAGGGCTCTCATGCCCGGTGCTTACCCCTGCCACCGGGCGTGAACCCCCGTCCCGCCAGCGAGGAGGAACCGGCCCGTGCAGTCCCCGTCCGCCGCCGCGGCCCGCGACCGCGCCCTGCGCGCCGCGCGGCTGCTCTCCGGCTCCGTGGTCGCCGCTTCCGTCGTCGCCACCGGCGGCCTCACCGCGGTCGTGGCCGCGAGCCACACCACCGACGACGGCACCGACGGCCTGTCACGGCTGCTCGGGGACGACGGGGCGGACCTCGCCGGCTCCGCAGCCGCCGGGATCGCGCCGGACGCCGGCGCGGTCGACCCGGCGACCGGATCCGCCGCCCTGTCGAGCCCGGGTGTCGCCCTCGGGGCGTCGCCGCCGATGTCCTCACCGGGCGCGGGCACCCCGGCGCCCGGCGCAGCCGGTGCGTCCCCGGCCCCCGGGTCGACCGCGCCGGGCGGGGAGCCCGCCCCCCTGCAGCCCGCCCC
>JBHJOJ010000041.1:0-2551 GCA_050329835.1 Kineosporiaceae bacterium | reverse complement strand
CGGGCGAGCCGGCGCAGCAGCGCCCGCTCCGCCCCGGCGAGCGCGCCCGCGCCCGCGACCAGCGCGACCAGCGCCACCCAGACCGTCACCCCGTCAGGGTAGGGGGGGTGGGACACACTGGCCGGGTGGTGGACGGGTCCCGCGCCGCCGTCCCCGTGGCCGCCGCCGCCGCCCGGGGACTCGTCGAGGGGTTGCTCGCGGCCGGGGTCCGCCACGTCGTGCTGTGCCCGGGCTCGCGCAGCGCGCCCCTGGCCTACGCCGCCCACGGCGCGGAGGCGGCCGGCGCCTGGCGGCTGCACGTCCGGATCGACGAGCGCTCCGCCGCGTTCACCGCCCTCGGCGTCGGGCGGGCCACCGGCGGGCCGGCGGCCGTCGTCACGACGTCCGGCACCGCCGTGGCGAACCTGCTGCCCGCGGTGCTCGAGGCCCACCACGCCGGGGTCCCGCTCGTGGTGCTGACCGCCGACCGGCCGCCGCGGCTGCGGGGCACCTGGGCCAACCAGACCAGCGATCTCCAGGCCGGCCTGTTCGCCGGGGCGGTGCGCCACGCCGTGGACGCCGCCGCCGGGGATCCGGCCGTGGCATGGCGCGCCGTCGCCCGGGACGCGGTCGCCGCCGCCCGCGGCGGCGCCGCGGCACCGGGACCGGTGCACGTCAACGTCGGCTTCGACGAGCCGCTGGTGCCCCCGGACCTCGGCTGGCGTCCGAGGGCGGGGCCGCCGGCGGCCCCGCCCCCGGACCCCGGCGTCCCCGACGGTCCCGAGCCCCTCGTCCCGGGCGACCCGACGCCGCTGCCGGCGGGCCCCCGGACGGTGGTCGTGGCCGGCGACGGGGCCGGCGCCACGGCCCGCGAGCTGGCCGAGTCGGCCGGCTGGCCGCTGCTCGCCGAGCCCACCTCGGCGGCCCGGGGCGGCCCGAACCGCGTGGGTGCCTACCGCCTGCTGCTGGACGGTGACCTCGGCGCCGCGGTCGAGCGGGCCGTCGTGCTCGGCAGGCCGACGCTGTCGCGTCCGGTGGCACGGCTGCTCGCCCGCCCCGACGTGGCCGTCGTCCAGGTGGGCGAGCCGTGGCGGCCGGCACCCGGCCGCCCGGTGACCCGGGCCGCCGCCGTGTCGGCGCCCGCCGGGGTGACCGCCCCCCGGGACCGGGACTGGCTGGACGGGTGGCTGGCCGCGGGACGGGCGGCGGAGTCCGCGGTGGCGGACGTGCTCGCCGCCGAGCGCCACGCGACCGGGGTGCTGTCGGGCCCGGAGGTCGCGGCTGCCGTGGTCGCCGCGACCGGGCCGGGGGCCGGCCTCGTGCTCGCGGCCAGCAACCCGATCCGCGACGCCGACCTGGCCGCCGGGGAGGTCAGGGCCGGCCCGGTGGCGGCGAACCGCGGCCTGTCCGGCATCGACGGCACGCTGTCGACGGCGGCCGGGATGTCACTGGCGACCGGCCGGCTCGTGGTCGCCCTCGTCGGCGATCTGGCGTTCCTCCACGACACCAACGCCCTGCTCCTGGGGCCGGGGGAGCCACGACCCCGGGTCCGCGCGGTCGTCGTCAACGACGGCGGCGGCGGCATCTTCGGCCTGCTCGAGCATGGGGAGCCTCGGTTCGCCGCCGTCCTCGACCGGCTCTTCGGCACTCCGCAGACCGTGGACCTCGCCGCGCTGTGCGCCGCTCACGGCGTCCCCCGCACCGTCGCGACCGACGGGCCGGGTCTCGCGACCGCTCTCGCCCGACCGGTCGCCGAGGGCGTCGAGGTGATCGAGGTCGCCGTACGGCGGGACCGGGAGCGGGACCTCGCCCGGCGGTTGCGGGAGGCGGTGGCGGACGCGGCTCAGCGGGCGCCGAAGTTCTGGACCCACCAGGGGCCGCCGGAGCTCTCCACGTAGCCGACGCCGAGGTCCTCGAAGTCGCAGTTGAGGATGTTCTGCCGGTGCCCCGGGCTGTCCATCCAGGCGGCCATGACCGCCTGGGCGTCCGGCTGGCCGCGGGCGATGTTCTCGCCGGCCGTCCGGTAGTCGTACCCGGCGGCGCTGATCCGGTCGAACGGGGAGCGCCCGTCCTGGCTGTCGTGCGAGAAGTAGCCGTTGGCGGCCATGTCCTCGGCGTGGCCCTGGGCGGCGGCGGTCAGCGCGTCCTCCGGGCGCAGCGCGTCGCAGCCGGCTTCGCCGCGCGCCTCGTTGACGAGGTCCAGCACCGCCTGCGACGGGCCGGCCGACACGACCCGGGGCGGCTCCTCCGGCGGCGGGTCGGCGGGCGGGGGAGGCGGTGGCGCTTCGGGCGCCGGCGGGGCGGGCGACGACGCAGGCGGCGGCGGGGGCGAGGAGGTCGTGGGAGGCGGCGGCGCCGACGTGCTCGGCGGGGCGGGCGCCGGGGTCGTGGTCGTGGACGGCGTGATCGTGGTGCGGCTGCCGGACGGGACCCCCGAGCCGCTCGTCGCCGGGGCCGCCATCGGCGTCTGCACCGGGGTGCGGTCGTCGGCCACCGGCACCAGGGAGCCGCCGCCGACGGCGGCCGCCGCCAGAGCGGCTCCGATCCCCAGCGTCCCGGCGGCCGCCGCACC
>JBHJOJ010000040.1:0-6192 GCA_050329835.1 Kineosporiaceae bacterium | reverse complement strand
CCGGCGGGTGGCCGCCGCCGTCCACGCCGCCGCCGCCGGCGCGGTGCAGGAGGCGCAGCGGGTGCGCACGCTGGCGGGGGAGTCCCTCGCCGGGCACGAGGGCGAGCACGACCGGGCGGCCACCGCTCTGGCCGCGGCCGCCCGGGACGTGGAGCGGCTGGTCGCCGAGCGGACCCGGCTGGCCGAGGCCCTGCACGCCGAGGAGCTGGCCCGCACCGAGCGGCGGATGCGCCTGGACGCCGTCGCGGAGCACGCGATGACGGACTTCGGCCTCGCCGTCGAGGACCTCGTCGCTCAGTTCGGCCCGCACGTTCCCGTGCCGGTGGTCCGCGAGCCCGCGGCCGACGCCGCCGGTGACGCAGGCGACGGCGAGCCCGGCCCCGGTGACGACGAGGGGAGCGAGCCGCTCACCGAGCCGTACGACCGGGCCGCGCAGACCCGGCGCCTGCGCGAGGCGGAACGCGGGCTCGCGGCGCTCGGCACCATCAACCCCTTGGCCATGGAGGAGTACGCGGCCCTGGAGGAGCGTCACCGCTTCCTGCTCCAGCAGCAGCAGGACCTCACGGACTCCAAGCGGGACCTGCTGTCGATCATCCGGGACGTCGACGAGCGGGTGGAGCAGGTGGTCGCCGAGGCCTTCGCCGACACCGCGCGCCACTTCGCCGAGGTCGTGCCCCGGCTGTTCCCGGGCGGCACCGGCCGGCTCGTCCTCACCGACCCGGACGACCTGCTGGAGACCGGGATCGAGGTCGAGGCGCGCCCGGCCGGCAAGACGGTCAAGCGGCTGAGCCTGCTGAGCGGCGGTGAGCGCACCCTGGTGGCGCTGGCGTTCCTGGTCGCCCTGTTCCGGGCCCGGCCCAGCCCCTTCTACGTGCTCGACGAGATCGAGGCCGCCCTCGACGACACCAACCTCCAGCGGTTGCTGCTGCTGCTCGAGGAGCTGCGCGCCACCAGCCAGCTCGTCGTCGTCACCCACCAGCGCCGGACCATGGAGGCCGCCGACGCCCTCTACGGCGTGGCCATGCGCGACGGGGTCACCACCGTCCTCAGCCAGCGCCTCCACCAGCCCCAGCCCGCGGCCTGAGCCGGGTTCCCGTTCCGACCGGCCGAGCCCGGCGCGTCGGGACTGCTGTCCGGGATCCTGTGCAGGACCTACAATTAGTAGCTTCTGCATGGCCTGACAAGAAGCCATACCGAGTGGGCCCGGCCGACGCCCGGACCGATCGTGCTCTGTGGGACGGTCGGCGCACGAGGTGACGGCAGACCGGGGTGGCCGTCGTCACCTCCGGCCCGTGACCGCCGGCCGGGGCCTCCCCCCGGCCGCGGCTGACAGACTGCCCCGGTGCAGGAGTTCCTCTCGGACCCGTCCGCGATCGCCCTCGCCGCCGGCGGCCTCGCCGCCGGGATCGGCGCCGGGCTGGCGCTGGTCCTCGGCCGGTCGGCCGCCCGCCGCCGGACCCGGGAGCGGGACGACCGGCCCGCGGCCCCGCGTCCCGGCGTCGACTACCGCCCCGGCGTGGGCGATGACGCCGAGGACCCGCGGGACACCCCGGTGCGCACGGTCGACACCGTCGACCTGCCTGACACCGTCCCCGGCCCCGTCGCCGATCCGACCGCCGGCACCGTCGCCGACGACACCCGCCGCGCCCCCGCCCGGGAGGCGCCCGCCCCGGCGCGGGGCCGCCTCGCCCGGCTCCGCGGGCGCCTCGCCCGGTCCGAGTCCGCCGTGGGCCGCCGGCTGCTCGCCCTGCTCACCCGGGACCGGGTGGACGAGGCGACCTGGGAGGAGATCGAGGAGGTGCTCCTCGGGGCCGACCTCGGGACGGCCACCACGCTGGCGCTCGTCCAGCGCCTGCGGGAGCGGCACGCCGCCGAGGGCGGCGCCGACGTCCGGGCCATGCTGCGGCAGGAGCTGCTGGGGGTCCTCGACCCGGCCCGCGACCGGGCGCTGCGGGTCGCCCGCCACGAGGGCCTGCCGGGCGTCCTCCTCGTCGTCGGGGTCAACGGCAGCGGCAAGACCACCACCGTCGGCAAGATCGCCCGACTGCTCGTGGCGGAGGACCGGGAGGTCCTGCTCGCGGCCGCGGACACCTTCCGCGCCGCCGCAGCCGACCAGCTCCAGTCGTGGGGCGAGCGGGTCGGGGTGGCGACGGTCCGCTCCGGCGAGGGTGCGGACCCCGCCTCGGTCGCCCACGACGCGGTCCGGGCCGGCGTCGAGGGCGAGGTGGACGTCGTCGTCGTCGACACCGCCGGCCGGCTGCAGAACAAACGGGGGCTGATGGACGAACTCGGCAAGGTGAAGCGCGTCCTCGAGCGCCAGGCCCCGGTCACCGAGACCCTGCTCGTCCTCGACGCCACGACCGGCCAGAACGGCCTGGTCCAGGCACAGGTCTTCGGCGAGGCGGTCGACGTCACCGGGGTCGTCCTCACGAAGCTGGACGGGACCGCGAAGGGCGGGATCGTCGTGGCCGTGGAGCAGCAGCTGGGCGTGCCGGTGAAGCTCGTCGGCCTGGGCGAGGGCCCCGACGACCTGGCGCCGTTCGAGCCCGAGGTGTTCGTCGACGGGCTGCTGGGCGGGCCGGCCGGGGACCGCGCCGCCTGAGCGCGCGTCAGCGGTCGCGCTTGGCCCGGTAGAGCTGGGCGTCGGCCGCGGCCAGCACGTCCCGCGACGCCCAGGGCCAGGCCGCGGTATGGACGCCCCACGAGAAGCCGCCCCCGGTCGTCTCCCGGCACGCCGCCGCCGCCGTCCCCAGCCGCTCGGCGACCGAGGCGTCGCGGCCGGCCCCGACCACCGCGAACTCGTCACCCCCCAGCCGCCCGACCGTCCACCCGGCCTCGGCCGGGAAGCCCTCCCGCAGCGCCGCCGCCACCGCGGTGAGGACCTCGTCGCCACGGGCGTGGCCGTGGGCGTCGTTGAGCTCCTTGAGGCCGTCGACGTCGAGCAGGGCCACGGTGACGCCCCCCTGCCCGCGCTCGAGATCGATGAGGGCGTCGTCGACCGCCCGCCGGTTCGCCAGCCCGGTCAGGGGGTCGCGGAAGGCGAGGTCCTGCATCCGCTGCATCGTCCGGGCGTGCGACACCACGCCGCTCATGAGCGCCCCGACGGCTGTCAGCAGCTCGAGGTCGGCGCTGCCGAAGTCAGGTTCGCCGAGGCTCGTGGTCACCCACAGCTCGCCCCAGATCCGGTCGTCCAGGATGATCGGCACCGCGGCCGCCGATCCCTTGGCGAGGCGCACCAGCAGTCCCGCCTCCTCGGGCGCGACCACCCCGTCGCGGCGGGTGATGACGACCGGCAGGCCGGAGGTCGTGAGCCGGGACGCCTCGCTGAAGTCGGCCAGCTGGTACACCTCGTCGCTCGGCACCGCCACCTCCCCGTGCGACAGCTCGCCGACGTTGACGACGGTCCGGACCGTCTGGTCCCGCGGGTCCCACTCCTCCAGCGACGCGGCGGAGGCCCCGACGATGCGGCGCGCCTCCTCGGTCGCCGAGCGCAGCAGCTCGACGACGTCCTCGGTCCCGGTGAGGGCCCGGGACAGCCCGGCCACCGCCTCCAGCCGGTCGTGGACGCCGAGGCGACGGTGCCGCCGTTGGTCCAGGTCCCGCAGCAGCGCCTGGACGGGACGGGCGTCGAGCGGTTCGGTGGCGAACAGGCGGAGCAGGGCCGCGTACGGGCGGGGGGCGACGGCGGCGACCTGGCGGCAGCCGTCCTGCAGCGCCCGCCGGGACATCGCGGGGTCGGCGGCGGCGGCCGCCTCGGCCGCGGCGACGGCCAGCCGGACGACGAGGACCGCCTCCCGGGCGGCCTCCTCGACGTCCGGGTCGCGACCGGGGTGCCCGGGCGGGGGATCACCCGGCCCGGCCCCGCCCGGCCCGGTCCCGCCCGGCCCGGTCCCCGCGACGGTCTCGCGCACGCCGGGTGCCGCCAGCAGGTCCGCCACCAGCGGCAGGTCCGCCGGGAGCCGGTGCAGGTCGTGGATGAGCGCGAGGCGGTGGGCCAGGTACACGGTCGCGTCGCCCGCCCCCGCCGTCCCCGCCAGCCGGGCCGCCAGCGCCCCGGCGTGGCCGCGCACCCGGTCGTCCGGCGCGGCGAGCACCCGCGCCGCCGACAGCGCCGCCTCCTCGACACGGCGGTCCCAGGGCAGCGGGGCCGTCCGCCGCCGCCCCTCCCGGTCCCGGCCGGCGCGGCGCCGGACGGCGCTCGCCTGCTCGGCGGGGTCGGGGCCGGGGCGGGCGAAGAGGAACCCCTGGGCGTAGCCGCAGCCGAGATCGTGCAGCAGGCGCGCCTGCTCGTCGTCCTCGACGCCCTCGGCGATCATGAGCAGGCGCATGGACTCGGCGAGCTGGGCGGCCGCGCGCACCACCGCCCGTCCCCGCCCGGGGGTCCCCACCTCGGCGACGAAGCTGCGGTCGAGCTTGAGAGCCTGCAGCGGCAGCCGGCGCAACTGGTCGAGGTTGGCGAACCCGGTGCCGAAGTCGTCGAGCGCGATCCGGAAGCCGAGGGAGGCCAGCTCGTGGATGACGGGGGCCGCCGAGGGGTCCACCGCCGCGTTCTCGGTGATCTCGAGCATGACGGCGGACACCGGGACCTGGTGCTCGCGCGTCGCCTGCCGGGCGAGCGCCACGAAGCCCGGCGACGTCAGCTGCCGCGGCGACACGTTGACGCCGACGTACGCCGAGGAGAGCGGGGGCTGGCGCCGCCACCGGCCGGCCGCGGCGACGGCCTGGCGCAGGACCTCCGCCCCCAGGTCGCCGACGCGCCCCTCCGCCTCGGCCACCGGCACGAAGCCTCCGGGCGGCACCGGCCGGCCGTCCTCGCCGGTGAGCCGGGCGAGCGCCTCGAAGCCGCGCACCTGGCGCGACGGCAGCGACACGATCGGCTGGAAGTGGACGCCCAGGCGCCCGTCGCCGAGCGCCCGCCCCAGCTCCGCCCCGGTGAGCGCGGCCGCCCCGCCGGCGGCGGGGACCGTCGTCAGCTGCGACGTCATCTGCGCCGTCACCGGCGCCGCAGGCGCTTGGCGCGGTACAGCGCGTCGTCGGCCGCCGACAGCACGTCCCGCGGCTCCCAGTCCCCCGCGGCGGCGCTGACGCCGAACGAGAAGGCGGTCCCCTGCTCCCGCTGGCACCGCCGGCGGGCCCGGTCCAGGCGGCCCCGCATCCCCTCCGGGTCGTGCCCGTCGAGAACCACCGCGAACTCGTCGCCGCCGATCCGCCCCACCGTCCACCGCCGGTCCGACGGCACGGCCTGCGCGACGGCGGCGGCGACACCGCGGAGCACGTCGTCGCCGCGCGCGTGGCCGCTGTGGTCGTTGAGCCGCTTGAGCTCGTCCACGTCCAGCAGGGCGACCGTGACCGGCCCGCCGGTCCGGGCGATCTCCGCCAGCACGTCGTCGACGACGCGGCGGGTGCCGAGACCGGTCAGCGGATCCTCGAAGGCCAGCCGGTTCACGCGGTCGATGATGGCCGCCTGGGCGACGACCGCGCTCATCACCGTCGCCACCGACACCAGCAGCTCGACGTCGGCGGGGGAGAAGTCGGGCTCGTTGGGCCCGGTCGTGAAGTAGAGCTGTCCCCAGATCTCGTTGTCGACGATGAGCGGCACGTTGGCCGAGGACCCCCGGCCCAGCCGGTCCAGCAGCCGCACGCCCGCCGGGTCGACGCCGGAGACCCGGCGGGTCGTCAGCGCGGGAACCCCGGAGCGGGCCGTGTAGGTGGCCTTGGCGTACTCGGCCACCTCGTACGTCTCGTCCTCCGGGAAGGTGACGTCGTCGGGACCCAGGTCGCCGACGTTGATGAGGGTCCGGATCACACCCTCGTCGAGGTCCCAGCGGTCGAGGGCGGCGCTGGCGGCACCGACGATGCGGCGCGACTCCTCCAGTGCCACCCGCAGCAGCTCGCGGCCGTCGTGGGAGTGCACGAGCGCCTGCGACAGGCCGACCAGGGAGCGCAGCCGGTCGGCGTCGCCGCGGCGGCGGACCCGCCGGGCGGCGAGGTCGAGGAGGATCTCCCCGACCGGCACCACCTGCAGCGGCTCGCCCGCGACCGTCGACAGCACCGCGGCTCGGGGGTCACCAGCCCGGGACAGCCGGGCACAGGCGGCGTTGAGGGCCTCCGGCGAGCAGCCCGCGCCCTCGTCCTCGTCGCAGGCGGCGGCCACCACGCGGGCGGCCAGGCGCACGACGTCCGCCGCCCGGC
>JBHJOJ010000039.1:0-3322 GCA_050329835.1 Kineosporiaceae bacterium | reverse complement strand
CGCCGCGCGGGCGTCCGCGGCCTCGCTGGCAGCGGCGGCGGCCGCCCGGGCCGACGTCGACGCCGTCCTGCACGACCGGGTCCTCGCGGCGCTCGCCCTCGTCGCCGGATCCCCCGCCTCGCCGCGGATCCCCGAGGCGGCCCGGCGGGCCCTGGAGGCCCTCGGCCCCCCGGGCGACGGGTCGGGCGGCGGGTCGGTCGGCGGGGAGACCGGTGAGGGGGGCGGGGCCGGCGAGGCGGGCGGCACCGTCGGCCTGCCGGAACTCGCGGCCCGGGTGGCGTCGGCCGTCCTGCCGATCTCCCCCGGCACGAGGGTGGCCGCCCCACTGCCCGGCGCCGCGTCCGGGGCCGGGACCGCGACCGGCCTGCCCTCGCGCGTGGCGCGCGCGGTAGTCGCGGCGGCCGCGGAGGCCGTCCGCAACAGCGTGCGGCACGGCCGGGCCGACGGGGCCGCGCCGACCGTGACCGTCGCCGTCCACCCGGGCGGCGAGCCGGGGTCGGTGCGGGTGGAGGTCCGCGACGACGGACGCGGGTTCCGTCCCGACACCGTGCCGCCGGGCCGACTGGGCCTGCGGGTGTCCGTCCTCGGCCGGATGCGGGCCGTGGGCGGACGGGCCGAGGTGACCTCCGCACCCGGGCTCGGGACGTCGGTCGTGCTCACCTGGCCGGTGGGCCGGGACGCCGAGCCCGGGGCGGGGCCGCGGTGATCGGCCGGCCCCGCATGCTGCTGCTCGCCCTGGCGGTGTGGCTGTACACGGGCGTGCACGTGGTCCTGGCCCTGGTGATGATGCCTCGGGCGGTGCACGTGCCGCTCTACCTCCTCGGGCTGGGGATGCTCGTGGTGGCGTCGACGGCCGTGCTGTGGTGGCCGCCGCCGGGGTTGCGGCTGCTCTACGCGGTCACCGTCACCGCCCTCACCCTGACCGCTGCGCTCTGCGTCCTCGCGGTCCTGCCGTCCGGGCGGCCGAGTTACGCCATGTGGTACCCCAGCCTCGTCCCGGTGGCCCTGGGCGGGGTCGCGGTGCGCGGCCATCCCCGGCTGGCGGTCGGCGCGGCGATGGGGGTCGCCGCCCTCACCACCGCCTGGGCCGCCCAGTACGCCGACGGCGTCGCCGAGGGGCTCTACCGGACCGTCACCCCGACCGCCGGGGTGGTCGTCCTCGCCGGCGCCGCGACCCTCCGGCGTTCCGCCCGCGAGCACGTCGCCCGCGCCTATGCCGACCAGCAGGCCGCGGAGGAGCTGGCCGCCGCGCTGGAGGCCCGGGAGCGGGAGCGCGAGGAGCGGATGGCGGACGTGGCGCGCCAGACCGCCCCCGTCCTGGCCCGCCTCGCCGCGGGCGAGCCCGTGGACGCCGGGCTGGCGGCCGAGTGCGCCCTCCTGGAGTCCGCCGTCCGCGACAGCATCCGCGGCCGCCGGTTGGTGGACGAGACCATGGCCGCGGCGGCGCGCGCGGCCCGGTCCCGCGGGGTCGCGGTCACGCTGCTGGACGACGGGGAGGGGCGCCGGTCCTCCGACGCCGCCGCCGTCGCCCGGACGCGCCGCCTCGTCGCCGACGTCCTGGACCGGTTACCCACGGGCGCCCTCACGGCTCGGCTCGCCCCGCGCGGGGTGACGGTCGCCACCGTCGTCGTGACCGGCGCCGGCGCCGAGGCCGCGGTGGCCGACGTCGCCGGGACCAGGGTGCGCGTCGAGGTCGACGGCGACGAGGCACTGATCACGGTTACCGGGTGACGGCGTCACGGCCGGTGCGCACGGGCTCGTCGACCCGTCGCGTCGCCCGACCGAGAAGCGCCGACCGCGATGATCGTCGATTGGTCGACGGTCATGATGAAGTGATCGTCGACCAATCGACGATCATGGACAGAAGACGCACCTGAGAGCCCAGGATCATCGACAGATCGACGATCTCTCGACCGTGAACATCGATAAATCGGCGATCAGTCTGATCTCTCTGCGTGACGGTCCGCCGGTGGCCGGCGCCGGCACGCTCGGGTGCATCAACCCGGTCACCCGTCGCCGGCCAGTCCGACGGTTGGCGGTCCCGTGCCGCGTGGCCGGAGCCGCCCCCGTTACCGTGCGGGCGTGCCCGGCGGCCGGCGCATCGCCCTCCTCAGCGTCCACACCTCCCCGCTCGACCAGCCGGGTGTCGGGGACGCGGGGGGCCTCAACGTCTACGTCCGCGAGCTGGCGCAGCATCTCGCCGGGACCGGGCATGTCGTCGACGTCTGGACCCGGGCCGACGAACCGTCGGAGCCGGTCGTCCTGCCCGGGTCCGGCGGGCGGGCGCGGGTCCTGCCGGTGCCGGTCGCCGGGCCCGCGACGGCCGCCAAGGAGGACCTGCCGGCCCGGTTGCCCGAGTTCGCCGGCGCCGTCCTCGCCCGCGTCGGCGCGGTCGAGCCCGGCCGACCCCCGTACGACGTCCTCCACGGCCACTACTGGCTGTCGGGCGAGGTGGCGGCGACGCTGGCGGCGGCCTGGCACGTGCCGGTGGTGCAGACCATGCACACCCTCGCCGTCGCCAAGGAGGCCGCCGGCGGCCCTCGGGAGCCGGGCGTCCGGCTCGCGGGGGAGCGGCGCGTGGTGGCGGCCGCCGCGGCTCTCGTCTGCAGCACCCGGGACGAGGCGGCCGCGCTCGCCCGCGACTACGGCGCGGAACCCGCCCGGGTCCACGTGGTGCCGCCGGGCGTCGACACCCGGCTGTTCGTGCCGGGCGACGGCACGGCCCGCAGCGCCGACCGCGCGGCCGCCGGGCTGCCGGAGCGCGGGCACGTCGTGCTCTTCGCGGGCCGGCTGCAGGCACACAAGGGCCCCGACCTGCTGCTCGAGGCGGTCGCGGCCGCCGTCGCGGACCGGACGGACCTGCGCGCGTCGTTGACGGTCGCGGTCCTCGGCGGACCGTCGGGTCCCGGCGGCTCCGGCGGCCCGGACCACGCGGCCGACCTCGACGCCATGGCCGCCCGGCTGGGCATCGCGGACCTGGTGGTCCGGCCGGGGCCGGTGCCGCGGGAGGAGCTGCCCCGGTGGTACCGGGCGGCGGACGTCGTCGCCGTGCCGTCCCGGCACGAGTCCTTCGGTCTCGTCGCGCTGGAGGCCCAGGCCTGCGGCACGCCGGTGCTCGCGGCCCGGGCGGGCGGTCTGCCGGACGCGGTCGCCGACGGCGTCTCCGGCGTGCTCGTCGAGGGCCGGGACCCCCGCCGGTGGGCGGCGGACCTGGTCGGGCTGCTGGACGACCCGGCCCGGCGGGAGCGGTTGGCGGCCGGTGCCCGCGGGCACGCCGAGCGGTTCTCGTGGCGCGCGACGGCCGAGGCGACGGCTGCGGTGT
>JBHJOJ010000038.1:0-12469 GCA_050329835.1 Kineosporiaceae bacterium | reverse complement strand
CGCGGCGGGCGTCGGCGCCCGCGGCCGGGTGCGGGCCGGCGCGGCCCTGGTGGCCCGCGGCGAGTTCAGCATCATCATCGCGGGCCTGGCCGCCCCCGCCCTCGGACCGGAGGGCGTCGTGCTCACGGCCCTGGCCGCCTGCTACGTCCTGATCCTCGCGGTGGTCGGGCCGTTGCTCATGAGGGCGGCGGACCCCGTCGCCGACCGGATCCTCCGGCAGGAGCCGCCCCGGTCCCCCGCCCCGGCCTGAACGTCCGCCGGGAAGGACGGCCCGAACGTCCCCGCCCGGACGAACAACTTCACTTAGTGTCGCGTCGGCGGTGGAGCGGAGGTCGGAGGCGAGATGCGACTGACGGGTGGCGTGCAGGCCGGGGTGCTGGCCCCTGCGCTGGTCGTGCTGGGCGGGGCACTGGTCGCGGTCCTGGCGAGCGGGACCGCCGTCGCGGTCGCGGCCGCCTCCGATGCCCCGGTGACGGGCGAGCCGCCCGTCACCGGCGACTCCGTTCTCATGGGGCCGGTTCCGACGACCTCGCCGACGCCGACACCGACGCCGCCGCCGACGGGCGCCCGCGAGCCCGGACCGGACGGTGGCGGTGCCGGTGGCACCGGGGCGGGGGGATCGGACACCGGGGAACCGGGCGAGGGCTCCCCGGGGGGACCGGGTGCGGGAGCCGCCCCGGGGGAGCGCGAGGCGACCCGCCCGACCCCGCGACGGCCCGCTGCTCCGCCGGCCCCGACGGTCGTCGCCGGAGGGGAGGGCGGCGAGGCCCGTCCCGAGCCGGCTGCCTCCCAGGGGAGGGCCGACGAGGGTGGCCCGTCGGCCGTGGCGAGCGTCGGGGACGCGTCGGGCACGGTGCCGGCCGTCATGGCCACCGTGGCTCCGGCTCCGGCGCCGGCCGACGGCGGGTCGTCGGGCGGCGTCCAGGTGAGCGCCACCGGCGTCTCGGCGGCCGTGCTGATCAACGGCGGCCAGGGGGTCCTCCTGGCGGGCATCGCGGCGGCGCTCGCCGCGTCCGTGGCGGCCGGCGCGCTCATGGCGTGGAGCCGCCGGGGATGGGCCCACCGTCTGCCCGGCCCGGCCGCGCGCCCTCGGCCGTCCCGACGTCCCTGAGGGTGCCCGCTGTGGGCCGCGGACCGGCGCCGGGCGACCATGGGCCGCATGACGGACGCAGCCGCTGCCCGGACCGTGTGGGACCTCGTGGTGGTGGGCGCCGGGCCGGCGGGCGCGGCCGCCGCCCTGGCCGCGCGACGGGCGCGCCCGGAGGCCCGCGTCCTGCTGGTGGACCGGACCGACTTCCCCCGCGACAAGCCGTGCGGCGACGGAGTGGCACCGCACGCCCTCGACGTGCTGGCGGAGCTGGGCGTCACCGGCGTCACCGGGGGTCACCCACCCGTGAGCCGGCTGCGCCTCGGCTACGCCGGGACCGGCGATCGCCCGGCGCGGGAGGTCGCCGGGGAGATGGCCCGCCCGGCGCACGTCGTCCCACGGGAGGTCCTGGACGCCCGGCTGGTCGCCGCCGCCGTGGGCTCCGGGGCCGAGTGGCTGCGGGCCACGGCCGGCGACGTCCGGGTCCGCCCGGCGGCGGACGGCTCCCGGGCCGCCGTGACCGCGGGCGGGCGGGACCTCGCGGCCCGCTGCGTGGTCGTGGCCGACGGCGCCAACGGGACGCTGCGGCGGGCCCTCGGGCTGGCCGGCAACGGCGACGGCCACACCGCGGTGGCCATCCGCGGCTACGCACCGGTCCGGCCGGACCTGGCCGGGGAGCAGCGCATCGTCTTCGCCGCCCGGGACTGGCCGGCGTACGCGTGGTCGTTCCCGGTCGGGGACGGCACCGCCAACGTCGGGTACGGCGAGGTGCTGCGCGGCGGCCGGCGGCTCACCCGCGCCCGCCTGCTCGACGGCCTGGAGCGGCTGCTCCCGGGCGCCGCCGCCGGCGCGGGCCGGTGGCGGGCGCACCACCTGCCCCTGTCGTCGCGGCGGCCGCGGCAGCCGGACGGGCCGGTGCTGCTGGCCGGCGACGCGGCGTCGCTGATCAACCCCATGACCGGGGAAGGGATCTACTACGCCGTGCTGTCGGGGTCCCTGGCCGGGCGGGCCGCGGTCACGGCCGCCGACCCCGGGACGGTCTACCGGGGCGAGCTGCGCCAACGGCTGGGCCGCCACCTGCGCCACACGGCGGTCGCCGCCACGCTCGCCCGGGTTCCCGGGGTCGTGCGGGCGGGGGTGACCGCTGCCCGTCGCGACCGCCGGGTCTTCGACGACCTGGTCGAGCTCGGTCTCGGGGAAGGCCTGCTGACCCACCGGTCGGTGGTCGGGATGGCCCGGTCGCTGCCGGATCGCGGTCGGGGACGGCGGTCGAGCGATCGAGCCCGATGATCGAACTCATGCGGCCGCAGGTCTGGGGGCCGGCGAAGCTGCCGTCGCATGAGATCGATCATGCTGGGGCTGTCGGAGGCGTCGGTCAGCGGCTGCTCGGGCTGCCGCCAGAGCCGTCCGGGGGACAGCCCCAGCGACCCTCCCAGGGGGGCGACGTACCGTCGACTCATGCGACAGACCCTGGCCTGGGTGGCACCGCTGGGTGTCATCGCCCTCGTGACCGGCGGCGCCGCCTGGACGGCCGCCGCCTCCTCGACCCCGGACCTGGCGGATCTGACCCCCGCCGAGGTCCTCGCCCTGGCCGCCGAGGCCGACGTGGACCAGGTGAGCGGGACCGTCCGCACGGACGCCGACCTCGGCCTGCCCGAGCTGCCCGAGGGCTTCGAGCTGCCCGGCGCCCAGCCCTCCGCCGGCGCCTCGACCGACGGCGGGCAGAGCGCGGACGGCAGCGCGGACGGCAGCGCGGACGGCACGGCCGACGGCGAGTCCGCCGCCTCCCCGGCCGGCGTCCTCACCCGGCTGCTGAGCGGCGAGAACTCGCTGCAGGTGTGGGTGGACGGGCCGGGTGACCGGTTCCGGGCCGACCTCGACGACCCGGTCGCAGGGGCGACGGTGGTCCGCGACGGGGACGCCGTGTCCTTCTGGAGCGCCACCGACCCGGGCACCGTGTCCCGCATCGTCCCGCCGGCCGACGGCGAGGGCCGCGACGACGGCGAGGGCGACGCCGACCGCCCGGACGCCGACGCCCCGGCGAGCCCCGAGGACCTCACCCCGCTGGAGGCGGCCGAGCGGTTCCTCGCCGCGGCCGACGAGTCCACGGAGTTCCGCCTGGACGACCCGACCGTGGTCGCGGGGCGGGATGCCTACGTCCTCGTGGCCGACCCGCGGGACGACGGCACCCTCGTGGACCGGATCGTCCTCGCGGTGGACGGCGAGACCGGCCTCCCGCTGCGGTTCCAGATCTTCGCCGTGGACCAGCGCGGGCCGGCGTTCCAGACGGGCTTCACCGACATCGAGTTCGCCGCCCCGGGCGACGAGGTCTTCGACGACGCCTTCCCCGGGGACGCCACGGTCCGCGACACCGACGCCGAGGGTCTGCTCGACGTCCCCGGCCTCGAGGGGCTCGCGGGGATGGACGGGCTCCCCGAGCCGGGCGAGGGCCGTGACGAGGCCCCCGACGGTCCCGACGCGCTGCCCGGCGAGGGCGCCGAGGTGGTCGGCGAGGGCTGGTCGGCCGTGGCCGTCCTCGGTGAGCCCGGCACCGACGGCTCCGCCGGCACCGCCGATGAGGAGGGCACCGACGGCGCTGCCGGCGAGGACGAGCCCGGGGCCGCGCTCGAGGGCCTGCTGGAGCCGGTCGACGGCGGCCAGGCGCTGCGCACCGCCCTGGTGAGCGTGCTCGTCGCGGACGACGGCCGGGTCCTCGTCGGGTCGGTGCCGGTCGAGCGCCTCGTCGAGGTCGCCGCGGGCTGAGAGTCCGCCACTTCCCGTGAGGTGGGGATGAGGACGGTGTCGACGGTGGGATGTCGCCGGGCCATGGGCTTGTCGGTGGTCACCAAGGACATCCCCGAGAGCTGCGCGAACGCGGCCAGGTAGTCGTCGGTCCACGGTCGGTCGACGAGCGTGCCGAGCAGCCTGGATCCTGGCGGCAGTGAGGAGGTCGGCTGACCGGTCCACTGTGGTGCGCACACAACACATCACCATCAAGCCCGCTCAGAACCGCCGGATGCCGCCTCGGCGGCCGCGCGGGGGTGCGACGCTGGACCGGTGACGACCTCCCCGCCGCCCGCGGCCGGAGCGAGCGAGCGCCTGGTCCAGCTCCTGTTCGTCCTCACCCGGGCGGGCGGGCGGGTGCTGGCCGACGAGCTGGTCCGGGTCGCCGGGTACCGGGCCGGCGACCCCGCCGGGCGGCGCCGCCAGCTCGCCCGGGACCTCGACCAGCTGCGCCGGGCCGGGTGGGACATCCGCAACGAGGCGGGCCCGGGGGAGGACGCCCGGTTCCGCCTGGTCACGGGCGACCTGCGGTTCCGGGTGCGGTTCGCCCCCGACGAGCAGGCCGAGCTGCAGCGGGTCGCCCGGGTGGCGGGCCTGCCGCGGGTCGCGCGGATGGTGGCCGGCGCCGGCGCTCCTGCGCCCGTCGGCGAGGCCGCGGTGGTGTCGGTGGCCCCGGACCCGGGTCCGCTGGACCTCGCGCTGCACGCCATCGAGAACCGCTGCCTGCTCCGGTTCCGCTACCGCAACCTGCCCCGCGCGGTGCACCCCGACTCGCTGCACCCCCGGACCAGCGGCTGGTACCTGCGGGGTCGCGAGGAGCTGCCCGGTGCCGAGGGGCCCGGCCCGGCGAAGCTCTTCCGGCTCGACCGGATGAGCGAGGCCCGCACCGACGAGCCGGGCACCGCCGTGGCGCCCGGCCCCGAGGGGGGGCGAATCTCGATCGACCCGGTGACCTGGCAGCGTGACCCGCCGCTGACCGCCGAGGTCGCCACCTCGGCCGAGCACGTGCCGCACGTCACCGACCTGCTGGGCCCGCCCTCGACCCGGCGTGACGGTCCGGAGGGGACGGTGGTCCTCGGGATCCCGGTCACCCACCGGACCGCCTTCCGGGCCCGCCTCTACGAGCTGGGGACCCGGGTGCGACTGCTCGGTCCGGAGGAGCTGCGCGCCGAGGTCCGGGAGGAGCTCGCCGCCGTCGTCGCCGGCCTGCGCTGACGGGTCCGCCCGGGCGGCGGCGGGTGATCGCGGTTTGCGGAGGACTACGCATGATCGGGATCGGGTGGATCATGTCTGACCCTCCGCAAATCGCGATCACCCGGCGGGGCGGACTGCCGGTGGGCGCACCGCCACCGTCCGCGACCTACAGTGCGCCGGTGGGCCGGACGATGGAGTACGCGCGTCGGTTCGCCGCGGTGCCGCAGGTGCTGGAGCTGCTCCGGCACCACCCCGACGGGCTGCCGCTGCCCAGGCTCGCCGAGCTGGTCGGCGTCCCCGAGGACCGCCTGCGCCGCGAGCTCACGACGTTCTTCGTGGCCGACGTGGCGGACCGGGCCTGGGGCGTCCGGTCCTCCGTCATCGAGTTCGCCGGCCCGGACGGGGCCGCCGCCGACGCCGGGCGGGCGACCCGGGTCCGCCTGGTCAGCGACGACCCGCTGAGCGAGCTGGGCGTCGAGCTGCTCGACGCCCACCAGCTCGGGCTGCTGCACCGGGTCGCCTGGGACATGGCCCGGACCGAGCCGGACAACGAGGTGCTGCGCCGCACCGTCGACCGGCTGCGCGACACCCTCCTGCCGCACGCCGCCGACGACGCCGCGCCACCTGGCTCCGACCTCGCGGCGCACCTGGCGCGGGCCGTCCGCGACCGTCGCCGGGTCCGGTTCACCTACGCCCGGACCTGGCAGCCCGGCGTGCACACCCGGGTCGTCGAGCCCTACCGGCTGACCAGCACCCGCCGCGGGTTCGAGCTGGACGGCGCCGCGCTCGACCGGGACGGGGCGGTGCGCACCTTCCTGGTCGCCGGTATCCGGGACCTCGAGGTGCTCGACGAGCGCTTCACACCGCCAGCCGACGTCGACGAGGTCGTCGCGCGCGGCCGGCGGACCACGGCCGTTCGGCTGCTGGTCCCGCTGGACCGGGAATGGGTCGTGGAGCGGTTCGCCGAGCGGATCGAGCGCGGCCGGGCGGACGACGAGGACGTCGAGCTCACCGCCCACGTGGTGCCCCCGGTCCGGGACCGGGTCGGCCTCATGACGGCGGTGGCCGGGCCGGGCGCTGCCGTCCTGTCGCCGCCCGAGCTGCGCGACGCCGACGTCGACACCGCCCGCCGGCTGCTGGCCCACCACGGCCTCGCGGCGGACTGACGGATCACGCCGCGCGGCGCAGCGCCGCGCGGGCCTCCTGTTCGCCGGCCGCCATGAGGACCTCGGTGAGGGCGAACGAGAACGTGGCCGCGGGCCCGAGCCGCTCCCGGCGCGGCGCGGCGAGGCGGACCACCCGACCGGGCTCGTGGTCGTGCAGGTGTTCCTGAGCGGCCGGCACCGTGGTGCGGGCCGGGGCGGCGAGGACCAGGTCGGCGCCCCGGGCCACGGCCACCTGCACCGGCAGCACGTCGGAGAACCCGCCGTCGACCAGGCTGCGGCCCGCCATGTCGATGGCGGGGAAGACGAACGGGATGGCCGCGCTGGCCATGAGCGCCGGCGCCAGCCGCCCGGAGTCGATGAGCACCCGCTCCCGGGTCCGCCGGTCGGTGGCGACGACGACCAGCGGCACCCGGAGGTCGTCGAACGTCACGTCGCCGATGCCGTCGGCGATGATCCGCGCGAGACCGGTGGCGTCGCAGATGGCCGGCGCGCGCTCGGTGCGGCGCCGGTGCACCGAGAACAGGTCCATCGCCCGCATCCGGCCCCAGATCCACCGCAGGCGGTCGACCGCGTTCGCCGGGTCGAGGGCCGCCGCCGCCGCGTTGAGGGCGCCGACGGAGGTGCCGACGAGCAGGCGCGGCTGCAGGCCGGCCTCGACGACCGCGGCCATCGCCCCGACCTGGCGGGCGCCCAGCGCGCCGCCCCCGCCGAGGACGAGGGCGAGCGATCCGGGAGCGGCGGTCATCCGCTCATGATGCGACACGCCGGGGGCCGCCCGCGGCGGGGTTCCCGGTCGGCGCAGCGCCCGCGCCGGCCGCGGCCCGCGCCGGTCGCGCTCAGGGCGCCGGGACGACGAGCAGCGACCGCCCCTCGAACGGCCCCAGCGTGACGGGGAAGCTCGCCAGGTCGTCGACCACCCCGAGCGTCTCGCCGGTCGCCATGTCGTCGATCCGCGATCCCGGCAGCAGGTCCTTGGACTGCACCGACCCGACGATCCGCTCCTCCGAGAAGTTGAGCACCGTCACCTGGCCGTTGCCGTCCTCCAGCTCGTGCACCATGACGAGCATCGACTTCTGGGGCACCGGGGGGACGTCCACCTGGCGCGCCGTGGCGATGCCGTGGCGGGCCCGGACCTCGAGGATCCGGTGCAGCCGGAGCGCGAAGGAGTCGACGTCGCGCAGCTGGTGCGGCAGCGGGCCGTACAACGAGCGGGCCCGCGGCATCCCGGCCCGCGACGCCGACGCCACCGGGTCCACGTCCATGAGGTCGTGGGCGCCCCGGTTGAACCACCGCGTGTCGCCGGTGGCCGTGAGGGAGACCACCTCGTAGGGCTCCAGCGTCAGCGAGCCGCAGAGATCCCACCCGGAGAGCGCGAACACCCCCGGCTGCCAGGCGTTGAACATGGCGAGCAGCAGGTGCGCCCGGCGGACCCGCTCGACCTGGACCTCGACCTGCGCCCCGGCCGCCGCGTCCGTGGCGGTGAGGGCGGAGCGGGGGATCCCCAGCGCGGCGGCCACGGCACTGGCCGTGGTGCAGGCGATCCCGTTCTGGGTGAACAGGTGGTTGTACGGGGCCTCGCCGTCGGCGACGACGCCGGTGAGCGCCCGGGTGAGGTCGTCGCGGACCACCTGCGCCAGGTCGCCGCCGCTGAGGGTCTCGCCCCGGAACTCGAAGAGGTCGTCGGCGTGGCGGGCGGCGAAGTGCACCAGCTCGTACGTCAGCTCGTCGTGGTTCTGCAGGGCGTGGACCAGCGACACCGGCTGGATGCCCATCCCGAGCGACAGGTTGAGGGTGAGCCGGAGGAACTCGGTGTCCCCGGTGGCCATGGCGTGGTGGTAGGCGGGCCGGTTGACGAAGTCGTACGACAGGTCGGCCCCGGTCTCGGACGTCAGGGCGATGTCGTCCATCGACAGGTTGAGCTCCTGGAACGTGAACCCGCCGACCTTGCGCACCATGCTGGCGATCATGTGGTTGGCCGCCTCGGACAGCGGGTGGCCCTCCGACCAGGCCGGGTTGCCGTCGGCGCGCTTCTCGACGCCGAGGAAGCCGTTGGCGTCCAGTCGCAGCCCGCCGGCGCCGAGGTCGGCGATGGCGTGCAGGGCGTCCCCGATGACCATCCGCATCCCGGCGAAGGACGGGTCGAGCCAGTTGATCGACGGCTGGCCCTCCTTGAAGTAGTGGAGGTACACCCACCGGCGGGTGACGCCGTCGACGCCCGTCACCGGGCGGGTCGCCGACCAGTTGGTCTCCTTGACGCCCGGCGTGTAGAAGATCACGCGCTGGAGCCGGCCGATGATGAGCCCGGCCTGCTCCAGCAGCAGTTCGGTGTCGGGGTCGAGGTTGACGGAGTCCTTGCCGTCGGGAACTTCGGGCAGCATCGACCACGCGTGCTCGGGGATCTCGACCATGTGGTAGATCCCGGGGTAGTCGCCGACCTTCATCTCGGCGAGCCGGAAGTCCGCGCCCTTCCCGGTGTGGCCGGGGACGATGTCGTCGATGATGGCGGCGCCGTACCGGCCAGCCACGTCGCACATCCGGCGGAACTCGTCCTCGGTGCCGAAGGTGGGGTCGATCTGGGTGCTGATCCGGTCGAAGTGACCGTCCACGCTGGGGGTGTCCTGCCAGCCGTCGAGGCCGCCCGCGCGCTTCACCGGGCCGGTGTGGATCGCCTCGATCCCGACGGCCCGGAAGGCCCGCCACAGGGCGGGGTCGCCGAGGGCGGCGAGGAACGACCGGTGACCGCCCGTGATGAGCGAGATCGGGTACGCCGTGAACCACACCGAGGCGGTCTGGATGGCCGCCCGCGGGTCCGGCTCGGCGAACCGGTTCTGCCACATGATCCCCTGGCCGGCGAACTGCACGACGAGGGTCCGGGCGTCGCCGAGCATCGACTCCGACTCCAGCCACGAGACGTAGGCCGGGTTGTCGGCCCGGGCCGGGCCGTCGGTGCGGCGCTCGCCGGTGCGGCCGCGGCCGCGGCCGGTGGGCCGCAGGCCCCGGGGACGGGCGGGATAGAACTGCTCGTCGTACGTACGGTCGGCGGGCTCGCCGCCGCCGATGTCGGGGTCGAGGCCGAGAGCGCCGGCGGATCCGCCCGGTGTCCGCTCGGACTCCCGCGCGGCGTCCCGGGGCGGGTCCGACCTCACCCACTCAGCGAAGCACACCGTGTCGCTGGGGCAATCGGAGCAGTCGGCGGGGGTGCCGCCGCGGGCGCAGCCGAGCAGTCCCGAACCCGCCCTCGTGGATGACAGCACTGTCACGGTGAGCATCATCGACCCCCCGCCCGGGCGACCTGAGCCGCCTCCTGCGGGGATGTGGACGCGGCCCTCGATCGGGTGCGTGTCGTCTCAGCGGGTGGTCATCGGGATCACGTGCGGAGCAACGGGCGCCGGCAACGGCCGGCCGGGCGCGCCGTGAAACTCCGGCGGGGCCCCTGTGGTGTGAAGGAGGTCCGCATCCGGTTCCCGACCTCGGCTCGACCCGTCCCCCGACGAGGACTGATGACTCCCTTCCGTGCCCGTACCGCGCCCGCCGTCCTGATCGCCGCCGCCGTGGTGCTCACCACCGCCGGCTGCCAGCCGCCGTCCGGCCTGCCCTCGGCGTCGCCGTCGGCCTCTCCGGCGCCCTCCCTCGCGCCGTCGGAACAGCCGTCCGCCCCGCCCACGGAATCGGTCGCACCGTCGGCCTCGCCGTCGCCGTCCGCCCCGCTGGCGTCCCCGACACCGGGGGACGCCGCGTCGTCGGACGCACCGTCGGGCGAGGCGGCCCTCGTCGACCTCCTGGTCGACGACATGACCCTGCCCCACGAGGGCCGGCCGCACGGCGTGCCGGAGGAGTCCGGCTGGGCGACCGGCCCCCGGATCGGGATGGGCAACGACCCGGGCACCTGGCTGGCCACCACCGCCTGGGGTCAGGCCTACGAGGAGGCCGAGGGCAACCCGGCGGTCAACAGCGCCGTCACGATCTCCGCACTGACCCTGCTCGTGCTGCGCGAGGACGGGACCTGGGAGGTCCTCCAGGACACCGATGCCGTCACGGGCGCCTACTACGTGGAGGACTTCGTCGACGACGTCAGCAAGTCGGGTGACCAGCAGGTGGCGCCCGACGGGTCGGTCTCGGTGGTGCCGGGCGACGGGTTCAACTACCACTTCTGGCCGCCCGAGCGGGCCGAGATCGGCGCCGGCGGGATCGCCGGGCTCGTCGTGGCGGCCCGGGCCCGGCTCACCCTCCTCGACCCGGAGGGCGTGGACGACCGCGGCGAGGCGCGGCTGCTGCTCGGCGTCGGGGGCGACTACTGGGAGGACCTGGACGCCGAGTGGGACAACTTCCGCACGAACGGTGACTTCGCCATCGGCCGGTTCCGGTACGTGACCGCCGAGGACCAGCTGTTCACGGCCACGACCATGACGGCCGAGCAGCTCGAGGCGAACCCGCCGCCGCTGGACCTCCTGCCCTGAGGCGCGGGCCGGGGCGGCGGCGGGCGCCGCCGTCGCCTCGGGCACGATGGCGGCCGTGCGCGACGGCCGGTGCCCGGGGTGACCGACGGCCTGGCGCCCGCCGACCTCGCCCTGCTGGGGATCGCCGCCGTCTTCATCGGCGTCGCGAAGACGGCGGTCCCCGGGTTCGCCTCCCTCAGCATCGCGCTGTTCGCCACGGTGCTGCCGGCGCGGGAGTCGACGGGGGCGATCCTGCCGCTGCTCATGGCCGGGGACGTCCTGGGGCTGGCCGTGTACCGCCGGGACGCGGACCGGCCGACCCTGGTCCGGCTCATGCTGCCGATCGCCGTCGGGGTGCTGGTCGGGGTGGGCTTCGTGTACGTCGCGGACGACGTCGTCATGAGCCGGTCGATCGGGGTCGTCCTGCTCGTGCTCGTCGGGGTGCACCTGGCGGCGGCGCGGTGGCGGGCCGAGGCGCTGGCGCCGACCGGCCGGCTGGCCTCGGCGGGCTACGGCTGGCTGGCGGGGTTCACGACGATGGTCGCCAACGCCGCGGGGCCGGTGATGTCGCTGTACCTGCTGGCGGCGAAGCTGGACAAGCGGACCTTCCTGGGGACCATGGCGTGGTTCTTCGCGCTGGTGAACCTGTTCAAGCTGCCCTTCAGCGTCGGCCTCGGCCTCATCACGCCGGACTCCCTGCTGCTGAACGCCTGGCTCGTCCCGCTGGTCCTCGTGGGGGGCCTGGTCGGTCGCACGGTCGTCTCGCGCATCAGCCAGGCTCTCTTCGAGCGGCTGGTCCTCGTCTTCACCGTGGTGGCCGCGGTGAACCTCGTGTGGTGACGGCGGTGGCGCCGGCGTCAGCCGATGCGGCGGTACCGGGCGACCGCGGCGGGGGCGGCGACGGCGGTGATGCCGGCCGCCCACACCAGGGACCACCACACGGGGTCGAGGTCGCCGCCCAGCGCCAGGGCACGCAGCCCGTCCACCGTCAGGGTGATGGGGTTGGCGTCGGCGAACGCCTGCAACCAGCCGGGCATCGACTCCGTCGGCACGAAGGCGCTGGAGGCGAAGGTCAGGGGGAACAGCCAGATGAAGCCCGCCGACTGGGCGACCTCGGGGTTGGACACGGCGAGCCCGATGAGCGCCGCGACCCAGGACAGGGCCGTCCCGAACGCCACCGCCACGGCGACGAAGGCGACGGCGCGGCCGAGGCCGGCCTGGAAGTCGAAGCCGAGGAGCGCCCCGACCAGCATGATGATCGCCACGGTCACGAGGAGCCGGGCGGCGTCGGACAGCACGCGCCCGGCGAGCACGGCGCTGCGGGCGACGGGCATCGCCCGGAACCGGTCGACCAGCCCCTTGCGGAGGTCCTCGCTGAGGCCGACCGCGGTCGCGGTGGTCCCGAAGGCCACGGTCTGGACCACGATGCCCGGGATGAGGAAGTCGATGTAGTCGACGCCCGGGGTCGAGATCGCCCCGCCGAAGACGTAGGCGAACAGCAGGGTGAACATCACGGGCTGCACGGCGATGAAGACCAGCAGCTGCGGGTTGCGGGGGATCTGGGCGAGGTTGCGCCAGGCCAGGACGAGGGCGTGGAGGGCGACCCCTCGGGGGCCGACCCGGGGGGCACGGGACGCCGCCGGGAGGGTGAGGGGGGAGACGGTGGCGGTCATGGCGGGCTCCTGTCGACGGTCTCGGGCGAGTCGGGTGGCGGGTCGGACGGCGGCGGGTCAGACGGCGGCGGGTCGGACGGCGGCGGGTCAGACGGCGGCGGGTCAGACGGCGGCGGGTCAGACGGCGGC
>JBHJOJ010000037.1:0-10958 GCA_050329835.1 Kineosporiaceae bacterium | reverse complement strand
CGAGGCGGAGCACGCCCGGACCTGCCCGCCGGCGCCGGAGGCGGCGGTGGCGCTGTGGCGCCGGGCCGCGGACGGCTTCGCGGGCTTCAGCGAGTACGAGCGCGCCCGCTCCCGCGGCCACCTCGCCGCCGCCCTGCTGGCAGCGGGGTGCCGGGACGAGGCGACGCAGGAGCTGGCGGCCGCCCGCCGGACGGCGGCGGACCTCGGCGCCCGGCCGCTGGCGTCGGCCCTCGACGTCCTGGCCCGCCGGGCCGGCATCGGTCCGGGACGGCGCCCGGCCGGCCCGTTGACGCCGCGGGAGACCGAGGTCCTCGCACTGGTGGCCGAGGGCCTGACGAACCGGCGGATCGGGGAACGGCTGTTCATGGCCGAGAAGACGGTGAGCGTCCACGTCTCCCGGGTCATCGCCAAGCTCGGCGTCACCGGCCGCACCGAGGCCGTGGCCGTCGCCCACCGGGAGGGCCTGCTGGCGGACCGGGCGCCGTCGCGTCACTCCTGAGCGGCGCCGGGACCGGTGGGACCGCAGGCGGTGCGGACCAGGACGCGCGCCGCCTCCTGCGCCGCGCCGGGCGCCCCGGGGTCCGCCTCCAGCACGCCGGCCGCCAGGCCGCCGTCCAGCAGCAGGGCCAGCTGCCGGGCCAGCAGTCCGGGTGAGCCGGCGCCGGCCCGCTCGCACAGCCCGGTCACCCAGGCCCGGACCTCCGCCTTGTGGGCCACGGACCGGGCGTGGACGGCGTCGCCGGGCTCGGACTGGGCGGCCGTGTTGAGGAAGGCGCACCCGTGGTAGCCGGGTCGGTGCGCCGCGCTCGCGAGCGCGTCGAACATGCCGACCAGCTGCTCCCGGGGGTCCGGGCCGGCGGCCGCGGCCGCTGCCCGCAGCTGCCCCAGCCAGGTCCGGTCGACCCGGTCGAGGTAGGCGAGCACGAGGTCGTCCTTGCGGGGGAAGTGCTTGTACAGGGTCGCCTTCGCCACTCCCGAGGCCGCGACCACGGCGTCGACCCCCACCCCGCGCGTCCCGTGCGCGTAGAACAGGCGGGTCGCGGTGTCGAGGATCCGCTCCCGGGCCGGCCCGCCGGCGGGCGGGCGACCGGCGGGCTCGTGGTCCGGCGTCACGACCGGAGTGTACGGACTCTGCGATCGATGATAGACAGACCTGTCTGTCTATTATCACGACGAGAGATCGGGGCACCGCTCATGAAGGTCGCAGTCCTCGGCACCGGCTCGGTCGGCCGGGTCCTGGCCGGGAAGCTCTCGGCGCTCGGGCACGACGTGGTCGTCGGCACCCGCGACCCGCAGGCCACCGCCGGGCGGAGCGGCGCCGACGGCTACGGCAACCCGCCGTGGCGGGACTGGGCGGCCGGTCACCCGGGTGTCCGGCTGGCGGGGTACGCCGCCGCGGCGAGCGGCGCCGACCTCGTCGTCAACGCGACGGCCGGCGGCGTCTCGGTGGCCGCGCTGCGCGCGGCGGGGCTGGCGGCGATGCCCGGAGTCGTCGTCCTCGACATCGCCAACCCGCTGGACCACTCCGCGGGCTTCCCTCCCACCCTCTTCGTCACCGGGACGGACTCCCTCGGCGAGCGCATCCAGGCCGCATTCCCGCAGGCCCGGGTCGTCAAGTCCCTCAACACGATGGCCGCCGACCTCATGGTGGACCCTGGGGGCCTGCGGGAGGGCGACCACACGGTCTTCGTGTCCGGCGACGACGACGCGGCCAAGGCTCAGGTCACAGCCCTGCTGCGGAGCTTCGGCCACACCGATGTCGTGGACCTCGGGGACATCACCACGGCACGGGGCACCGAGGCGCTGCTGCCCGCGTGGCTGCGCCTGTTCACGGCTCTCGGCACGCCGCACTTCCAGTTCAAGGTGGTGCGCTGACCCGCCCGTCATGCCGGGCGGCCGGGCGGCCGGGCGACCGGGTGCGGGGACGGGGTGTCGGGCGCATTCGCCTGACAGTCTGAGGCGGTATGACCGATGACGACGTCGAGCAGCACGTCCGCCACTACCTGGACGCGGCCCGCGACGCCCTGCTCTGGAAGCTCGAGGGCCTGTCGGAGCACGACGCCCGGCGCCCGCTGACGCCGACCGGCACGAACCTCCTGGGCCTGGTCAAGCACGCGGCGTGGGTCCAAGCCGGGTACTTCGGCGTGGTGTTCGGCCGCCCCTTCCCCGACGAGGCGCCGTGGGAGGACCCGGCCGCGGACGAGATGGCCGACATGTGGGCCACGGCCGACGAGAGCCGCGCCGACATCGTGGACCTCCACCGGCGCGTCCGGTCGCATGCCGACGCCACGCTCGCCGCCCTCCCGCTCGACACCGTCGGCCTGGTCCCGTGGTGGCGGGAGGGACGGAACCGGCCGACCCTGCACCGGATCTGTCTGCACGTCATCGCGGAGATCCACCGGCACGCCGGCCACGCCGACATCGTGCGCGAGCTCGTCGACGGTGCCGTGGGCATGGTCCGTGGAAACGAGAACCTCCCCTCCGACGATCCCGGGTGGTGGTCCCGGCACCGCCACCGGGTCGAGGCGGCCGCCCGCGACGCGCAGGCGGCGTCGGCCCGGACCGCCCCCTAGCCCGCTCAGGACCCGGCGCCGGCCGGTCCGCGGCGGGCGCAGAGCACGACGACGTCGTCCGACGGCGGCGAGCCCGAGGTCAGCCGCTCGACCACCGCCTCGCACACCGCGGCGGGCTCTCGGTCCCGGACCTCGACGACCGCGGCCCGCAACCGCTCCAGCCCGTCCCAGAGCGGGCGGCCCCGGCGCTCGACCAGACCGTCGGAGCAGAGCACCAGCAGGTCGCCGGGGCCGAGTGCGTCGACCCCCTCCGGTCGCCGGTCGCCCGCCGCCACCCCGAGCGGCAGCGAGCGCCCGCCCATCAGCCAGCGCGACTCCCCGGCAGCCGTGACGACCAGCGGCGGGGGGTGGCCGGCCGACGCGGTGCGCAGCCGGCCGGTCGCGGGGTCGACGAGCACGCAGCAGGTGGTGACGAACGGCGCCCCCTCCGGCCCCCTGACGAAGTCGTCGAGCCGTCCCAGCAGGTCCCCGGCCCCGGTGCTGGCCGGCGCCAGCGCCGCGAGCGCGGTGCGGATCCGGCCCATGGCCGCCGCCGACTCCAGGCTGTGCCCGACGACGTCGCCCACCGTGAGCCCGACCGACCCGTCGGGCAGCAGCCACGAGTCGTACCAGTCGCCGCCCACCTCCAGCAGGTCGCCCGCCGCCTGGTAGCGCGCCGCCACCGCGAGGGACGCGTGGGTCACCAGCCGTTCCGGCAGCAGGGCGCGCTGCAGCCGGACGGCGACCGCGTGCTCCTGCTCCCGGACGCGGCCCGTGGCGACCAGGACCCCGGCCCGGGCGGCCACGTCGTGCAACCCGGCGGCCAGCGCCTCGTGGTGGACGGGGTCGGGCGCGTCGTCGAGCACGACGGCGACCTCGCCGGTGGTCGCCATGCCGAGGTCGAGCGGAGCCGTCAGGGTGCGGGTGTCGCGGCCGTCCGAACCGGCCGCGTCCTGCCCGGCCACCGCCAGCACGGTGCCCGCCGCCGGGTCCCGCACCGTCGCGCGGCGGGCGCCGTGGGCGACGAGGACCGTCACCAGCCGCCGCAGCCGTTCGGCCGCCCCCGGCGCACTCTCCAGGGTCTCGACCACCTCGGCCAGCAGCTCGGCCCGTTCCCGGCGCACCCGCTCGGCCACCTCGCGTTCCCGCAGCGCATCGTGGTACCGCCGCCGCGCCGTGATGTCGGTGAAGACCAGGGCGAACCGGCCGCGCGGCGGTACCGGGGTGGCGAAGACCTCGAACCACCGCCCCATCGCGTCCGACCGTTCCTCGAAACGCGCGGGGGTCCCGTCCAGCGCCACCTGGGCATAGCGCTGCACCCAGTGCGGCTCCAGACCCGGGACGAGGTCGTGTGCGGTCCGCCCGACGACGTCCCGCAGCCCGGTCATCTCCTCGAACCGGGGGTTGACCTCGACGAACCGGTAGTCGACCGGGCGGCCGTCGGGTGCGGTGACGATCTCGGCGATGCAGAACCCCTCGTCGATCGAGCTGAAGACGGCCCGCAGCCGTTCCTCGCTGTCGCGCACGGCGGCCTCGGCGCGCCGCCGCCCGGTGAGGTCGACCGCCGAGGCGACCACGGCGCCGATCCGGCCGTCGTCGTCGGGCAGCGGTGTCACCTGCAGATCGAGCGTCAGGTGGGCGCCGTCGGCGATGCGGATCGTGGCGTCGTAGCGGCGGGCGACGCCGAGCGAGGCGTCGCGGACCGCGGATCGCAGCCGCTCGCCCTCGCCGGCCAGGCCGTCGAACCAGGGACCGTCCCAGACGGGGCGACCGACCGTCCGGTCGGGCGTGACGCCGACCGCGGTCAGCGCGGTGCTGTTGATGTCCCGGAGCGTGCCGTCGACGTCGAGCACGGCCACGAACGCCAGGACGCTGTCGAGGATCCGGCTCGCCAGCCGGGCCTGGCGCTCGCGTTCCTCGTCGACCGCCCGCTGGGTCCCGGTGACGTCCCGGGCGACTCCCACGACGTGGGTCGCGCGCCCCCCGTCGTCCCGCCGGCTCACGGCGTCGCGGCTGCGGAACCGGCGCCAGGTGCCGTCGCCGGCCCGGAACCGGTAGTCGATCTCGGCCGGTTCGTCGTCGGAGCGGACGGACAGCCGAGCCAGGTGGTCCCGGAAGCTCTCCCGGTCGTCGGGGTGCAGGGCCGTCTCGAGGAAGGTCGACCCCGGTGCGGCGATCTCGGCCGCCGGGTACCCGAGGGCCCGTTCCGCGCCGGGGCTGACGTAGACGGTGCAGCCGGCTGCGAGGTCGAACTCGTAGACGACGTCGGGCAGCAGGGCGACGAGCCGGTCGACGTCCGGCACCGCCCGCGCGGTGTCCGTCACCGGCGGATCCCCCGGATGCATGACGACACCATCGACCCTCCGCAGTCCTCGTGCGCGGTCGGAGCGGGGGTCGGGCGCCGAGCCTCGCGGGCGTGCGGACAGCCTGCCACAGTCCCGGGCCTCCTCCGGCGGTCCCGGCCGCTCGTCCCCTCGACACCCGCCCGCCGCGGGCGGCCCCGCGGCGACACGCCTCGGCGAGTCGCCCCCTGCCGACGGTGTCAGCGTCGTCGCCGCACGGCTGACGTGGCTCGACACCGCCGAGCGCGAGAGGGCCGCGGTCCGGGCGCAGGTGGCGACGTCGCCGTCGGCCGGGGAGCAGCTGCGCGAGTCCGCCCGCCGGGCCGACGCGGAGCCCCGGGGGAGCACCGCCACGACCACGACCCTGCCCGCCACCCCGCCGCCGACGCGGCCGCCCCGCTGAGGGCGCGGCCCCCGGGGCGGGCTCCCGATCGGGAGGGCCCGCCCCGGCGACCGGCGGTGAGGGCGCCGGCCCCGCACCGTCTCCACGGGCATGCTCATCATCGCCGGTCACCTCCTCACCGATCCCGCGGACCGTGACGCCTTCCTGGCGGCGGCGACGGCAGCCGTCTCGGCGGCCCGCCGGGCGCCGGGCTGTCTCGACTTCTGCCTGACGGCGGACCCGCTGGAGCCGGGACGGGTCACCGTGTTCGAGCGCTGGGAGTCCGAGGAGGACCTGCTGGCGTTCCGCGGCTCGGGCCCGGACGCGGGCACCGCGTCCCGGATCCTGGGGGCCGACGTCCGGCGCTACGTCGTGGCCTCCGTGGGGGACCCGTGACCGCTGTCAGTGGCGCTCAGCAGCATGAGTGAGGTCACGGCGGGCCGGGCGCCGAGGAACTGGGGGAGGACGGCGAGGTGGAACACGAGCACCTTGGAATTGGTCACGTTGGACAGGAATCCCTGCCGCCATCCCGAGAACCGCTGCCGCCGCGGCCGCGGTTCGTTTCCTGGCGTCGTCACCGGACGGCGGGTGACGACGAGTGATCGCCGAGCGGATCGCCTGCCGCCGGTGGTCATGGCGACATCAGGGCCGGGAATCACGACGAGGACCACCGCAAAGCCCAGGAAACCGCCGTAGGCGGTCCACGTCACGTTCTCCAGTCTATCCGGATCGCACCGGCGACGGTGATCGAGGTGGGCCCCGTGGGGATCGAACCCACAACCCGCGGATTAAAAGTCCGCTGCTCTGCCGATTGAGCTAGAGGCCCGTGTCGTTGCATCCCGCGAGCGGTCGCCTACGATGCGTGAAATTGACGGTTCCCGGGGTTTTCACTAGCATTTCATCATGTCCGGTGGTGGGAGTCTACGCGAGGTTCTGGGCGGCGTCGAAGCCGCTTCCGGGCCGTTGCGTGACCTCCTGGGGACATTGCTGGGCGGTCAGTCGTGGCGGGTGCCGGAGCGGGATCTGCTGGACGCGTTGGGATCGTTGCACCGGTTGCGGGGCCTGGTCGACGCGGCGCACCTGAGGGTGGTGCGCGAGATCGACGCCCGGGGCGTCACAGGTGCCGTCGGGTCGGCGCCCGTCGCGACGACCACCGAAGGGCTGGTGCGGGAGGTGACGGGGGCGGGCCCGGGTGCAGCCCGCCGGGACGTGGCGGCGGCACGCGCGACCGGCCCGGCGGACGTGCTCGCGGGGTTCGCGGAGCACTTGGCGGACGGGCGGGTGCGCCGCGAGCACGTGGACGTCGCCGTGCGGTGCCTCGACCGGATCCCGGGCCACCTGGTGCGGGAGCCTGCGGAGCCCGGGGGAGCGTCCGAGGAGGGAGCCGGGGTGCGGGAGATCGTGGCCGGCTTCCTGCTGCGGATCGCCGACACCAGGGCCGACGACCGGACGCTGGATCGCCACGCACGGCAGTTGCTGGCGCACCTGGCGCCCGATCCTCAGGACCGGGTGGACCCGGAGGCGCCGGCGCGGCGGTTCCTGGACCTGGGCGACGACGAGACCGGGATGGTGACGGGCCGGTTCGCGCTGGACCCGGTCGCGGGTGCGGAGCTGCGGGTGGCACTGGCCGAGTGGTCGGCGCCGGAGCCGCTGACCGACGCCGACGGCCACCCGCTGCGGGATCCGCGGACCCCGCGGCAGCGCCGCGCCGACGCCCTGTCCCGCCTGGTCGAGGCGGCTCGGGGCATCTCCGTGCCCCGTCGCGGGGAGCGGCCCCGGGTGGTCGTGCACGCCGCCGCCGCCCAGCTCGCCGACGCCGGGTCGGCTGAGGGGTCCGGGTGCGGTGCCGGGTCGGCGACCACGGAGTCCGGGGATCCTGTGCCCGCGTGGGTGCTGGGCCGCCTGGCCTGCGACGCGGTGCTGCAACGGGTGGTCGACGACCCGTCCCTCGGCCCGCTCGACGTCGGCCGGGAGCACCGCCTGGTCACCCTCGCCCAGCGGCGGGCCCTGGCCGCTCGCGACCACGGGTGCGTCGTCTGCGGCGCCCCGCCGGACTGGTGCGACGCCCACCACGTCATCCCCTGGTCCCACGGCGGCACGACCGATCTCGCGAACCTCGCCCTGCTCTGCCCCGGCCACCACACCGCCGTCCACGCCGGCACCTGGACCCTGCACCGCGACCCCGACGGCCACCTCGTCCTCGTCCCACCCCGACACGTCGACCCCACCCGAACACCCCGCAGACCCACCGCCCACCTCATCACCGCCACCCTCAGCGAGGTGGAGCAGGTGCTCCGGGACCACGCCGAACGGTCCATGCCGCTGCGCACCTGAGCGGGGTGGGCATTGCTGTGCGCGGGGTGCTGTGATCCGTTGACACCGCGATCACGCCTGCGCTTCACTGCCGTCGCCATCCCGAGCGGCCGAGAGACCTGGCTCGTCGACGCCGCAGCAACCGCCCCGTCGGGGCAGGTGCTCCCGCCAGGACCGATGGAGGAGTCATGGACAGGTCGACCCGGACCGCGGTCGCCACCCGCACGTCGCCACCCGTCATCGTCGGCGACGCGCTGCGCGGCACCGACTCCTGTCCCGGCTGATCGGGCTCTCCGGAACGCGAGGCGCCGCTCGCTGAGCGCTGCGCCCGCAGCCGCAGCCGCAGCCGCGGCCGTCCCGTCCGGTCGCCCGAGGGGCACGCGCCCCGGTCACGGCAGCTGCGCTCCGCATCGTCCGGTCCCGTCCCACCGCCCTGGCTCCGCCGGGCCGCGTCGTCCGGGCCGCGTCGTCCCGGCCGCGTGGCCGGATGCCGGGGTCGCGTCACCCGTCCCCGCCCCGTGCGCGCCAGCCCCCCGGCGCCCCGTCCGCCTCACGACGGACCCCACGACGGCCCTCCCGCCTTTCCGCCCCGTCCGCCCGACCCTGGAGTCCCCCATGCCCGCCCGCGGCTTCGCCACCGACCAGATCCACGCCGGGGACCGCCCCGACCCCGGCCACGGCGCCCGGATCCCCCCCGTCCACCTGACCGCCGGGTTCCGTTTCACCAGCCTCGAGGACGCCCGCGCCCGGTTCGCCGCCGCCGATCCCGCGGCCGGCCCCGAGGCCGACCTCGCCCACCCGGACGCCGATCCCGGGCCCTGGACCTACACCCGCATCGGCAACCCCACGATCGCCGCCCTCGAGCGCCGCCTGGCCCACCTCGAGGGCGGTGACCACGCCATCGCCGTCGCCAGCGGGCAGGCCGCGGTGACGACGGCACTGCTCGGGCTGCTGCAGGCCGGCGACCGTGTCCTCGCCGCCCCGCAGCTGTACGAGGGCACCCGCAACCTGCTGCTGGAGAACTTCGCCCGCTTCGGCATCGAGACCGATGTCGTCCGTGACCCCGCCGACCCCGACGCCTGGCGGGGGGCGCTGCGCCCGACCACGCGGGTGCTGTTCGGCGAATCCGTCGCCAACCCGACGAACGAGGTCCTCGACATCGCGGCGGTCGCCGGCGTCGCGCACGCCCACGAGGTCCCGCTGGTCGTCGACAACACCCTCGCGACCCCCTACCTGCTGCGCCCGATCGAGCACGGCGCCGATGTCGTCGTCCACTCGGCCAGCAAGTTCCTGTCCGGGCACGGGGCCGCGCTGGCCGGCGCCGTCGTCACGGCCACGACCGTCGACCGGTACGCCCGCATCCCCGGCGACCGCCCGTTCCACGAGTTCGCCCGGCACGTCGTCGCCTCCCGGCTGGGCCCGGTGCTCTCGCCGCTCAACGCCTTCCTCGTCCAGCAGGGGATCGAGACGCTGTCGCTGCGGATGCGCCAGCACAGCGCGAACGCCCTCGTCGTCGCCCAGTGGCTGGAGCGGCAGCCGGAGGTGACGGCGGTCGACTACGCGGGGATCCCGTGGCGGGAGTCCTACCCGCTCGCCCGTCGCTACCTGCCCCGCGGCGCGGGAGCCGTCCTCGCGTTCACGCTGGCCGGCGGGGAGCCGGCGGCCGCGGCCTTCCTCGACTCCGTCGAGGTGTTCAGCCACATGACCCACCTCGGCGACGTCCGCTCCCTCGTCATGCACCCCGCGTCGACCACGCACGCCGGGCGCACGGCCGCCGAACGGGCGGCCGCCGGCATCCACCCCGGCACGCTCCGCCTCTCCGTCGGCATCGAGGACGTCGACGACCTCGTGGCCGACCTCGCGCGCGGGCTGGCCGCCGCCCGGGTGGAGACCTCCCTTCCCGCCCTCGCCCCCGTCGCCTGACCGAGGAGTCCCCATGTCCCGCCTGCAGCACATCGGCTGGTTCTTCTCCCGCGGGTTCGGCCCCCAGGGCTGGGGCCGGCCCGACGTCCGCTGGAACCACCGGTGGACGAGCCCACGCCTCTACCAGGAGGCGGTCCGCCACCTGGAGCAGGCGGGCCTCGACCTCGTCGTCATGGAGGACGCCGTCTCGCTCGGCAACCCGGAGACCCTCGACCTGCGGGTGCGCGAGGCCTACGGCGGGCCCAAGCACGACCCGCTCCTGCTCGCCCCCTACCTCTTCGACGTCACCGAGCACATCGGCCTCGTCCCGACCGTCAACGCCGGCATCACCCCGCCCTACCTGGCGGCCCGGCAGGCCGCGACCCTGCACCACCTGAGCGACCACAGGTTCGGGCTCAACGTCGTCACCGACGTCGGCAGCGCCCGGCACGTCGGGGCGGACCCGCTGTCCCACGACCGGGCGTACGACCGCGCCGAGGAGTGGCTGCAGGTCGTGCACCGGCTCTGGCGGAGCTGGCCGGACGGGGCCCTGGTGGCCGACCGCGACACCGGCCGGTTCGCCGACGGCCACCGACTGGAGGCGTTCCGGCACCGCGGCGAGTACTTCGACGTCGCCGGGCCGCTCAACGCCGTCCCCTTCGAGGCCGGGGAGCCGGTCGTGGTGTCCCCGGGCGGCTCGCCCCGCGGCCTGGCGTTCGCCGGGCGGTACTCCGACGTCCAGCTCGCGCTCGCCCCCCTGGACGCCGCCGGCGTGCGGGAGCACCGCCGCCGGGTGCTGGACGCCGCGGCCGCCCACGGCCGGTCCGAGAAGGACGTCCGCGTCCTCCTCGTCGTCAAGCTCGAGATCGTGCCGAGCCCGGAGGAGGCGGACCGCGTCGTCGCGGCCTCGCGCCGGCCCACCGAGGCCGACCTCCTCCGGGTGGCCGCCGCCTGGTCGAGCGACCTGGAGACCGATCTCACCCGGTTGCCGCTGGACGCGCCGCTGGACCCCGGCGTCTTCGGCGAGCACGTCTCCCGCGGCACCATCCGGGGCCTGCTGGGCGGCGACGGCACGGCCGGGGACCGGCCGCTGCGCGAGGTGCTCGCCGCGCGGGCGCGCAAGGGGCGGGTCCGCGACCGGACCGGTCTCGTCGGCACCGCCGAGGAGGTGGCGGACCTCATGGAGGAGCTGGCGGAGGACGCCGGCAACGACGGGTTCCTGCTGTCCGGCGATCTGCACCCCGCCACCGTGCACCGGACGCTGGACGACCTGGTGCCGGTCCTGCGCGGGCGCGGCCTGCTGCGCGAGGAGTTCGGTGACGGCGGGGTGCGGGCCAACCTCTTCGACTTCTAGATGAGTGAGTCCTATTGATCGTCAGTGGTCGTAGGCGATGAGGGATCGCTTGATCGGTGCACTGATCTTGTGGTTGTGCCAGATCGCGGCGGTCAGGGCCAGCAACCGGGCGG
>JBHJOJ010000036.1:0-11884 GCA_050329835.1 Kineosporiaceae bacterium | reverse complement strand
GGGGTGTCGTGGAACGGGGTGTCGTGGAACGGGGTGTCGTGGAACGGGGTGTCGTGGAACGGGGTGTCGTGGAACGGGGTGTCCTGGAACGCCTCGTCGTGGACGTGACGCCCAACCTGGGGTGTGATGGGCGGCGTGAGGTCTGTCCGCCAGCGGCTGGAGCGGGGGAGCGGCCGCGCTCTCGCGGTCTGCGCCGGGCTCGTCGGCCTCACGCTGCTCCTCCTCGCGGCCACACCTGATCAAGCCCCCGCGGGGCCGCCCGCCCCGTGGTGGAGCTTCGTCCTCGTGTCGACGGCGTTCGCCTTGGCCGAGCGGTTCATCTTCAATGTGGAGTACCGGAAACACTCGATGTCGTTCTCCCTCTCGGAGATACCGACGGCCCTGGCGATCCTCTTGTTCGACCCCCTCGCCGCGGTTTTCGGCCGGCTGGTCGGAGGCGGCGTCGTCCTGGCGTCCCGGGTGAAGCGGACGGGTTCTCTCAAGGCTGTGTTCAACTTCTCGCTGTTCGGATTCGAGGTCTCCCTCGCGGCCTTCGTATTCGCTGTGCTTCGGGCGCAGTGGGGTGACGTGTCCGCGGCCGGCCTGGCAATCGGGCTGGGTGCGGCTGTTTTCGTGGCCTCGGTTCTCGGTGCCGCTTGCGTGTCCCTGGTGATCGCTCAGTTCGAGGGCGGATTCTCGGTCCGGCTGCGATCAGAGATTCGCCAGGGTCTCGGTGTGTGGCTGCTGGGGTCTCTCCTGGCGATCACGGTCACGACGGCCCTGTTGGCGAGCCCGTGGTTGGTTTTGGCGCCGTTGATCCCCGTGCTCATGGCATGGCGCATGTTGATGGCACAGGGCCAGTTGAGGCAGCAGCACGCTGATCTCGTTGCTCAGCACGACTTCGCACGCGAGGTGGGGCAATCCCTGAGTCTGGCGGGCCTGGTGGCGTCCGCACGGGCCGAGACCCAGCGGCTCCTTCGAGCTCAGGATGCCAGCCTGGTGGTATTCCAGCCCCTGGGGGACGGGCCAGTCATCGATTCGTCGGTGGAGGCAGGGTGGTGGCCCGTCTCCTCGGACGACCCCGCCTGGCAGGATGTCTTTCGCGGGCAGGAGAGGGTTGTGCGCCTCCGCATGTCCGGGAGAGCGGCCGAACCCGCGCTCGCTCCCGAATGGTCCGACGCGCTGGCCGCGCCCATCGCAGACAGCGAAGGGATCATCGGACTTCTCGTGGTCGCCGAGCGGACGGGTCTTCTCAAGCGGTTCAGCAAGGACGAGATGACGCGGATGCGGCAGCTCGCTGACCAGCTCGCGGTCAGCCTCCGCAAGAGTCTCCTGCATCTCCAGCTCGAGCACGACGCCAGTCACGACCGGCTCACCGGGCTGCCCAATCGGATGCTGTTCGAGACCAGGGTGCAGGAAGCCCTGGCGGACGACGGCCCGGTCGCCGTCTTCCTGCTCGACCTCGACCGCTTCAAGGAGGTCAACGACGGGCTCGGTCACCATGTGGGCGACGTCCTGCTGCAGAAATTCGCCGACCGGATGCTGTCCGTCCTGCCGCCCGACACGGTCGTCTCCCGGCTGGCCGGTGACGAGTTCGCCATCCTCGCCACCGGCCTGCCCCGGGCCACGGCCGTCGAACTCGGCGCCCGGATCCTCCGGGCCGCCCGGGACCCCTTCGACCTCGGTGAGCTGTCCGTCGCGGTCTCGTGCAGCATCGGACTCGTCCTGGGCCCGGAGCAGGGAGCCGACGCCTCCACCCTGCTCCGTCGGGCCGACCTCGCGATGTACGAGGCCAAGGGGCGCAGCGGGGGCGTCTCCGTCTACCGCCCCGACCTGGAGACCACCAACAGCCAGCGGCTTCGGCTGCTGCAGGACCTCCGGGTCGCGACCGTCGACGAGCAGATGCAGGCCTGGTTCCAGCCGAAGATCCACCTGGGGGAGCGGGCCGTCGTCGGTGTCGAGGCGCTCGTCCGGTGGGACCACCCCGACCAGGGCGTCCTGGACGCCGAGCGCTTCATCGGCCTCGCGGAGCAGACCGACCTGATCCACACCATCACCGACCGGATGCTGACCTCGGCGCTGTCTGCTGCCCGATCGTGGCGGCGCCGGGGCTGGGCACTCGGCGTCGCCGTCAACGTGTCGGCCCGCAGCCTCCTCGACGAGCTGCTCGCCGACCGCATCGCCCGCCACCTGCACCACCACGACGTCCCCGCCGGCATGCTCACCGTCGAGATCACCGAGACGTCGGTCATGGCCGACGTCAGCCGGGCGCTCGTCACGCTGGAGCGCCTGGACGAGCTGGGGGTGCAGATCTCGGTGGACGACTACGGCACGGGGTACTCCTCGCTCAACTACCTGCGCAAGCTCCCGGTCCGGGAGCTGAAGATCGACCGGGGGTTCATCGCCAACGTCCTCACCGACGACCACGACGAGGTGATCGTCCGTTCCACCATCGAGCTCGGCCGTCATCTCGGCCTGCGGGTCGTGGCCGAGGGCATCGAGAACGCCGCGGTCGCGGCCCGGCTCCGCCACCTGGGCTGCGAGCTGGGGCAAGGGGTCGGGCTCGCCCCGCCCATGTCGTTGCCCGAGCTCGACCGCTGGCTGGCCGGCGGTCCCTACGGCGTCCCGGGCCGCGACCGGGGCGACGGCGCCCTCGCCACCGCGTAGCCGCCGCCCGCGGACCCGCTACAGGGCCTTGACCGCCCGCCGGACCCGGCGCAGGGCCTCGGCGTAGGAGTCCGTCCCGGCCTCGACGCTCTCGATCCCGGCGAGCACGCCGAAGGTGAACGCGTCCGGGTCCCCGTCCGACGCCTGCCGGGCCAACCTCACCAGCACGCCGCGCGCGACCGCCTGGTCCTGCCGCCCGCCCAGGACCTCCTGGAGCCGCTTCATCCTCGTCCGGGCCCGCTGCGCGCCGTCACCCAGCGCGGGCCGCATGGCCTCGGCCGCGTACCGGGCCCGCTTCGAGGCCTTGCGGACCTCGTGCAGGGCGGTCTCGCGCTCAGTGCCGTCGAGCCGCTCCGCGGCCGCCGCCCGCTCCAGCACACGCCGACAGTCGGCCAGCAGCCGGGACCGCAGGAGCGGCCGGGCCCGCTCGCGGGCGCGGCGGGTCAGTGGCGGGTCGGCCGAGAACGTCTCGAGACCGTCCAGCAGGTCCAGGTAGCGATCGGAGTCCAGCGCCTCCCGGGCCTCGGCCAGGGCCGCTTCCCGCCTGGCCCGCAGCTCCGCCGCGAGCCGCCCGGCCGCACCGTCGCTGACGAGCGCCGGATCGTGCCGCTGCACCTCGTCGAGGTGGGCGGCGAGCCGCGCCGCCAGCACCTCGAGATCGCGGGCCTCGCCCAGCGCCCGACCCAGCCACCGCAGCTCCTCTCGCAGGGGGTCGCCGGCCCGCCGGTCGAGCACGGGACGGAAGGTGGCCAGCGCGCTGCGCAGGCGGCGGGCGGCCACCCGCATCCGGTGCACGGCGTCCTCGGTGTCGAGACGGACGTGCGGGTCGACCCGGAACAGCTCGTCCACCTGGGCGCGGCAGTACGCCACCGCCACCGCGCCCGCGCTGTCGGGGGCGAGGGACTGCGTGGCCCCGGAACCGACGCGGTCCGGCGGCTGCGGCGCCGGGAGCTCACCCGCCGGCTGACCCAGCGCCCGGGCGATCTTCGACTGGACGGCGGCCGGGCGCGCCCCCGCCACCGCCAGACGGTCAGTGATCATGTCGAGCAGCACCCGCTCCCCCTCCACGAGCTCCACCTCGAGCTCGCGCCACTCCCGGCGGGAGGCGCCGCCCACCGGGTCCGCGACCACGTCGTCGAGCGCGACCTCCGCGAGCACGCGCCCGTCGGCGTCGAGCAGCCGCTCCACGCTGCGCCACGTCGTCAGCCGGGCGATCACGCGCAGCTCGTCCCGCCGGGCGATCGAGCGCGTCAGCGAGACCAGCTGGGCGGGCACCCGGGTCGCCGGCCGGCCCACCGGCAGCCGCACCTCCAGCCGCCCGTCGGCGGCCGGCAGCTTGAGGTGCCAGCCGGCGTCACTGCCGCCGGTCCGCCGCCGCAGCGTGACCCGGGACCGGAGCAGCCGCTGGTCGGCGGTGTCGTAGTACGTGGCGACCAGCCGGATCGTCGGGACCCGCACCACGGATGCCACACCGTCGAGCTCGCCGAGGTCCGGCAGCACGAGATCCGCGTCCACGTCGAAGGTGGTCTCGATCTCGACGTGGGTCTCCGTCACGCGAGCAGTGTGGGCCATCCGGTCGGGCGTACGGTGTCGCGGTGACGCCCGGGCCCCCGGCCGGTGAGCCCCCCCATGACCGCCGCCGGGGGGTGGGGTTCGACCTCGCCGTCACCCGGGGTCCGCACGTCGTCGCCGGCCGCACGATCGAGCTGGAGAACAACGCCTGGGTCCTGGGAGACGACGAGGAGTGCCTCGTCGTCGACGCCCCGCACGACGCCGACGCCGTCGTGGCCGCGGCCGCCGGCCGGCGGGTGATCGCGGTCGCCTGCACCCATGCCCACGGGGACCACGTCGCCCGGGCCCCGGAGGTGGGGCGGCGGCTGGCCGCCCCGGTCCTGCTCCACCCGGCGGACCTGCCGGTCTGGCGGCGGGTGCACGACGTCGCCGAACCCGACGGCCCGCTCGCTGACGGGCAGGTCCTCGACGTGGCCGGGATCGAGGTCGAGGTCCTCCACACCCCCGGACACACGCCCGGCAGCGTGTGCCTGCGGGTGCCGGCGCTCGGGGCCGTGATGAGCGGGGACACCCTGTTCCCCGGCGGCCCGGGGGCGACCCGGCCGCCCTTCGGGGACTTCGACGCGATCGTCGCCTCCGTCCGGGACCGGCTGCTCTCCCTGCCTGCCGGGACTCGGGTCCTGCCCGGTCACGGGCGGGCGACGACCGTCGGTGCGGAGGCCCCCCACCTGCCGGAGTGGATCGCCCGGGGCTGGTGAGCCGCGCCACTGGACCGGGTCGCCGAGCCGGACCACGGCGGGTTCGGGCGCTACGGTCGGCACGTGCTGCTGTCCGACCGGGACATCCGGGCCGCCCAGGAGGCCGGCGAGATCCGGCTGGACCCGCTCGACCCTGCCATGGTGCAGCCGAGCAGTGTGGACGTCCGGCTGGACCGCTGGTTCCGCCTGTTCGACAACCACAAGTACGGGCTCATCGACCCGTCGCGCGAGCAGCCCGACCTCACCCGCCTCGTCGAGGTCGACGGCGAGGAGCCGTTCGTCCTGCACCCCGGCGAGTTCGTCCTCGGGTCCACGGTCGAGACCGTCGGCCTCGGCCCGGGCCTCGCCGCCCGCCTCGAGGGGAAGTCCAGCCTGGGCCGGCTCGGCCTGCTCACGCACTCCACCGCGGGGTTCATCGATCCCGGTTTCGACGGGCACGTGACCCTCGAGCTCAGCAACATGGCGACGCTGCCGATCGCCCTGTGGCCGGGCATGAAGGTCGGCCAGCTGTGCTTCTTCCGGCTCTCGAGCGACTCCGAGCACCCCTACGGCTCCCCCGGCCGGGGCAGCCGCTACCAGGGCCAGCGCGGGCCCACGGCCAGCCGGTCCTTCCACGACTTCCACCGGATCCCGGTGTAGGCGTGCCCGGCCTGCGACGACGCGGACCGTCCGGTCGCGTCCTGGAACTGCGCGACCGGCATCTGCTCCTGGTGCCCACCACGACCGACCCGCTCGACGTCGACGGGCTGGTGCGCACCTGGTTCCCGCGCACCGACCTGGCGTCCGGGCGCACGGAGCTGCCCGGCATCGGATTCCTGGCGGGCCCCCACGAGCTGTCGATGGAGGCGGCGGTCGCTGCCGAGGTGCCGACCCCGTGGGTCGTCGCCTACGACCTCGACGGCCCTCGTACCCGCAGCGCGCCGCCGCCCGCCCGGCGCCCGGACGGCCTCCACCGCGCCTTCCCCGACGGGTTGCCGGCCGGGGGGGAGCTGGCGGGCCTGGAGTTCCTCCTCGCGGTGGCGCGGCGGGTGGGCGGCGGGGTGCGGCCTGCGGGATCGCCGGAGGTCCTCGTGCCCGACCTGGCGGCGGCGGTCGACTACCGGGTGGTCTGCCCGCTGTGGATCAGACCGGCCGACATCGCGGCGATCCTCGCCCACGAGGGCGGGCCGGGCGCCGTGGTCGTCGTGTCGGCGGAGGGGACGCCGCTGGACCAGCCGGCCGCCCACCCGGACGGCAAGCCGTTCGACGTGCGGCTCGACCTCGACCCGGCGGGTGCCGTCGTGGTGCACGGCCGGGTGGCCACGCGGCCCGAGCCGGCCGTGGCCGGCGAGGACTACGCCACCGCGCCGACCGCCCTGTACGACGTGCGCTGGGACGCCCCCGAGCCCGCCTGGCGGGTCGCCGAGGCGCTGGACGGGGTGGCCCTGGCGTGCCGGGAGCGGGTGCGGGGCCCGATCGAGTCGATCGCCCGGACCCTCGCCGAGCTCGGCGGCGGGGTCGTGCTCGACGCCGACGGCTTCCTCGTGGACCGCTACCTGCTGTGACATCCGGGGTCTCCCCGGGCGACGCCGCGGCCGGGGGGCTGCCGCCCGGCCCGCGTCTCGTGTTGACTGACCCGCGTGACCCGGGACGCGGGGCCCCGCGAGGCGGCCGGCGACACCCGAGGCCTCGTCGGCGGCACGGTCGCCGACCCTGGCGTCGGGGTGGCCCGGCAGGGCATCTACGACCGCGACGGCTCCGTCGTCGGGTACGAGCTCCTGTTCCGCCTGCCACCGGCGGACCAGGCTCCGGAGCTGACCACCGAGGCCGAGCACGAGCGTGCGACCGCCGAGGTGATCCGGGCGGTCCTGGAACGGGAGCCGCTCGACGACGGCGACGGGCCCCTGCTGTTCGTCAACGTGCCGCGGGCCTTCGTCGTCGGCGACCTGCCGCTGTCCCTGCCCCCGGAACGGCTGGTGGTCGAGGTGCTCGAGCACGTCGTCCCGGACGACGAGCTGCTGGACGGCGTCCGTGCGCTCGCCGGCCGCGGGTACCGGGTGGCCGTCGACGACTGGGACGGCGACCGCGGCCGGCACGGCCTCATCGCCGAGGCCCACTACGTCAAGATCGACCTGCACCAGGTGGGGTCCGAGCGGCTCGCCGAGTACATCCGTACGGTCCGGGCCACCCGTCCGGGTGCGCGCGTGGTCGTGGAGCGGGTCGAGAGCGCGGCCGATCACGACCGGGCGCTCGCCGCCGGCGCCGACCTCTTCCAGGGCTACCACCTGCAGGCGCCCGAGTACCTCCCGGTGGCCTGAGCCCCGCGTTCCTGCTGACGGTACGGAACGGAGGGCTCACCCCGTCGGGGCGTCGGCACGGGAGCCGGACGACCGGCCGCCCTCCCCTCCCGCCGGCTCCTCGGGCCGGCCGCGGCGCACCGCCTCGAGAAGCAGCTGCGAGACGTCGACGACGCCCAGCTCCTCCGGTGCCTCGCCGGCGCCCTGCTGGGCGGCCAGCCCGTCGGACAGCATGATCCGGCAGAAGGGGCAGCCGCTGGCCACGGCGCCCGCCCCGATCGCGACGGCCTCGGCGGTGCGCTCGGCGTTGATCCGGGTCCCGACCGACTCCTCCATCCACATCCTGGCCCCGCCCGCGCCGCAGCAGAAGGAGCGCTCGGAGTTGCGGGGCATCTCGCGCAGCTGGATCCCCGACGCGGCCAGCAGGTCGCGCGGCGGCGAGTACACGCCGTTGTGCCGGCCGAGGTAGCAGGGGTCGTGGTACGTCGCGGTGGCGGCGTCGCGTCCCGGGGCGGCGAGTGGCACCAGGCGCCCGAGGCGGACCAGGCGGTCCAGCAGCTGGGTGTGGTGGAGTACCCGCAGGTCCAGCCCGAGCTGCGGGTACTCGTTGCCGAGGGTGTTGAAGCAGTGCGGGCAGGTGGTGACGACGTGCAGGGCGCGCGCCTCGCGCAGGGTCTCGAGGTTCTGGGCGGCGAGCTGCTGGAAGAGGAACTCGTTGCCGGCCCGCCGGGCGGGGTCGCCGGTGCAGGTCTCGCCGTCGCCGAGGACCGCGAAGCTCACCCCGGCGGTGTAGAGGAGCTCGGCCACCGCCCGGACCGTCCCCTTGGCCCGGTCGTCGTAGGCCCCCGCGCACCCGACCCACAGCAGGTAGTCGACCTCCGTGAGGTCGGCGACGCCGTCCGGGTCGCCGACCACGCTCACCTCGAACGGCAGCCCCTTGGCCCAGTCCAGGCGGGCCCGCGGCGGCAGACCCCACGGGTTGCCCTGGTTCTCGAGCTTGCGGAACAGCCCGCCCAGCTCGGTGGGGAAGGCGGACTCGAGCAGGACCTGGTGGCGACGCAGCTCGACGATGTGGTCGACGTGCTCGATGTCGACGGGGCACTGCTCGACGCAGGCCCCACAGGTGGTGCACGACCACAGGACGTCCGGGTCGAGCACCCCCGCCAGGGCCAGGGCGTCGATGTCGTCGTGGCCGTCACCTCCCTTGTCGACGGCGGTCGGCCCGGTCCCGTAGCCGCCCGGCGCCGGGGCGACCAGCGGGCGGTCCAGGGCCGACGGCCCCTCTCCGGCCGCCGTGGAGCCGCCGTCGGCCCGGTCACCGGAGGTCCCAGCACCGTCGCTCCGGCCGAACGGCTCGCCGGGCAGCAGCCCGGCCGACTCGTAGGCGTGGTCGCGCAGGGCGGTGACGAGCAGCTTCGGGCTCAACGGCTTCTCGGTCTGCCAGGCGGGGCACTGGCTCTGGCACCGGCCGCACTCGGTGCAGGTGGTGAAGTCGAGCAGGGCCTTCCACGAGAAGTCGGTGATCTTCCCCGCGCCGAGCGAGGCGTCCTCCGGCAGGTCCTCCAGCGCCTCGAGGTCGACCGGACGACCGGCGACCGTCAGCGGCGGCAGGGCGCCGAGGGCGGTGCCACCCGCCGGGTCCCGCTTGAGGAAGATGTTGAACGGGGCCGTGAAGCGGTGCCAGGCGACGCCCATGGTGACCGTCAGCCCGATGACGACGAACCAGGCCATCGACACCGTGATCTTGGTTGCGGCGAGTCCGGACACCAGGGCCCCCAGCGTGTCCGGGGACAGCGCCGTGAACGCCTCCCCCAGCGGCAGGCTCACCGGGTGGTGCGAGAACGCCGCGGTGGACGACCCGGCGGCCGCGTCGAGCGCGTACTCCAGGCCCCGCAGGGTCAGCACGAGCACCGCGATGGCGAGGATCGTGGCCTCGACGACGTACGCCTGCCAGGTGGTCGACCCGAGGAACCGCGAGGTCGGGGGCGGGCGGCGGCGCATGGCGACCTGCCGGACGCCGATGAGCGTGAGGATGCCGAGCAGGGTGAGGAACGCGATGATCTCGACGAACCAGGCGTAGACGGCGTTCCGCCCGATCACGGGGATCGTCCAGCGCGGCTCCAGCACCTGCCCGTAGGCGGTGACCAGGGTGCCGAGCAGCGCGACGAAGCCGACCATGACGAACCAGTGGGCGGCGCCCGGCACCGACCACCGGAGCATCCGGGTGTGGCCGAGGACCTCGGTGACCGTGTGCTCGAGCCGGGACCACGGCCGCTCCGCGCGGCCGCGCACCGGCGACCCCAGCCGGATCACCGAGACGATCCGGCCCAGGCCGACGGCGAACGCCGACACGCCCACGAGCGTGACGGCGAGCACGGCCACGAAGAGGGCGGTCTGCACCCCGGTGTACCCGGTCGCCATGGGACTCCTTCGGCTCGGTTCCCGCTGAGGTTACCCGCCGGTAACTAGAGGACGTCCAGCACCCAGACGACGGCGGCGCCCAGGAACGGCGCGATCCCCACCAGCAGGCCGAGGACCAGCAGGGCGGCGAGCACCCGGACGGCGGGGCCCCGTCCGCCCGGCCCGGAGCCCGCCCGGAGCAGCCTCAGCACCGCGCGGCCTCCCCCCGGCCGCCGAGGACCGCGAGGGGGGCGGGACGGCGCACCGCACGAGCCTGCCGTCACTCGCCCCGCCGGGCAACCCTCAGGCGGGCAGTTCCGAGAGGGCGGTCACGTCGCGAGGTCAGCTCTCCGCGTCGGCGTCGGTGCCGGACGCCCCCGGGTCAGGACGACGGCCCGCGCAGCGCCTTCGGCAGGCGTCCCCCGGTCCGCCGGACGTAGAACCGCGCGGCCTGACGGGTCGCCACCACCCGGGCCGCGTTGAGCACCGCCCCGGCGATCATCGAGTACACGACCGCTTCCGCGAACCGGGTCTCGGGGCTCTCCGGCAGTCCCGGCGGGCGGTGGCCGGTCGCGGCCCGCCACCCGGCCGCGAGCGCCCGCTGGGCCACGGCCCCCGCCACCACGGTCGCGAGCAGGGCCGACAGTCGCCACACGAGAGCGGACACCCGTCGAGCGTGCCGTCACCCCGCCGCCGGGGCAAGCCGGGCACCCGCGCGTACCATGGCGGGCACGACAGGGGAGCGCCACCGGGGCGCTGAGAGTGCGGGCGACCGCAGACCCTCGAACCTGATCCGGTTAGCACCGGCGAAGGGAGTCGAGCTCACCCGTCGGCGCTCGCACCGCCGGCGGGATCCCCGCTTCCAGGAGGGAGCGAGCCATGGTCACCGGATCCGGCGACACCGACAGCACAGCCGACAGCACCACCGACAGCACCACCGACAGCACAGCCCCCGGCCGGCGCCGTCGCTGGCGCACGGTCGACCTCGTGAGCGCCGCCGTCCTCGGCGTCGCCGGCGGCGTGCTGCTCGTCGCCGCCAACACCGGGTACGGCCCGGTCACGGCCGGGCCCATCGCCCTCTACCCGCCCCTGGAGGGCATCCTCACCGGGCTCTACGTGCTGCCCGCGGTGCTCGGCGGGCTCGTCGTCCGCAAGCCGGGCGCCGCGCTGCTCACCATGGTGGTCGCCGCCGTCGCCAGCATGCTCGTCGGCAACCAGTGGGGGTTCGTCACGCTCTGGTACGGCCTCGCCCAGGGAGCCGGCGCGGAGCTGGCCCTCGCCGCGCTGCGCCACCGGCGGTGGGGTGCCGGGGCGGCGGTCCTGGCCGCGGTCGGGGCGGCCGCCGGAGAGGCGCTGCTCACCGTGCCGCTGTTCTACGCCGCCGTCGGCGTCGACCAGCAGGCGGCCCGCGTCGGCGTCGGCGTGGTGTCCGCGATCCTCCTGGCCGGCGTCGGCGGGTGGTTGCTGACCCGGGCGCTGGCGGCGACCGGGGCGCTGGACGCGCTCGCCTCGGCACGGGCTGCCCGGCGGGTCTGAGCGGGCACCCGTGGGGGTCGGCTGGCGGGCGCGCGGCTGGGGCTGGCGGCATCCCGGCCGCCGGGCCTGGGCCGTCCGCGACCTCGACCTCGAGGTGGCGGCCGGCGAGCGGGTGCTGCTGCTGGGCCCCAGCGGGTCCGGCAAGTCGACGCTGCTCCTCGGACTCGCCGGCCTGCTGGAGTCGGACCTGGCGGGCGAGGCCGAGCCGGCCGACGCGGAGACCGGCGCCCTGCTGGTGGCCGGCCGGCCGGCACGCGCGGCCCGGGAGGCCGGTGCCCGGGTGGCCCTGCTGCTGCAGGACCCCGACTCCCAGACCGTGCTGGCGCGGGTCGGCGACGAGGTCGCCTTCGGCCTCGAGAACGCCGGCGTCCCGCCCGACCGGATCCCGGCCGAGGTGGCCCGCGCGCTGGCCGGCGCCGGGCTCGGGCACCTCGCCCTGGACCGTCCCACCTCGCGGTTGTCCAGCGGGCAGCGGCAGCGCCTCGCGCTGGCGGCCGTCCTGGCCCCGGGCGGCGACCTCCTGCTGCTCGACGAGCCGACCGCGATGCTCGATCCCGGCGGGGCGGTCGCCCTGCGGGACGCCGTGGCCGCCCGGGTCGCGGCGACCGGGGCCACCCTCGTCGTCGTCGAGCACCGGGTCGATCTGTGGCTGCCGGTCGTCGACCGCGTCGTCGTCCTCGGCCCCGACGGGGTGGCCGCGGACGGCGCCCCGGCGGACGTGCTCGGGCGTCGCCGCGCGGACCTGGCCGCCGCCGG
>JBHJOJ010000035.1:0-4551 GCA_050329835.1 Kineosporiaceae bacterium | reverse complement strand
GCACCGGCCAGCTCGTGACGCTCCAGGGCCGCCACTTCGCTGGCGCCACCGCCGTCACGATCGACGGGACCGCGGCGGACTTCACCGTCGTCGGCGACGGGACGCTCGTGGTCGCCCTGCCCACCGGCAGCGCCGGGTCCGTGCCGATCATCGTCACCACCCCCGGCGGGGCGAGCGCAGCCCTCAGCTACACCCGGGCCTGACCCGTGGCGGCGATCGACTTCGCCGAGTGGGTGGCCCCGGACCTCGTCCTGACTGTGGGCGGGCGGACCTACCGGGTCCGCCCGCCCACGGTGGCCGAGGCCCGGGTCATCGTGGCGCTCATGATCAGGACCGAGGAGCGTCTCGGTCTCGTGCCCGCCGGGGCTGCGCGCCCGGAGGGCCTCGACGAGGCGCTGGACCAGGTGGGCCAGCGCCCTCTCGGTGAGGTGACTCTCGGGCGCGCGGTGCACCGCGCGCTCATGGAGGACGACGTGCCCGCCGCGACGGTGGACCGGATGTCCTATTACGCAATGGTCTTCTGGGCGCGTGGGCGTGATCGCGCGGATGCGATCGCCCGCGTCCTGTGGTCACGCGCCGAGGACCCGACCGGGGGCGATGCCCCGGGGGAATGACCGAGCCCAGCCCGCTTGCCACGGCGGGGGGCTGGGCTCGGTACGGGGTCGGCGAGCCCGACGAGGACGGGCTGTACCCGGACTACCGGGTGCCGCCGGGTGCGCGGCCTCCCACACCGGCGCCCGCACCCCCGCAGGGGGCGCCGGTGTGGTGGTGGTCGACGATCGCGGCCCGGTGGGACCTCGTGATTCGGGATCTCAGCGCGCTGCACGGCATCGACCTGCACGACTCCCGCACGCTCGACTCCCCTTGGCCCGGCGTCCGTACGCTCATCCTCGGGCTGGTGTCCGAGCCTGGGTCGCGATTGCGACAGGCGTTGGTCGAGGAGGTGAGCGCGCGTGGCCCTGACCGTCGCTGAGCTTGAGACGCTGTTTACGGCCGATATCAGCCGGTTCGAGCGCGGCGCGCAGCAGGTCGAAACCCGGCAGAGGAAGCTCGACCGGGCGAAGGTGACCGTCCAGGTCGTCGCCGACGCCTCACGGGCCGAGACGCAGCTCGCCGGGGTCGAGGCGGCTGCCCGGGCACTGCCGGACGCCGAGATCGAGGTCGACGCCGACACCTCGGCCGCTGAGCAGAAGCTCGACTCCCTCGCCGACGGCGCCGAGACGTCCGGCGGTGGCGCGGCCAAGGGCTTCGGGGCCGGGCTGCTCGCAGGACTGGCCGCGATCCCGGTCGCCGGGCTGCTCGTGGGCATCGGGCAAGCCGCTGCTGCCGCCTTCACGCGCGGGTTCGAGCTGGAGGCGTCGCAGGACCGGCTCCAAGCCGCGCTCGCCCTCGACGAGCAGCAGGCTGCCACGCTCGCCCGGGCCGCTGGTGAGGCGTATGCCCAGAACTGGGGCGCGTCGATAGAAGCCAACATGGACACTGCCCGGCGTGCCCTGGAAGCCGGGCTGATCGACGCCGACGAGACGGCCCGCAGCTCTCAGCGGGTCATCGAGTCCCTGTCCGGGGTCGCCGACATCCTGGGCGAGGACATCCCGCGTGTGGTCCGGTCCACGGCCACCTTGCTGCGCACCGGCCTCGCGGGATCGGCCGACGAGGCGCTTGACATCATCGTCCGGGGCCAGCAGGCCGGGCTCAACGTGTCCGAGGACTGGCTCGACACCCTCGACGAGTACGCGACGCAGTGGCGGCAGCTCGGCCTCGACGGCGGGCAGGCGCTCACGCTGCTGTCCCAGGCCGTACGAGGGGGCGCGCGCGACACGGACACCGCAGCCGACGCGCTCAAGGAGTTTGCAATCCGGGCTGTCGACGGGTCAACCTTGACGGCCGAGGGCTTCGCAGCAATCGGGCTGTCGGCCGAGGAGATGACTGCCACGATTTCCCGCGGTGGCCCCGCGGCGGCCGACGCCCTCGGGCTCACCCTCGACAAGCTGCGCGAGGTGGAGGACCCCGCGCTGCGGAGTTCGGCGGCGATCGCGCTCTTCGGCACGAAGGCCGAGGACCTGGGCGAAGCCCTGTTCGACATGGACCTCACCGCCACCGGGACCGAGTTCGAGAACCTGTCGGGCACCGCGTCGAGCGCCCTGTCAACGCTCACCGGCAACACCGCCAACTCCGTGGACACCATGAAGCGCAGCGTCGAAGTCGCTTTCGCCGCTGCGCAGCAGGCCATGGCCGACGCCTTCGGGCCGCAGCTCCAGGAACTCACCGAGAACGTCAGCGGCAACCGCGAGGCGATCGTCCGGTTCATGTTCGACATCGCCACGGCGGCCGTCGACATGGGCGCCGCGATCGTGGACACCACGGCGGCCGGGATCGAGGGTTTCGGCCAGCTCGTGGGAATGCTGGCCGGGCTCAACGGAGCGCTCGCGGACATCACCTACGCCGCAGCCGTGACCGCGTTCGCCACCGGCAATGTTTTGCTCGGCAACTCGCTGCGTGACGCCTCGACCGCCTTGCGCGAGTCCGGGGGCGAGCTGGCGGCGTTCGAGGCGGGCTCCGCTCGCGCGGCCGACACCCTGCGCGACACCCTCGGCGTCTCGCTCCAGGAGACCCGGGCGAAGCTGGAGGAGCTGCGGGTCCCCGCCGAGCAGCAGGCCGCCTTCAACGACGCCTCCGTGGCGCTCGCCGACTCCATCGACACCGTGGGGGCCAGTGCCACGGGGACGGCGCTCCGGATCGACGCCTCGACCGGCGCGCTCAACACGAACACGGCCGCCGGGAAGGTGCTCGACAGGCAGATCCGCGCCGTCGTCGAGGGGATGGGGCGTCAGGCGGCTGCTGCCTCGCGCGCGGGTGCCAGCACGGAGGACCTCGCGCGCGACGCCCAGTCGGCCCGCGACGCCCTGATCCGTCAGCTCACCGCCATGGGTCTCACCGAGGCGCAGGCCGAAGGTCTGGCCGACGCCTACGGCGCCGTACCGACCAGCATCTCCACCCGGTTCACGGCGGACACCGCGGGCGCCCAGGCCGGAGTTGACCGATTTATCCGCAACAATTCCGGCCGGGTCATCGCGGTGCGGGTCAGCGCCACCACGGTGCGTGTGCCCGGCGGGGGCGGGTCGATCCCCCTCGCCGCGGGGGGCGTCCTCACCCCGATGGCCGAGGGCGGGCTGACCCCCATGTCGTCAGTGGCCTCGATGGTGCCAGCCAACTCCTGGCGAGTCGTCGGTGACCGGATGGACGTCAGCGAGGCGTACATCCCCCTTGACGGGTCGGCCAGGAGTCTGGCGATCCTGGCCGAGACCCTGCGCCGGATGCCCGGCCTTGACCGGATGGCCGACGGCGGGATGACCCGCAGTGCAACTGCGGTGCGCCCGGCCGGCGGCGACACCTACGTCATCGAGCGGCTGGAGCTGCCGGCGGGCGACGTGGCGCCCGAGGTCGCCGAGTTCTTCCGGACAATCCGTCGCCGGGCAATGCAAAGGGGAATCTGATGGCCATCGCGTGGGGCGCTTACGCCCAGGGCAGCGACGGCAACGGAATTCGCGTCGGCATCGACCTCTCTCGGTCGGGCAGCACGTTCACCGCGAGGTATTACTACCAGACCGAATTTGGAATGAACGACGCGCAGACCCTGAATCGTCAGGGCAACGCCATCACAGGGGCGGTCGGCTTCACCAATACCGGGGGTGGCCCCAATCTCATCAACACGGCGACATTCACAGGGTCGCCAGGAGCCGCCTACAATTTCGCGGCCACCATCACCGGCGTTTACCACGGGGGACAGCCCACCGTTAGCCTCAACGCGTCGATCCCGTTCAACGTACCCGGCCCGCCCGGTTCTCCCACGATTTCCCGTATCAGTGACACCGGCCACACCGTGTCATGGACCCGCAATGCCTCGGCGTCCGCTCCGTACCACACCCAGAAGGTGCAGCGTCGTGTGTTCTTCGGCGGGGCCTGGGGCGCCTGGAGCACCGTCGCCAACGTGTCCGGGACGGCGACGTCCTGGACCGACGGAAACACCGTCGCCCAACGCGCCTACGAGTGGCGCGCCCTTGCCATCAACTCTGCGGGCACGGGCGCCCCCTCGGGGGCATCCAGCACCGTCTACACGACGCCGGTGCCCCCGGCCGGGTGCTCGGCGGGCAAGTCCGGCGCCGACATCGTCGTCACCTGGTCGATCGGCCCCACCTACGGTCTCTACGAGACGCAGGTCGAGTGGTCCACCAACGGAGGCGCGAGCTGGGCACTGCTCGCCACCCGGGGCTCCGGGGTCACCTCCCACACCCACGTTGCCCCCGACACCGGGCTCACTCACAGGTACCGGGTCCGCCACCGCACGACCGCCAACCCCGGGGCCATCCCGGAGCTGGCGTCCGGGTACTCGGTGTCCGCCACGGTGCAGCTCCAGGCGCCGCCCCACGCCCCCGTGGGGCTGGCGCCGACGGCGGTGCAGGACCCCGCGGACCCGACCACGCTGACCTGGGTCCACCACCCGGTGGACACGACGGCCCAGACTCAGGCCCAGGTGAGGCACCGGGTGCTCGG
>JBHJOJ010000034.1:0-6158 GCA_050329835.1 Kineosporiaceae bacterium | reverse complement strand
TCGCCGCCATCCGCTCCTACACCGCCACCACCCGCAAACACGGCATCAACCTCTACGACGCACTCACCCAACTCGCTCAAGGAAAACCCTGGCTACCAGGAACCACCTGACCAGTTACGGCCCGAGATGGTTGGTGCACTCGCGCGCGAGGTCGTCCCAGGGCCACTCGAACATCTGGACCATGCCCGCGCGCGGGCCGTCGTAGGAGGCGTGTGCGTCTGGAGCGGTCGCCGTCGACACCCCGAGACCGCCGACCACGAGGCCGGCGGCTAGCAGGCTGCCCGCGACACTGCGGGTTCTCATGCATCGACTGAAGGCCTGGAAACGGAACCCGTCAACGGACGCAAGACAGTAAGTTCTTGCGTGGACACTGGCGTCCAGAGCTCGAAAGCTGAACGCAACACAACGTAATGCCCCGATCACCCCGCGTTCGGCCGGCACGCAAGCACCCCGATCGAGGCCTCGGACGGCACGGAAACTGCCGACCACTCACCGAGACGGTGCGTCCGTCAGGCGGACAGGCTCCCTCACGCCCGGGCGACGCCGGACCCCCCGGGCGTCGAGGACGACCGGACCGGCTACAGCAGCTCCGGGATCTTCTGCTGCTTCCGGTCGTGGGCCCGCCGGAAGGCCAGGGTCACCAGGGTCGACGTGAGCACCACGAACAGCGAGTAGAGCGCCGGCATGAGGACGACCTCCTCCTGCAGCGTCCCGGCGAAGCTCAGCAGTCGGTGCCCGGGCCGGGACTCGCTAGTATTCGCGGCAGAGGGGAGTACTCCCGGCCGCACACCGCGGTCGTGCCCCCGTCGTCAGTACGGTGCTGCGGCACCCGGCGGGGCGGCTCCGGCGGAGAAGACCTCTGGTTCCGATCCACAGAGCCGGAGGTTGCCATGACGTCCCCGATCATCACCCTTCCCGCCCGCCGCGGGCTCACCGCGGCACAGGTCTTCGAACTCCAGACGCACCGTGGCTACCCGTCGGTGTCGGTGCTGCTCACCACCACGCCGGCGCCGCGGATGACGGCCCGCGACCGCACGACCCTGGACGCTCTCGTCGCCCAGGCGGTGGCCCGGCTCGCGACCGAGCCGCAACCGGTGGCCCCCGAGGTCGCGGCCGCCCTGCACGACATGGCCACCGCGGCGGCGGGCGACGCCACGACGCACGGCCTGGCGCTGTACGCCTCGGAGCACCGCAGCGACCGGGTGCCGCTGCCGGTGGGGGTCCGGGACCGGGTGGTCGTCGACCCGACGTTCGCGACCCGGGACCTGGTGCGCGCGCTGCACCGCACGCCACGGCACCTGGTCCTGCTGCTGAGCTCGCGGGACGCCCGGCTGTTCGAGGGCGGTGGCGGGGCGCTGCGTCCGGTCGTCGGGTCCGGGTTCCCGATGCGCCGGGTGCCCGCCGACGACACCCGGGTCCGGGCGGGGGACCCGGCCGAGGACCCCTTCCTCCGCCGGGTGCACCAGGCGCTCGCCACGTACCAGCAGCTGCGGCCCGCCCCCGTCGTCCTCGTCGGCGCCCAGCGCATCCTCGCCGCGTTCTCGGAGCGCGCCGACTCCTCCCGGCGCCTCGCGGGCTCCGTCGTCGCGGGCCGGGTCCCGGTCAACCTGCAGGCCGCCCGGCTCGCCGAGCTGGCGGAGCGCACCGCCTCCGTGCTGACCGAGCACCTGCGCTCCCGCCGGTCGGAGGCGCTGGCGCTGCTGGAGAAGCGCGTCGGTCAGGACCGGGTCGCCGCCGGGCTCGCCGCTGCCTGGCAGGCCGCCCGGCACGGCCGGCCCGAGATGCTCGCCGTGGAGGAGGGGCTCTTCCAGCCGGTCCGGTTGCGCGACGGCGGCGACGTGCTCGAGCCCGCGACGGACGTCGAGCACCCCGACGTCGTGGACGACATCGTCGACGAGCTCATCGAGGCCGTGCTGATCCGGGGCGGCTGGGTGGCGCTGATGCCGGACGAGTCCCTGGTGACGCACGGCGGCGTCGCGCTCACCCTGCGGCGGGAGTGACGCCGCCGGGGCCCGGGGGCCGACTTGACACCCGGGCCCCGCGTCCCGACCATCATCCCGGCCGGGCCACCGCCCGGCACCGAGGGGGAGTACCCCACCCACGGACGCGTCGTCAGTACGGCCGCACGGCCCGGCGCGCCACCCGGTACGCGGCGTCCCGCGGACCGGGCGGGAGAGACCCTCGGACGGTCCGACCGTTCGAGGAGATCCGTGGACGTCCCCCTCTGGGCCTGGTTCGCCGTGCTCGGCGTCATCCTCGCCATGCTGGCGATCGACCTGTTCTTCCACCGCGACAACCACGTCATCTCGCTGCGGGAGGCGGGACTCTGGTCGGCGATCTGGGTGGCCTTCGGGGTGGCCTTCGGCGTCCTGCTGTGGGTGACGTCGGGCTCGCAGGCCGGGCAGGACTACTTCGCCGGCTACCTCATCGAGAAGTCGCTGGCGGTCGATAACGTCTTCGTCTGGGCGATCATCTTGTCGTTCTTCGCGGTGCCGCGGGAGTACCAGCACCGGGTGCTGTTCCTCGGGGTGCTCGGCGCCCTGGTGTTCCGGGGCATCTTCATCTGGGCCGGCGCCGCCCTGGTGGAGTCCTTCGAGTGGGTGCTGTACGGCTTCGCGGCGATCCTGCTGTGGACCGGGTACCGGATGCTGCGCGAGCGGGACCAGCACATCGACCCCGCGAAGTCCCGCGTGCTGCGCTGGTTCGGCCGGGTGATGCCGGTCCTCCAGGAGTACCGCGGGCAGCGGTTCCTGGTCCGCCACCGCGGGGTGCTCATGGCGACGCCCCTGCTGGCCGTCCTGGTCCTCGTCGAGTTCACCGACATCGTGTTCGCCGTCGACAGCATCCCGGCGATCTTCGCCATCACGACCGAGCCGTTCATCGTCTTCACGGCCAACGCCTTCGCCATCCTCGGGCTGCGGGCGATGTACTTCCTGCTCGCCGACCTCATGCACCGGTTCGTGTACCTCAAGCTGGGACTCGCGGTGCTGCTGCTGTGGGTCGGAGTCAAGATGATCGTCAAGGTCGACCTGTACTACATCCCGACCTGGGTCTCCCTGACGGTCATCGCGACCATCCTCACGGTGTCGGTCGTCGCGTCGCTGCGGGCCACCCGGGGCCAGGGACGGCGCGCCATCGAGGTGGAGCACCCGCCCTTCCGGGTCCGCGACGAGCACGGCGGCGTCCTGGCGGGCCACGAGGGCGAGTACGGCGACGACCGCCCGGCACTGGTCCTCGGCGGCAGCGAGAAGGCCCGGCGCCGGCTGGACCTGGACCCCGAGGGACGGCTGCCCGCGAAGTCGCCCGTGCCGTAGCGGTGGCACAGCGGCGGGCGAGGCGGCGTTGCCGGGGCATGGTCCCGGTGCGCCGCCTCAACCACGCCGTCCTCTTCGTCTCCGATGTCGAACGGTCGATCCGGTTCTACCAGGAGGCGTTCGGCTTCACCGTCGTCGCGCGCGAGCCCCGGGCGAGCGCGGCGTTCCTCCGGGCGGCCGGGTCGGACAACCACCACGACCTCGGGCTGTTCGGGCTGGGCCGGGGCGCGCCGCGCCCGCCGCGGGGGTCCGTCGGCCTGTACCACCTGGCCTGGCAGGTGACGACGATCGACGACCTCGCCGCCGCCCGCGGGACGTTGGCCGGGCTCGGTGCCCTGACAGGCGAGTCCAGCCACGGGGCGACGAAGTCGCTCTACGGCGTGGACCCGGACGGTCACGAGTTCGAGGTGATGTGGCTGGTGCCGCGGGAGGCCTGGGGCGAGCACGAGGCCGCCGCCGTCGTCGAGCGCCTCGAACTCGCCGCTGAGGTCGCCCGCTGGACCGGGGTGGCCACGGCCTGACCCGGGGCGCGTCGGGTGTCGGGGAGTGATACCAAGGGGAGGTGTCCGACCTACCCGCCGGCAAGGACGAGTTCCTCTACCCCCGGTCCACCTACCGCGGGGAGTTCACCCCGGAGAACCTGGTCTTCAACTCCAACCTCCAGGAGTTCGCCCACCGGGTCGGCTACATCTGCACCCTCGAGACCTCCGGCAAGCTGTCGCAGGCAGAGGCGTACGACCGAATCCGGGACCTGTGGAAGACGCTCAAGCGCTCCCGCAAGGAGCTCGGCATCGACGAGTGACCCCCGCTCGTCGCGGCTGTCGTGACGTGGGGCGAGGGGGGCTCTAGGGTTCGATTCGTCCGCATCCGCGGACCCGGAGCGACGGTGAGGACTCATGGCGGGGACCGGGACCACGATGGTGACCAGCGGTGGCCGCACCTCGGCCGCCGGGATGGCCGGCGGACTGCTCCTGGTGGTCCCGGCGACCGTCGCGCTGGTGGTGGGGTATGTCGTCCCCAGCCTGCGGACGGTCGTTGACAGCCTCACCGATCCCGACCCGCTCCGCGGGGGGGCCGGCACGCCCGCCGGCTTCGGGGCCTACCGGATCGCCACCGGTGACGCGGTCGCGGCGTTCGGCACCGCCGTCTCCTGGGCTCTCGTCCCCGTCCTGGTCCTGCTCGTCGTGGCGCCGCCGCTCGCGCTGGCCGCACACGTCGGAGGCCGGGCCGGACGAGTGCCGGTCCGGGTGCTTCTCACGTTCCCGCTGGCCGCTCTCGCACCCTTCGCCGTCGCCGTCGGGTGGACCCTGTCCCGGGCAGGGGAAGCCCCCACCGGCCCATCCACGCTGCCGGCGGCCGTGGTCGTCTGGGCGACGACGATCGGGCTCGCCTGTGCCGTCGGCGTCACGGCGTACCTGGCGGTCCTCCGCGGGGCCCGCTCGGTCGCGGGCGCCGTGGCCGCGGCCGGCGTGTCCGGGGCGGTCCTCGCCGTCACCGCCCTCGCGCTCGCGCTCCAGGACGGCGGGTACGCACTCGGTCTCGGCCCGGTGACCGGCCGCGGCGCACCGTTCCAGCTCGTCGTGAACTTCGGGTTCTCGACGTTGCAGGTCGGGTCGGCGGCGGCGGTCAGCACGATCCTCCTGGCGGTCCTCGGGCTCCTCGGGATCGCGGTGACGGTCCTGCTCGTCGTGACCGGGGTGAGGCTCGAGGTCCTGGGGCGGACGAGGCCCGGCGGGGCCGACGAGGCCGGCGAGGCCGACGCGCTCCGCGGCGGCCATGCCGCTCCGGTCCGGCGCCTGGCCGCGGTCCTCGCGACGGCCGGCGCCCTCGCCGTCCTCGTCGTCACGGTCGCCGCCCTGTGGCCGTGGCTGTCCCGGATCGGGGCGGACGACGTCCCGGACGGGGTGTCGGTGGCCGCCGTGCTCGCCAACACCTGGCTGCCGCCGCTGGTGACGGCCACGGTGTCCGTGGGCGTGGCGGCCGCCGCGGCGTTCGGGATCGGCGCTCTGCGGCCGCTCGGCCGCTGGAGCGAGGTGCTGCTGCTGCTCTTCGCCCCCTGGCTGTTCGTCGGCACCCTCCCCCTCGTCCTCGCCCGGTTCTCGACGCTGCGGGACCTGGGTCAACTCGGCGAACCCGTGTCGGCCCTCCCGCAGGCATGGGTGGCGATCCCCGGTCTCGTCGTCCTCACCCTCCTGTGGCGGGGGCAGGAGCTGCGGCGCCGGGCAGCCGCCGCGCGCGGCGAACCCACCTCGACGTGGCGGTCGCTGCTGCTCCCGGCCCTGCCCATGGTCGGCGCGGTGTGGCTGCTGACGTGGGTGGTCCTGGCCCAGGACGTGGTGTGGCCGTACGCCACCGGGTCCAACCCGGCCGACGTCAACGCCTACTCCCTCGTGCTCCGGCAGGTCCTGGTGTTCCTCGGCGGCCCCGGCGCGCCGGTCGGGCTCGTCATGCCCGCCGGAGTGCTGGTGACCCTGGTGCTGGTGATCGGGGCGCTGCAGCTGCTCTACCTGGACCGGGTCGCGGTGCGGCTGGGACACCGCTGACCCGGGGTCGGCAAGGTTCGGGTCAGCAGGTCGGCGGGGCGGACCGTGACAGCGAACGCGGTCAGCTCGGTCGTGACGGGACCCCGGCCATGAGCAGCGGGGTGAGCGCCCACGGCAGGAACTGGCCGAGCAGCAGGGCCGCCGACAGGATCAGGAGGATCTTGTTGCGCAGCGACCCGACCGCGATCCGCCGGACGACCGGCAGTTCCCGGGCAGCGGCGATCTCCCGCACATAGCGGGGGGTCACCGCGGTGTCGTCGACCACCACCCCGGCCGCCTTGACGCTCGCCCGGCCGGCGGC
>JBHJOJ010000033.1:0-10139 GCA_050329835.1 Kineosporiaceae bacterium | reverse complement strand
TCCGCAAAGCGGAATCGCCCGGAGGTGTCGGTGAAGCTGGCGAAGCGGGTTCCCTGCAGGTAGGCGGTGGCTCCCTGGAGCGGGCCCCGGGTGCCGGTGCCGCCGGCGGGCTCGGCCTTGCCCTGCTCGCCCTGGGCGCCACGCGCGTCCCCGGCGCCCAGGAGGTCGCCGACGCAGTCGGCCTGGCGGCGGCCGCCCGGGACAGCGACCTGGTGATCACGGGGGAGGGGGCCTTCGACTGGCAGAGCCTGCGCGGGACGGCCGTCACGGCGGTGGCCCGGGCCGCCCAGGCGGCGGCCGTGCCCGTCGTCGTGGTGGCGGGACAGGTGCTCGTCGGCCGGCGGGAGCTGAGCTCGGTCGGGGTGGACGCGGCCTACGCCGTCGCGGACGGCCCGGACCGGTTCGCCGCCGCGTTCGCGGACCCGCGGGGCACCCTGGCCGCCCGCTCGGCCAGGGTCGCGGCCACCTGGTCGCGACCACCCGTACCCTAGGGACGTCCGGATCCCGACGGGCCCGGAACACCCGCCGTGTCGTCGCCGTTGCCCCAGGCGACGCCGGTGACAGCTCCCGAAGGGCCGGGGCGCCGGACCACAGCGACCAGGAGGCACGATGACCGAGACGGTGACGCCCGCCACCGATGCCCCCGCCGGCGACGTCCCGGCGCACGGCGTGACCCTGACCCCGGTGGCGGCCGAGAAGGTGGCCTCGCTGCTGGCCCAGGAGGGGCGCGACGACCTTCGCCTGCGGCTCCAGGTCCAGCCGGGCGGCTGCTCCGGGCTCGTCTACCAGCTCTACTTCGACGACCGCACCATCGACGGCGACGCCGTCCGCGAGTTCGACGGGGTCGAGCTGGTGATCGACCGCATGAGCACGCCGTACCTCGACGGTGCCGTGGTCGACTTCGCCGACACCATCGAGAAGCAGGGCTTCAGCATCGACAACCCCAACGCCGAGGGCTCGTGCGCCTGCGGAGACTCCTTCCACTGACACCTCGCGCACAGCGGCGAGGGCTGCCCGGCCCCCTCCGGTCGGCGCGACCCGGGGTGACCCGTCCGGTCGTCACCCCGGGTCTGGCGTGTCGTCGCATTCGGTGGTTGTGTGACCGCTGTGAGTGACGGAGTCGCGAGTCGGCGGGTGAGCTTCTCCCAATCGGCTGGACCCGGACCGCGCCTCGGTCCACTCTCGATCGCGTGAGCCGCCGGGACCGCAGCCTCCGCCTCCGCTCGGCCCTGGCCCTGCGGGTGCACCGGGCGCCGGCCGGGGAGGACCTGGTGGCGACGGGCGGGCGGCTGGACCGCTCCCACCTGGTGGCGGGCTACGTGGCCGGGGCGTTCCCGATGGGTCTCGGTCCGGGCGGGACCGGGGCCCTCGGATGGTTCTCCCCCGACCCGCGCGGCGTGCTGCGTCCGGCGCGGGTGCACGAGAGCCGGTCCCTGCGCCGCGCCAGCCGCGCCTTCGACGTCACCGTGGACGCGGCGTTCGACGCCGTGGTCGACGGCTGCGCGGACCCGGCGCGCCCCGGGCGGTGGATCACGAGCGGCTATCGCCGGGCCTACCGGGAGCTGTTCGACGTCGGCCTCGCCCACTCGGTCGAGGTGTGGCGGGGCGGACGCCTGGCCGGAGGGCTGTTCGGCGTCGCGGTGGGAGGCCTCTTCGCCGCCGAGTCCAAGTTCCACGCCGTCCCGGGCGCGAGCAAGGCTGCCGTCGTCGCGCTGGGGCGCCTGTGCGCCGAGGACGGCGACGACCGGCGGGTCGTCGACGTCCAGTGGCGGACCGAGCACCTCGCCTCTCTCGGCGTCGAGGAGGTTTCCCGGGCGCAGTACCTGAGGATGCTCGCGGCCGCCGTGAGCGCGCCGCTGCCCTGGGCCTTCGCCGCGGCAGCGGCGCGCCGGGTGCCCCCCGGCCCGCTGGACCCGGACCTGGAGTTCCTGCTGGACGCCGCCCTGGTGTGACCGGCCGGGAGCCCCGGCCGGACTTCTCGCCCGGAGGCCCGCCGGGCGACCCGGGGGTCCCGCCCGGGCCCCCGACCGGGACGCTATCGTCCGTGTAGAAGACAGCGGCGCGGGTCGGTGGGCGACCGGCGCTGGACGTCAGTGGACGGAAGGTGCGCGTGGACCCCAGCGTGGACTCCAGCCCGGCGCGGCGCCGCCGGCCGCGGCTCGTCGCCGGCACGGCGGCGGCCGTCGCGGCGCTCGCGCTCAGCGGGTGCTCGGCAGGGCAGCTCGAGCGCGGCTACCTGCCGGAGGAGAGTGTCGGCACCACCGACATGACCGACCGGATCGCCGACCTCTGGGTCGGCTCGTGGGTGGCGGCGCTGCTGCTGGGCCTGCTGGTCTGGGGTCTCACGCTGTGGGTGGTCGTCGCCTACCGGCGGCGGCGCTCGGACGACCCGCTGCCCTCGCAGTTCCGGTACCACGTGCCCATCGAGGTGATGTACACGGCGGTGCCGACGGTCATCGTCCTCGTGCTCTTCTACTTCACGGCGCGCGACCAGGCCGCGATCCTCTCCCTCGACGAGGAGCGGCCCGCGGACCTCACCGTCGAGGTCGTCGGCAAGCAGTGGGCGTGGGACTTCAATTACCTCGACTACGACGTGTACTCGACCGGGCGGCAGGCGGACCTGCAGTCCGCGGGCGACCCGAAGGAGCGGATCCCCACGCTCTACCTGCCGGTGGACCAGCGGGTCGAGTTCGTCCTCACCACCCGCGACGTCAACCACTCGTTCTGGGTGCCGGCGTTCCTCTTCAAGATGGACCTCATCGCCGGGCGCGAGAACCGCTTCCAGGTGACCCCGACCGCCGAGGGCACCTACGAGGGCCGGTGCGCCGAACTGTGCGGCGAGTACCACGCCGAGATGCTGTTCACCGTCGAGGTGCTGGCCTCGGATGAGTTCGAGGCCCGGATGGCCGAGCTCGAGGACGCCGGCCAGGGCGGACGTCTCGAGACCGACCTCGGCCGGTCCGACGTCCAGTCCGACGACCCCAACGCCCAGGGCGGCGGCGTGCGCGGCACCGGTGGCGTCGACAGCGACGCCCCCCAGGACCGCGAGTCCGGCACCGGGACCGACGAGGAGGAGTGATGGCGAGCGAGACCGCGGTCCCCGGCACCTTCGAGCGGACGACCACCTACGAGCCGGCCCCCGGCGTCCGGGTCGTCAGCCGCACCCGCGGCCGGGTCGTGTACGACTGGCTGACCACCACCGACCACAAGAAGATCGGCTACCTGTACCTCATCTCGTCGTTCGTCTTCTTCCTGGTCGGCGGCGTCATGGCGTTGGTCATCCGGGCCGAGCTCTTCAACCCCGGCCGCCAGATCCTGCCCTCCAACGAGGCGTACAACCAGCTCTTCACGATGCACGGGCTGATCATGCTCCTGCTCTTCGCGACACCGCTGTTCGCCGGCTTCGCGAACGTGCTGGTGCCGCTGCAGATCGGCTCGCCCGACGTCGCCTTCCCCCGGCTCAACGCCTTCGCCTACTGGCTGTACCTGTTCGGCGGGTTCATCCTGCTCAGCAGCTTCCTGCTGCCGTCCGGCCCGGCGGCGTTCGGCTGGACGATCTACACGCCGCTGTCGACCGAGGCCTACACGCCGGGCCTGGGGGGCGACCTCGTCATCTTCGGGTTGGCGATGGGCGGCTTCGGGACGATCCTGGGCGCGGTCAACTTCATCACGACGATCGTGTGCATGCGGGCGCCAGGCATGACGATGTTCCGGATGCCGATCTTCACCTGGAACACGCTCATCACGAGCGTGCTCGTCATCGTCGCGTTCCCGGTGCTGGCGGCGGCCCTGTTGGTGCTGGGCGCGGACCGCCAGTTCGGCAGCGTCGTCTTCGCGCCGGAGAACGGGGGCGCCATCCTGTGGCAGCACCTGTTCTGGTTCTTCGGCCATCCCGAGGTCTACATCATCGCGCTGCCGTTCTTCGGCATCATCAGCGAGGTCATCCCGGTCTTCAGCCGCAAGCCGATCTTCGGGTACAAGGGCCTGGTCTTCGCGACCATCGCCATCGCCGGCCTGTCGGTCGCGGTGTGGGCTCACCACATGTACGTGACCGGCGCGATCCTGCTGCCGTTCTTCGCCCTGCTGACGCTGCTCATCGCGGTGCCGACCGGGGTGAAGTTCTTCAACTGGATCGGGACCATGTGGCGCGGCTCGCTGACGTTCGAGACGCCCATGCTCTGGTCGCTGGGCTTCCTCGTGACCTTCCTCTTCGGCGGCCTCACGGGCGTGATCCTCGGCATGCCGGCGCTGGACTTCCACCTGTCGGACAGCTACTTCGTCGTCGCGCACTTCCACTACGTGGTGTTCGGCACCGTGGTGTTCGCGATGTTCGCCGGCTTCTACTTCTGGTGGCCCAAGATGACTGGGCGGATGCTCGACGAGGGGCTCGGGAAGCTGCACTTCTGGCTCACGTTCGTCGGCTTCCACACGACGTTCCTGGTGCAGCACTGGCTGGGCGTCGACGGCATGCCGCGCCGCTACATCGACTACGTCCCGGCCGACGGCTTCACGCTGCTCAACGAGATCTCGACGGTCGGCGCCTTCCTCCTCGGCGCGGCCACCCTGCCGTTCCTCTACAACGTCTACCGGACCGCGACCCGCGCCCCGCGGGTGACGGCCGACGACCCGTGGGGGTACGGCGCCTCGCTCGAGTGGGCCACCAGCTGCCCGCCGCCGCGGCACAACTTCACCTCGCTGCCGCGGATCCGCTCCGAGCGGCCCGCCTTCGACCTGCACCACCCCGAGGTCGCGGCGCACCAGCAGGCGAAGGCCGACCGCGGCGTGCTGGACGATCTGCTCGGCCAACCCGATCTCGGCGAACGGGCCGGCCGGGCCGGAGGGGGCCCCCGATGAGGATCGAGACCTGGGTCTTCGGCTCCGGGACCTTCTTCTTCGTCCCGCTCGCGTTCATCTACGGGCTGCTGAGCAGCTGGGAGCCGGTGGGCTTCGCCGCTCTGCTGCTGACCGGCGGGCTCTCGGCCATGGTCGGCCTGTACTTCTACCTGGTGGCGCAGCGGATCGATCCCCGTCCCGAGGACGACCCCGCCGCCGAGGTCGCGGACGGTGCCGGCGACCTCGGGTTCTACAACCCCCGCAGCATCTGGCCGATCCTCATGGCGGGCGGGGCCATGGTGTTGTTCCTCGGGCTGGCCGTCGGCACGTGGCTGCTTCTCATCGGGTTCGCCGCCTTCGCGCTCATGACCCTGGGCCTGGTGTTCGAGCACTACACGGGGGAGTGGCGGCGCTGACACCGGCGGTCACGCCGGTCGCAGCCGCAGTCCGCCGTCGACGCTGACGACCACGTCGGCCAGGGAGCCGACCACGACGTCGGCGACGAGGTCCTCGGGGCCGTGCGTCGTCGTCACCGCGACCGTGGCGCACCCGGCCGCCGCTCCGGCCGCCAGGCCGGCGGGTGCGTCCTCGACCACGAGGCACCGGCGCGGGTCGGCACCGAGGCGGCGGGCCGCCGCCAGGAAGGGCTCGGGATCGGGCTTGCCCCGCATCACGTCGTCGGCGGTGACGACGACGGCCGGGACCGGAAGCCGGGCGGCGGCCAGCCGGGCCGCCGCCAGGGGCGCCGAGCAGGACGTGACGACCGCGGCCCGCCCGGCCGCCGCCGCCAGCGCGGGCACGGCCCCTGGCAGGGCGGCGCAGTCCGTGGCATCGAGCACCTCGAGCTCGACGATGCGGTCGTGCGCGGCCTCGAGGTCGCCCTCCGGCAGCAGGATCGCCACGATGTCGCGGGCGGGCACGCCGTGGAAGGACCGGCTCGTGAGGGCGGACAGCGGCACGCCGAACTCCCCGGCCCACCGGGTCCAGGACCGCACCACCGATGCGGTGGAGTCGAGCAACGTCCCGTCCATGTCGAACAGCACGGCGTCGAAGGTCTCGGCGAGGACGTCGCGGCGGCCGGTCACGCCCGCTCCAGCCGGAAGACGGCGATCTCCCGGCCGGCACGGCGGCGGTACCCGTCGTAGCCGGGGTACAGGGCGCGGGCCCGGGTCCACACCTCCTCGGCCTCCGCGCCCTCGAGGGGCCGGGCGACCACCGCGACCGACCGCCGGCCGCGCTCCAGCGTCGCCCGCGGGGTGGCCCGCAGGTTGGCGACCCACGCCGGGTGGGTGGGCCGGCCCCAGTGCGACCCGATGACGGCGACGTCCCCGCGGTGGGGCACCGCGATGAGCGGCACCGTCCGCGGCAGCCCGCTGCGGGCACCGCGCGTGGTGAGCACGACGGTGGGCAACCCCGTGAGGGCCTCGGTGGCGGTCACCCGGCCGCCCGAGACCCGGCGCACCAGCCGGTCCACCGGATCGAGGACCCGCGACATGGCGGCCGAGACCCGCTGGTGGGCCACGGCGCGCCCCACGACCCGCGTCCACCACCCGGCCCCACGGTCCACCAGGCCCAGGTCCGTCGACACGCCCACGCTCCCATCCTGCCGGGTCCGGAGCAGCGGTCGCCTCGTTAGGGTCTCAGGCGTGAGCGCCGCACCGAGCACGACCACGTCCACCGCACCGGCCACGGAGGACGAGGTCCGGTTCCGCTCCGACGTCGACGTGGAGCTGGTCAAGGCGACCGCGTCGGACTCCGACGTCCTGTTCGCGGCCCGGGTGTCGACGAAGGGCGAGGCGAGCCTCGCCGACGTCACCGCCGACGCCGAGGCGTCGGCCGGCCTGGTCCGATACCTCATGCGGGACCGGCACGGCAGCCCGTTCGAGCACGCCGTCATGACGTTCTACGTCTCGGCGCCGATCTTCGTGTTCCGGGAGTTCATGCGCCACCGCATGGCCTCCTACAACGAGGAGTCCGGCCGGTACCGGCGGCTGCGGCCGGTGTTCTACGTCCCCGGCCCCGAGCGCCGGCTGCAGCAGGTCGGCAAGCCGGGGGCCTACACCTTCGTCGACGGCACCCCCGAGCAGCAGCGGCTGGTCGACGACAGCATCCGTGCCGTCTGCACCGAGGCCTATGCCGCCTACACCCGGATGCTCGAGGCCGGGGTGGCCCGCGAGGTGGCCCGGATGGTGCTGCCGGTGACCACCTACTCGTCCATGTACGTCACCCTCAACGCCCGCTCGCTCATGAACGTGCTGTCGCTGCGCACCATCCGCGAGGGTGCCACCTTCCCCTCCTACCCGCAGCGGGAGATCGAGATGGTCGCCGAGCGGATGGAGGAGATCTGGGCGGGCCTCATGCCGGTCACCCACCGCGCCTTCGTCGACGCCGGACGCGTCGCCCCCTGACCCCGGAGACCGGTCCCGGTAGCCTCGCGGCCATGCCGCACACCGTCGCCGGGCCGTCGCGGCCCTTCGGGCGGCTCCTCACCGCCATGGTCACGCCGATGCGCGCCGACACCTCCGTGGACCTCGACGCCGCGGCCCACCTCGCCGACCACCTCGTCGCCGCGGGCCACGACGGCCTCGTCGTCAGCGGGACCACCGGGGAGGCGCCGACCACCACCGACGCCGAGAAGACGGACCTGCTCCGGGCGGTGGTCGCCGCCGTGGGCGGGCGGGCGCACGTCGTCGCCGGAGTGGGCACCAACGACACCGCCCACAGCGTCCACCTGGCCCGCGAGGCCGCCGCGGCCGGCGCGCACGGCCTGCTGCTGGTCGCGCCCTACTACTCCAAGCCGACGCAGGCCGGTCTGATCGCGCACGCCACGACGGTCGCCGACGCCACGGACCTGCCCGTCATGCTGTACGACATCCCCGGGCGATGTTGCGTCGAGTTCGCGACCGAGACGATCGTCCAGCTCGCGGACCACCCGCGGATCGTGGCGATGAAGGACGCCAAGGGCGACCTCCAGGCGGCGACCCGGGTGCAGCGCGTCGTCGACCTCGGCTGGTACTCCGGCGACGGCGCCATGACACTGCCGCACCTCGCCCTGGGCGGCGCCGGGGTGGTCGGGGTCGCCACCCACGTCGCCGGGCCCTACTACGTCCGGATGCTCGACGCGGTCGACAAGGGCGACTTGCCGACGGCGCTCCTGCTCCACCGCGGCCTGCAGCCGGTCGAGGACGCGATCATGACGCGCCTGCCCGGTGTCGTGGCGACCAAGGCCGTGCTGGCCGCCTCCGGACGCATCCCCGGCCGCGAGGTCCGCCTGCCGCTGGCGACGGCGACCGGTGAGGACGCGGCGAGCCTGCACGCCGAGGTGACCGCCGCCCTCGCCACCCTCGACCTGGCTCTGGCCGGCGTCCCGGCGGGAGTCGACGTCACCGACCGGACGCCCGCTGAGGGGTTCACCAGGTGATCCAGGCCCACCCCGAGCTCGGGCCGCCGCCCCCGCTGCCCGGCGGCGGCCTGCGGATCGTCCCGCTCGGCGGCCTCGGCGACGTGGGCCGCAACATGGCGGTTCTCGAACACGCCGGCAAGCTGTTGATCGTCGACTGCGGCGTCCTGTTCCCCGAGGGCGACCAGCCCGGGGTCGACCTCATCCTCCCGGACTTCTCCCACGTCGCCGACCGGCTCGACGACATCGCGGCCGTCGTCCTCACCCACGGCCACGAGGACCACATCGGCGCCGTGCCCTACCTGCTGCGGATGAGGCGCGACATTCCGCTCGTCGGGTCCCAGCTCACCCTCGCCCTGGTCGAGGCCAAGCTCGCCGAGCACAAGATCAAGCCCTTCACGCTCACCGTCGCCGAGGGCGCCACCGAGCAGTTCGGGCCGTTCGGCTGCGAGTTCCTCGCGGTCAACCACTCCATCCCGGACGCCCTGGCCGTCGCCGTCACCACGCCCGCCGGGACGGTCCTGCACACCGGCGACTTCAAGATGGACCAGCTGCCCCTCGACGGCCGGCTGACGGACCTCCGCGAGTTCGCCCGGATCGGCGAGCGCGGGGTCGACCTGCTCATGGTCGACTCCACCAACGCCGAGGTCCCCGGTTTCACCCCGGCCGAGCGCGACATCGCACCCGTCCTCGACGGGATCTTCGCCCGCTCCGGAGGCCGCATCGTCGTCGCCTGCTTCGCCAGTCACGTCCACCGGGTGCAGCAGGTGCTCGACGCCGCGGCCGCCCACGGGCGCAAGACTGCGCTCGTCGGCCGCTCCATGGTCCGCAACATGGGGATCGCGGCCGAGCTCGGCTACCTCACCGTCCCCCCGGGCGTCCTCGTCGACCCGGGCCGGCTCGACCAGCTGCCGCCGGACCGGGCGGTCTTCATCTCGACGGGGTCGCAGGGCGAGCCGATGTCGGCGCTCAGCCGGATGGCCAACCACGACCACCGGATCACCATCGGCCCGGGCGACACCGTGGTGCTGGCGAGCAGCCTCATCCCCGGCAACGAGAACGCGGTCTTCCGGGTCATCAACGGTCTCACCCGCCTCGGCGCGACCGTCGTCCACCAGGCCAACGCCCGGGTCCACACCTCCGGGCACGCCAGTGAGGGCGAGCTGCTGGTCTTCTACAACATCGTCCGGCCCGCCAACGTCATGCCGGTCCACGGCGAGATCCGCCACCTGGTCGCCAACGCCCGGATCGCCATGGCCACCGGGGTCAAGCCCGAGCGGGTGGTCGTCGCCGAGGACGGGGTGGTCGTCGACCTCGTCGACGGCCACGCGTCCATCACCGGCCGGGTGCGCTGCGGGTACGTGTACGTCGACGGCTCGTCCGTCGGCGGCGTGACCGAGGCCGACCTCAAGGACCGTCGCATCCTCGGCGAGGAGGGCTTCGTCTCCTGCTTCGTCGTCGTCGACGGCCAGACCGGGGCCGTGGTCGCCGGCCCGCACCTGTACGCGCGGGGGTTCGCCGAGGACGACAAGGCGTTCGAGCAGATCCGCGGGCGCATCTCCGCGGCCGTCACCGAGGCGGTCGCCGCCGGGGCGGTCGACACCCAGCAGCTGCAGCAGGTGGTCCGGCGGACCGTCGGGCGGTGGGTCAACGAGAGGTTCCGCCGCCGGCCGATGATCGTGCCGGTCGTGCTGAGCGCCTGAGCCGCCCGGCGTGTGACCGGGGGTCCGCGGCCCGGGCTGTCTACGGTGGGGGCATGCCGCGTCCGCCTGCCTCCCGTGCCACCTCCGGGGGCTCCGTCCGGGGCGGCTCGGCGAAGGGCGGCTCGACCAGGTCCGGGGGGTCCGGCCGCGCCGGCGCGGCGAGGGGCCGCGGGTCCGCCCGGACCGCCCCGGCCCGCGGGGGT
>JBHJOJ010000032.1:0-12394 GCA_050329835.1 Kineosporiaceae bacterium | reverse complement strand
CGGGACTCGGCGGCGCACCGGGCGACCGGGGCCGGGTCACCCGGTCCCGGCCCCGGTCCGCCCGGCGGGCCCGGGCCGGACTCCCCCGCCGGGGTCGGCCTGGCCTTCGCCGCCTACGGCGTGTGGGGGCTGTTCCCGCTGTACTTCGCCCTGCTCGCCGGGGTCGGCCCGGTCGAGGTGGTGGCCCACCGGATCGTGTGGGCCCTCGTCTTCTGCGCCGGACTGCTGGCGGTGGCGGGCGGGCGGCTGGGGGCGGGTGCCCTGCGACGCCTGACGGCCCGCCAGTTCGCGGTCCTCGTGCTCGCGGCAGTGGTGCTGAGCGTCAACTGGGGTGTCTTCGTGTACGCCGTCGAGAGCGGGCAGGTGGTGCAGTCCTCGCTCGGCTACTTCACGAACCCGCTGGTGTCCGTCGTGCTGGGCGTGCTGGTGCTCAAGGAGCGGCTGCGGCGGTGGCAGTGGGCGGCGGTCGCCGTCGCGGGGCTGGCCGTCGTGGTGCTGACCGTCGACGCGGGCCGACCGCCCTGGATCGCCCTGACGCTGGCCGGGTCGTTCGGCGTCTACGGTCTGCTGAAGAACCGGGTCGGACGGTCCGTCGGGGCCCTGCCCGGGATGACCGTGGAGACCGCTGCCCTGCTCGTCCCGGCCGTGGCGGTGTTGGCAGCCGTGCACGCCGGCCTCGTCGGGGACGGGGGCGGGGCGTTCGGCGCAGGCGTGTCGGGCGGGTCGGGCATGCCGAGCGGACCGGGCATGCCGAGTGCGTCGGGCCCGGTGGCGGTGTCCCTGCTCCTCGTCGGCAGCGGCCCGCTCACGGCGGTGACCCTGGTCGTCTTCGCGGCGGCGGCCCGGAGGATCCGGCTGTCCACGCTTGGCCTCATCCAGTACGTCACGCCCGTCATGCACCTCCTGCTCGGCCTGCTGGTCTTCGGAGAGGAGATGTTGTCGGGGCGCTGGCTCGGGTTCGGCCTGGTCTGGGTCGCCCTGGTGGTGCTGACGGTCGACTCCCTCACCACAGCCCACCGCCGCCGCACTGCCGTCGCACCACCGGCATGATCGCCGTTTCGGCCAAGATCCGGCACATCACGGCCGCTATCGGCGTGCGAATCTTGGCCGAAACAGCGATCACAACCGCGGCACCAGCCGCGCGAGCCGTGCCAAGAGGTCGACGGGGCGCCCCAACAGCCGCGCGTCGACCTGCAGCACGGTCCAGCGGGCCACGCGGATCCCGTTATGGCGATCCAGGTCGTGGCTGTGCTGCCGGCGCTCGCGGTGTACGGCCCCGTCGTACTCGGCGCCGGCGCGGTACTCCTCCCAGCCCAGGTCGAGCCGGGCGATCATCCTGCCATCGAGGATCACCGGGCACTGGGTCCGAGGCTCCGGGAACCCGTTCGTCACGATGATCAACCGCAGCTCGGTCTCCTTGGGCGAGTGGACCCCGTCCCGGGCGTCGGCCAGGACACGGCGGGCGCGGTCGAGGCCGTGCAGTCCGACCGCCCTGCAGACCGCCCGCCGCGCCTCGACAGCCGGGAGACCCGTGGCCCACAGGAACGCGTCGATCCACTGGACGCGGCCGAGGTGGTCGAGACCTGCCGTCCCCACGCCCCGCGCGAGATCGACGACTGTGCGGGTGACACTGGTCGCCGGCCCCATGAGCGTGTCGACGACATCGCCATCACGCAGCACGGCACGCCAGCGCACCAGGTCGGGTCCACGACGGGACCCGCCGGCGAGATGGACCGGCTCCTCGGCCCCCGCGAGCCGGCAGCCGTGAGCCCACGCGGCGGACGGACCGAGGAGGACCGCCGTCGGGGCGTTGCGTTCCCGGACGCCCTGGATGCGCCGGCCGTACGAGGGCTCCTCATCGGCGACGGCCCATGCGCCGTGGCCGACGCGCCGGAACTCCCGGCCGTCCACCAGGTGACGACGCCCGACGTGCGCTAGCCCGCGGGAAGTGGTGAAGGGTCGGACGAGGAGTTCACGGGGGATGCCGGGCTCGGCCATCCGAGCAGGTCAGCAGGGGACACCGGCCCTTGCCCGACGCCGGAGGCCGGGCTGTGGAAGCCCGGCGCCCGGCAGGGCTGGGGACGGACGTCAGGCGCGGCCGGCCAGCACCTCCGCCAGGTCGAAGCGGACCGGATGGTCCAGCTGGTCGTAGGTGCAGCTCGCCGGGTCGCGGTCGGGCCGCCAGCGCACGAACTGGGCGGTGTGCCGGAACCGGGCGCCTTCGAGGTAGTCGTAGCGGACCTCCACGACCCGCTCCGGGCGCAGCGGCACGAAGGACAGGTCCTTGCCGGCGTTCCACCGGCTGGTCTCGTTCTTGCGCGGGGTCCGCTCGCCCTCCAGGTGGGCCGCCCAGTTCCAGGGGTGCTCCGCGAAGGTCGTCACCCACGGCTGCAGCTCCGCCATGAGCGCCCGCCGGGTGGCCATGGGGAACGCGCCGACGACGCCCACCGAGGCCAGCACCCCCCGGTCGTCGTACAGGCCCAGCAGCAGCGACCCGACGGCGTCCGGCCCCGACGTGTGGACGCGGTACCCGGCGACGACGCAGTCGGCGGTCCGCTCGTGCTTGACCTTGCCCATGACCCGCTTGTCCGGCTGGTAGAGCAGGTCCGGCCGCTTCGCGATGAGGCCGTCCAGGCCCGCGCCCTCGAACCGCTCGAACCACTGCCGCGCCACCACGGGGTCGTCGGTGAGCGGCGTGACGTGGACCGGTGGGCGGGCGCCCGCGAAGGCGGCCTCGAGAGCGGCGCGCCGCTCGGTGAAGGGGCGGCCCGTCAGGTCCTCCTCGCCCAGCGCCAGCAGGTCGAAGGCGACGAACGCGGCGGGCGTCTCGCGGGACAGCAGCTCCACCCGGCTGGCGGCGGGATGGATCCGCTGCTGGAGGGCCTCGAAGTCGAGCCGGTTCCGGGCGGTGTCGGCGACCACGATCTCCCCGTCGACGACCGCGCGGACCGGGAAGTGCTCCCGGACCGCCGCCACGACCTCGGGGAAGTAGCGGGTCATGGGCCGCTCGTTGCGGCTGCCGATCTCGACCTCGTCGCCGTCGCGGAAGACCACCGAGCGGAACCCGTCCCACTTCGGCTCGTAGAGCTGCCCCTCCGGGATGCCCGGCAGGGGCTTGGCCAGCATCGGGCGGACGGGCGGCAGGACGGGCAGGCGCACCCGGCCATCCTCGCGCGCCCGCCGGGCCCGTGGGCCCTGGACGCGGCGCGCCGCCCCCGTCAGGCGGTGTCGACTCAGGCGGTGTCGATGCGCAGGCTGCGCTCCAGCAGGTCGACGAGCTGCCCCCGCTCGTCCACGGACAGCGGCTCGAACAGGTCGTCGATGACGACCTCGAGGTGGCGGCGCAGCTCGGCGACCAGCTCCGCACCGGCCGGGGCGATCGTCAGCTGCACCGACCGCCCGTCCCGGGGGTCGGTGGTCCGCTCGATGAGGCCACGGTCCCGGAGCTCGCGGGTCGCCGGCGACACGGCGGCCGGCGTCACGCCGAGCAGGGCGGCGAGGGCCGACGGCGTCACCCCCGGCTGGTCGTCGATGAGGAGCAGGGAGTGCCGCCACGTCCGCGGCAGGGCGGCCGCCCGCCCGCTCGCGGGCGCGGCCTCGTGCATGCGGGTCCGCAAGCCGTAGTAGGCCCGCACCATGCGCTCCTTGAGCTCACGGTCCACGGTCTGCGTCGTCACGGGCGCTCCCTCGTCCTGGCCCGTCCGGGGGCGGGGCGTCCCGGCGGGGTGTCCCATCATTCCGCGATCGCGGGGCGTCGCGTGACGGCCTGAGTCATGACACTAGGGACACTGGCCGCATGGTGTCCGGCAATGGGGCGACAACTGTGGACGTGGCGGGGATCGGCGTCCGGCTGAGCAGCCCTGACCGCGTGATGTACCCGGCGCTGCGTGACGGCGGCGGCACCAAGCGCGACCTGTTCGAGTACTACGTCGCGGTGGCGACCCACCCCAGCGGCGCCCTCCTCACGGCCCTGCGGGACCGGCCGTGCCACCTCCAGCGCTTCCCCGACGGCACTCAGGGCGAGGAGGTCTACCAGAAGCGGATCCCCGCCAAGGGCGTGCCCGACCACGTCCGGACCTGCCGGGTCACCTTCCCGTCGGGCCGCCCGGCGGACGTGCTGCGGGTCACACACCCGGCCGACGTGGCGTGGGCCGCGCAGATGGGCACGGTGACGTTCCACCCCTGGCACTCCCGCTGTCCCGACCCCGACCACCCGGACGAGCTGCGGATCGACCTCGACCCGCAGCCCGGGACGGGTTTCGGCGAGGCGCGCCGGGTGGCCCTGGACGCGGTCCGCCCGGTCCTCGCGGAGCTGGGCGTCGCCGGCTTCGTCAAGACCAGCGGCGGCCGTGGCGTGCACGTCTACGTGCGGATCGAACCCCGCTGGGACTTCGTCGAGGTCCGCCGGGCCGCGATCGCGGCGGCCCGGGAGGTCGAGCGGCGCCTGCCCGACCTCGTCACGACGTCCTGGTGGAAGGAGGAACGCGGCGAGCGGATCTTCGTCGACTACAACCAGAACGCCCGGGACCGGACCGTCGCCAGCGCCTACTCCGCCCGGCGGACCCCATGGGCCACCGTCTCGACGCCCGTGACCTGGGAGGAGCTGGCCGACGTCGATCCCGACGACTGCACGATCGCCACCGTGCCGGGGCTGCTGGACCGCCGCGGCGACCCCATGGCCGGGATGGACCGGGTGGCGCACTCGCTGGAACCGTTCCTCGAGCTGGCGGCCCGCGACGCCGCGGCAGGGCTGGGCGACCTGCCGTATCCCCCGAGCTACCCCAAGATGCCGGGCGAGCCGAAGCGGGTGCAGCCGAGCCGCGCGCGGCCGGAGTGATGCCCGGTGGACCGCGTCACCCCGACCGCGCTGCCGAGGCCGTCCCCGGGCCCGACCCGGCGGGCCGGGTCGACCCGGCCGACCGGGGTCGTAGCACGCCCTGCCCGACGGCGACCCCGAGCACGATGACCGCGCCGCCGACCACCTCGAACCAGGCGACGTCCTCGCCCAGGACGGCCACCCCGAGGGTGACGCCGACGACCGGGGTCAGGTACGTGACCGTGGAGGCCGCCGTCACGCCGAGGCCCCGGGCGACCGCGGTGTTCCAGACGTAGGCCAGGCCGGTGCCGAGGACCCCGAGCAGGACCAGGGCCGCCACGACCCGCGGCGACACCGACACCGGCTCCCGGCTGCCGACGGCGACGAACAGCGCCGCCCAGCCGGTGCCGCACAGCACCTGCCCCAGCGCGATGACCTCCGCCCGCAACCCCAGCGGCAGCAGGAATCGGCGCAGCCACACCAGCCCCACGCCGTAGCAGAGAGTGGCGCCCAGGCACGCGAGGTGGGCCGCCGGGGGCGCGGCACCGGGGGCGGCCAGGGCCGGGGCGAAGACGACGCACACGCCGGCGAAGCCGATCGCGATGCCGACGGCCTTCCACGCCGTCACCTTCTCGACCCGGAGGAACAGCAGGACCAGGGCCAGGGTCCACAGCGGGGTGGTGGCGTTGTAGACGCTGGCGAGCCCGGACGACAGCGTGGTCTGGGCCCACGAGAACAGCGCGAAGGGCACGGCGCAGAACAGCAGGCCCATGACGGCGAGGTGGCCCCACACCCGGGGCGACGTCGGCAGCGGCAGCCGGCGCACCGCCGCGTAGGCCCCGAGAGCGGCCGCCCCGAGCACCAGGCGGGCGAGGGCGACCTGGAGCGGGGCGAGCCCCTCGAGCCCGACCTCGATGAAGAGGAAGCTCGACCCCCACACGAGGGCCGTCGCCAGGTAGGCGGCGGAGAGCCGGGAGCGGTGGTCGGGGGTCGCGTCCGTCACGGGCACCTCCAGGTCGGGCGGGGGGAACTCCGCACGCTAGATGGACAACGCCCGGCCGCTTTGCCCTGTGAGGTCGGGACGGGCCAGCATTCGGGACATGGCCCTCCCTCCCGCTCGTCCCCGTCCCGGCGACCGTGACGGCGGCCCCGCCCGCGCGGGGGACCACCGGTGAGGGTCGCCCTGTTCCTCGCCGACGCCGCCCAGTCGGGACCCGACGGCAAGGCGCACGCCCTCGGGCTCGGGTGGACCTTCACCAGCTCGCCGACCGCGCCGATGGCGCTGGTCGTCCTCATGGACGTGGACTGGAGCGAGACCGACCGCGACATCCCGGTCCGGATCGACCTGGTGGACGAGGACGGCGGGCCGGTGTCCGTCCAGCTGCCGGGCCAGGCGGCCCGCACCGTGGAGATCGGGTTCGGGGTCCGGGTGGCCCGCCCGCCCGGCCACCCGGAGGGCGTCCCGATCCGGTGGACCCAGGCGGTCCAGCTGCCCGGCCTGCCGCTTCCCCCCGGACGGCGGTTCCAGTGGCGGGTCACGGTCGACGGCGCCGTCGGCATGCCGTGGACCGCGTCGTTCGGCACCCGCACCCCGCCGCCGCAGCAGCCGCCCCAGCCGCCGCCCGGGCAGCCCTCCGGCGAGGGCTGATCGCCGGAGGGCGCCGGCGGCGGCCCACCGGCCTGGCGCGACCACCAAGATCGTTCGTACCCTGACGGACATGGCGCGCCGGCGGGTCCTCTTCGTCCAGCACGATCACGTGTCCCCTCCCGGGCCCATCGGCGAGCGGTTCGCCGACCGCGGTCACGACGTCGAGGAGTTCCTCGTCGTGGACGAGGCGGCCTTCCACGGCGACCCGAACGTCACCGTCGACCTCCCGGACTTCCGCGACTGGGACGTCGTCGTGATCATGGGAGCCGTCTGGGGGGTGTACGCCGAGGACGTCGTCGGGAACTGGCTGGTGCCGGAGAAGCGGCGGCTGCGGGAGGCACTCGACGCCGGGGTCCCGGTGCTCGGGCTGTGCTTCGGGGGGCAGCTGCTGGCCGAGGTCCTCGGCGGTTCGGTCGCCCGCTCGCCCGCGCCGGAGCTCGGCTGGCACCTGGTCCACAGCGACGACCCCGCACTGGTGCCGGGCGGTGCCTGGTTCCAGTACCACTACGACCGGTGGACGCTGCCCGAGGGGGTGACGGACGTCGCCCGCAACGCCGCCGCCTCGCAGGCCTTCGTCGCCGGCCGCGCGCTCGGCGTCCAGTTCCATCCCGAGCTCACCGCCGCCATGCTCGAGGGCTGGCTGGCCAACGGCGGCACGGCGGACCTGCGCCGGGCCGGCCTGGACCCCGACGTCCTGCTCGGGCACACCCGCGAGTTCGAGGCCGACGCCCGGTGCCGGGCGCACGACCTCGTCGACGCCTTCCTCGACCGGGTCGCCTGACCGCTCGGCAACCTTCTGCAACGTCGCAGGTCAGCGCGGTGCCGGGCTGGACGGCGGTGCCCGCGGTCGGGCAGACCGACGCCGCCGTCACCGGCCTCACGCCGGCGGCGGGGCAGGACGGGCACCTGGCGGCGCGCACGGGCGTGGTGCTCCGTGACGGGGTGGTGGGGACACCGACCCCAGTGGGGGACACCGACCCCACCGGTCGCTCCTCGTCGCCGGACGCGACGAGGAAGGCCTCCACGACGACCTCCGGGCCCTCGACCGACCACGGGACGCCGGGACTCCCTGAATCCCACGGGTGAGCCTCGGTTCACCTGGATCCGACCAGGTGAGGAGAAACCGTGACCGACCGCAACGACGACCCGTCCGTCGCCACCGTGACGTCGGGCTTCGTCCGCCTGCTCGCCGTCCTCCCGTGGCTGGGCAACGGCCTCTTCGCGATCGCGGCCTCCGGTCGTGGTCCCTACTTCCGATCCTGACGAGGCTGACCTCCCTCGGCCGCCCTGGCCCCGCCGTCCCGGGCCCCGGCGTCACGTCACGGACAGCGCCCGTCGCAGGGCGGGCACCCGGCGGACGAGGAGGTGGTCCAGGAGCAGCAGCACGGCCACGGACACCCCGAAGACCGGCAGCAGGAGACCCAGCACGACCAGCGCCGCCGCCAACCACGGCGTGGTCCGCAGCGGCAGCCGCCCTCGTGGGGCGGCGAGTCCTGCCCGCGCCGGCCGGCGGCGCCACCACATGATCGGCGCACTGACGCACAGGAAGAGGACGCCCAGGCAGAAGGCGGTCGTCGTCACCGTCGTCAGCAGACCGAAGCGGCGGCCCTCGTGCAGGGCGATCGCCTGGGACACCACCTGGGCGGCCGGGGAGTAGTCGTCGTAGCCGTACCGGGCGAGGACCTCGCCGCTGTACCGGTCGACGTGCACGGTGGCCTCGGACGTGACGTCGCTGAAGGCCCGTTGCTCGGGGTCGTACCACTGGCTCGCCATGACGCTGTAGACCCCCTCCGGCCCATCCGGATAGGTCACGGTGAAGGGCCCGGCGAGCCCGTCCGCCACCGCGGCCGCCACCACCGCGTCGACGGTGGGCTCGCCCGGAGCGGACGGGTCGGCCGTCCCCGGCCCTCCGTGGTGGCGGTGGTCCGGGTGATTCTCCCCGTCGTCCGGCGTCCCGCCCGGCGCGGCCGAGGTCGCCAGGGGCAGCCCGGAGATCGCCCACCCGGGGGCGGCCGACGAGCCGGAGGCCTGCTCGAGTCGTTCGCCCAGGGTCGAGGCGGCGCCGGGGTCCTCGCCCCACAGGCTCGCCCCGCGCGGGGCGGCCCACTCCTGGACGGTCTCGCCCCACAGCGCCGTCCACGGCAGTCCCGACAGGACGAGGAACAGGATGCCGACCCCGGCGACCGAGCCGACCACTGCGTGTCCGCTGCGCAGCCCCAGCCGGCGACCGTTGCGGGCGTCCCGGAGCCGCCGGGCGCGCCGCCCCCGCACGACCAGGTAGTAGCCGGTGATCGTCATGACGATCGCCCAGCAGGCCGCCAGCTCGATGACGTAGTCGCCCCAGCGGCCCGCCATGAGTTCGCCGTGGAGCCGGACGGCGACGTCCGACGGCAGCGAGGTCGCCGCCAGGGAACCCGTGACCTCGCCGGTCCAGGGATCGACGTAGACGTTGCGCTCGGTGCCGTCGGCCGTCGTGACGGCGAACAGCGAGGCGCGGTCGCCGGACGCCTCGGTCACCATGGTCGCCTCGCCGTCGACGGCCTGCTCCGCTGCTCGCTGCTGCTCCGCCAGGGGGACCATCTGCTCGCCCGCCGCCCGGACGGTGAGCTCGGGGAAGACGAGAGGATCGATCGTCCAACGGAACAGGTACACCAGCCCCGTGACGGCGAGGATCGCCAGGACCGGCAGCACGAGCACCGAGGCGTAGAAGTGCCACCGCCAGAAAGCGGCGAACAGGCCGGGAGGGCGAGGGGACGGGGAGGAGTCGGGAGCCGGTCGAGGAGGGGCGGCGGACGTAGTCATCGGCATTTTTCTACACCTTGTAGGGTTTCTGGTCGAGGGGCTGGGTCCACGCAGTGGCGGCGACGGGCGGGGCACCACCACCGCACCCGCGGCCCATGGAGGGAGGACGCCGTCGCGGGGCGCCGAGCGCTGACCGCCGTCCGGGACACTGGGGCGTGCCCGGCACCCGGCCCACGCCCGAGCAGCTGGCGGCGGCCCGCGACCGCCCGGTGCCGGACCTGGTGGCGCCGGGTCTCGCCGTGCTCTTCGTCGGGATCAACCCGAGCCTGTGGTCGGCCGTGTCCGGGCACCACTTCGGCAATCCGGCCAACCGGCTGTGGCCGGTGCTGCACCGGGCCGGCTTCACGCCCCGGCGGTTCCGGCCGTCCGACGCCCCGGAGCTGCTGCGGCTCGGCTACGGGATCACCAACATGGTGAACCGCGCCACCGCGACGGCCGCGGAGATCCACGCCGACGAGCTGCGGGCCGGCGTCCCGCGGCTGCGGCAGACGCTACGGGCGTGGCGACCCGGGGTGGTGGCGTTCCTCGGGCTGCAGGCCTACCGGATCGGGTTCGGCGAGCCGCGGGCCGCCGTCGGGCCGCTTCCCTCGCCCGTCCAGGGCGTCCCGGGATGGCTGTTGCCGAACCCGAGCGGCCTCAACGCGCACTACCAGCTGCCGGACCTGGTGCGGCTGTACGGCGAGCTGCGCGCGGCCGTGCCCCCTGCGTGACGACAGGGGCGGACGGTCAGCCGGCGGTGACGCTCGTGAGCACCGGCAGGTAGCCGTGGGACTGCCCGGCGGCGTTCGGGTGGAACGACTCGTCCAGCGGCAGTGTGAGACCGACCAGCCAGGGGTCGGGGGCGCCGACGCCGTGCGCGGCGAACCCGTCCTCGACGCTCGCGAACCGGAACCCGGCCCGGGCGGCCGCGACCCCGGTCCGGTCGTTGAGGCGCTCGGCCAGGCCGTTCATCCGCTGCTGCTCGTCCGGTTCGAGGTTGCCCAGCGCCGGGGCGGCGGGGTCGAACAGCCGGGGGTAGCCGAGCACGACCACCGTCGCACCGGGCGCCGCGGCCGAGACGTCGCCGTACAGCCCCGCGAGGGCGTGCGGCAGCCAGGTGTCGATGAGGAAGCCCGAGGTGTCGAGCGCCGCGTCGCAGGTGGCGTCGTCCCCGATCACGCACGCGGTGAGCACGGGGGCGAAGCCGACGTCGTTCCCCCCCACGGTGAGGGTCACCAGGTCGGTGTCCCCGGTCAGCGCCGGAAGCTGATCGGACCGCACGTCGGAGGTCGTGGCGCCGCTGCAGGCGACGAAGGCGAAGGTGGCCGGGCCGTTGGCCGCGGCCCACAGCGCCGGGTAGGCGTTCGGGCTGCGCGAGCAGTCCCCCGAGGCCGGGTCGTAGGGACCCGCGCCCAGCCCTGCTGAGTAGGAGTCGCCGAGCGCGACGTAGTCGACCGGTTCGCCCGCGTCGGCCGCCGCCGGAGCGACGAACCCGAGGACGGCGGCGGCCGCCGCGCCGCCCCCGATGAGCATGGTTCGGATGCCGCGTCCGGCCATGGCGTGACTCCCTCGTCCCTGGCCGGCCCCGTCGCCCGCCCCGGCCTTCAGTGTGAGCCCTGCACATCGGTCCGGCCAGTGCCGCCGGGGCAGGGGATCAGCCCCTTCCGGCCCCCGGCCCGGCCGGTGGGATCCGCGCCGGGCCCGCGGCCGGCTGCCCCAGGCGCGCCCGGTACGGCATCGCCTGCTTCGTCGCGTCCAGGGCGACGACGCCCACCAGCACGCCACCGCGCAGGTAGCCGACGACCACCGGACCGCCGAGATCGCCTTCGAGGACCCGGACCTCCTCGCCGGCGCCGGGGATCCCGAACGACTGCAGGCGCAGGTCGAAGAGGTCCGACCAGAACGACGGGATCGGCGAGAACGGCCGGGCGACCGCCTCGGCGTACGCGGCGGGGTCCCCCGACAGCCACGCCGCGAGCACCGACCCCGCGCGCCGGCCGGTGTCGGTCGGCAGGCTCCAGTGCTCGATGCGCCGCGGCACGGCGTCGACGATCGGGTACGGGAACCGGGCGAGGTCGCCGACCGCGTGGGCGCCGTCGACCGGGGTGCCGTCGGCCCGCAGCATCCGCAGCGCTCCGTCCGCGAGCACCCCGTCCGACAGGTCCAGCCCGTTGCGGTCCAGCCACTCGGTGTTGCAGCGCGACCCGATCGCCTCGACGACGACGTCGGCGGGCAGCTCGGTCCCGTCGGACAGCCGGACCCCCCGCACCCGGTCCTCCCCGAGGAGGCACTCGATCCCGACCCCGAGCCGGAAGGTCAGGCCGCGCTCCTCCAGGCGGCGCTGCAGCTCGGCCGCCAGCAGCTCCCCGAGCGGGCGGATCATGGGGCGGGTGTCGACCGCGACGTTGACGACCTCGCACGACAGCGTCCGCGCGGTCGCGGCGACCTCGCACCCGATGAACCCGGCGCCCGCGACGACCACGCGCGTCCCGGGACGGATCCGCTCCCGCAGCGCCACCGCGTCGTCCAGGGTGCGCAGCACGTAGCGCCCGGCCGCCGGCTCGGGTGGCGGGCCGGGCACCGGCAGCCGGCGCGGGCGCAGTCCCGTCGCCGCGACCAGGCCGTCCCAGGACAGCACCTCGCCGTCGTCCAGGGTGACAGTGCGGTCGGCCAGGTCGCAGGCCACCCCCCGCGACCCCAGCCGCCACTCGACGTCCGCCACCGACTCCCGGCGGCGGAACTCCAGCGTCGCGTGCTCGACCCCGGCCTTCAGCGCCTCCTTGGACAGCGGCGGGCGGTTGTAGGGGAACCAGGCCTCCTCGCTCACGACGGTGAGGCGCCCGGCGAACCCGGCGGACCGCAGGGACTCCGCCGCCCGCAGCCCGCCCAGGGACCCGCCGACGACGACCGCCCGGCCGCCGCCGGGACGCGGGATGCTCACCACGGCACGAACGGGCTCAGTCGGCGATCCGGATGGCCTGGACCGGGCACACGTCGACCGCGTCCTCGACCGCCGCCCGCTGGTCGTCGGGCGGGTGCTCGACGTACTCGAGGTCGCCGTCGACGTTGATCTCGAACACCTCGGGGGCGGCGAAGGCGCACTGGCCGTGGTTCTGGCAGACGTCCAGGTCGACGATGACGTGCACGCG
>JBHJOJ010000031.1:0-25062 GCA_050329835.1 Kineosporiaceae bacterium | reverse complement strand
GCTTTGGAGAGTTCGTCATCGATACCACATAGATCCATGGTGACCAGCAAACCGCGCTGGCCTTGTGCGTCTTCGATCAATAACGACTTGGCCCATAGATCATTTAGTGTTCCTGTGGCATGACTGTTACCGCGTGAAGCATAACCGGCCATCGGCATAGGCTCCAGCGGAGTGATCTTTGTTTTCGCCACACCGGCTTGCCACTGGTCTGCCGCAACCGTCACAGTCGTTAGCCATAGTAGGATCGCCCATTGACAGAGCAAAAGTAGCTTGGTGATTCGCATAGTTTAACCTTTGTAACAATCAATGATTTTGAAACTGCCCGTCGAGCATCACAAGTGTTCTGCGCCGACCGGCCCAGACAACCTTGAATTGTTGAGGGAGAATTGGAGTTGGGAATCGGTCCGAACTTAAAAGTCGTCCCGGATAATTCAGCGAGAGTTTTTTTGGCAGGATTTTCGTAACAGGGTGAGCAGGCTTCTTGATTGTAACCAATTTTCCCGCCCTGTTGTGGCCCGGTCGTCGAGGACGACGTCGAGCCCCGCCGCGTCGAGCGACGCCGCCAGTGCGCGGGCGCCGTCGACCACCGCCGGGTCCTTGCCCGCGATGACGACGTGGGCATCGGCCGGGGCCACCGCCCGCGGCCACACCAGGCCCTTCTCGTCGTGGTTGACCTCGGCGATCGCCGCCACGAGCCGCGAGACACCGATCCCGTAGGAGCCCATGGTGACGACGACCTGCTTGCCGTTCTCGTCGAGGACGGTGAGACCCAGCGCCTCGGCGTACTTCCGGCCGAGGGCGAAGACGTGACCGATCTCGATCCCCCGGTCGCGCCGCAGGACGCCCGTCCCGACCGGGCTCGGGTCGCCGTCGCGGACCTCCGCGGCCTCCACGGTCCCGTCGCAGCCCGCGTCGCCGGCAGCCGGGAAGTCACGCCCGGCGACCAGGCCGAACACGTGCCGGCCGGGCTGGTTCGCCCCGGTCACCCAGGACGTGCCGGCCACCACCCGGGGGTCCAGCAGGTACCGGGGACCGCAGGTGGCGCTGCCCAGCGCCGCCGGGCCGAGGTAGCCCTTGACCAGTGCGGGGTGGGCGGCGAAGTCGACCTCGGTGAACGGCTCCACCTCGGCCGGGGCGACCGAGGCCCCGAGCCGCTTGGGGTCGACCTCACGGTCGCCGGGGAGGCCGATCGCCACGGGCTCGCGGGTGCCGTCCGGGTGGCGCAGCACGACGAGGACGTTCTTCAGCGTGTCCGCCGCCGTCCACGCCCGGTCGGGGCGCGGCAGCCGGGCGTTGGCGTGGTCGACGAGGGTCTGGATGGTGGGGGTGTCCGGGGTGTCGTGGACCTGCGCCGGCGGCAGGGCCGCGATCTCCTCGGCGGGCAGGGCGGGCGGCGCCGGTGTCGTCACGGCCTCGACGTTCGCCGCGTAGTCGCCGTCGGTGCTGCGGACGAAGACGTCCTCGCCGACGGGGCTCGGCAGGAGGAACTCCTCGCTGCGGCTGCCGCCCATGGCCCCCGACACCGCCGAGACGATGACGTACTCCAGTCCCAGCCGGTCGAAGATCTCGACGTAGGCGGCGCGGTGGCGGGCGTAGGAGGCGTCCAGCCCGGCGTCGTCGACGTCGAAGGAGTACGAGTCCTTCATGACGAACTCGCGGCCCCGCAGCAGCCCGGCCCGCGGGCGGGCCTCGTCGCGGTACTTGGTCTGGATCTGGAACAGGTGCAGCGGCAGGTCCCGGTACGACGAGCACAGGTCCTTGACCAGGAGCGTGAACATCTCCTCGTGCGTCGGGCCCAGCAGGTGGTCGACACCGCGGCGGTCGGTCAGCCGGAAGAGGTTGTCGCCGTACTCGGTCCACCGGTTCGTCGCCTCGTAGGGCTCGCGCGGCAGCAGGGCCGGGAAGTGCACCTCCTGGGCACCCATGGCGAGCATGCCGGAACGCACGACCTCCTCGACCTTGCGGTACACCCGGTAGCCCAGCGGCAACCAGGACCAGGTGCCGCTGGCGGCACGCCGGACGTAGCCCGCGCGGACCAGCAGCCGGTGGCTGGGCACCTCCGCGTCGGCCGGGTCCTCGCGCAGGGTCCGCACGAACAGCGACGACATGGGCATCAGCACGGTGGGCGAGCCTAGTGCTCCGGGCCCGCCGGCGGCGGTGCACCGGACCCGCGCGGCCCGGGCCGCGCCCGGCGGCTCAGGGCAGCCGGGAGAAGATCGCGACCAGCGGCTTCTCGAGGGTCCGGTAGTGGGTGGGCGCGAGGCGGGACAGCAGGTCCGGCACCTGTGCCGTGAGGCCGATGAGCACCCGCGGGCGGCGCCGGACGATCCCGTCGAGGATCCGGGCGGCGGCCCGCTCCGGCGGGAACGTGAGGAGCCGGCGCGCCTCCGCCTTGCCGCGGGCGTCCTGGGCCTGCGACACGCCGGTGCCGCGGCGGGCGCTCTCGGCGATCCTCGTGGCGATGCCGCCCGGGTGCACGGTGGTCACGCCGATGCGATCGTCGATGAGCTCCTGGCGCAGCGAGTCGCTGAAGCCGCGGATCGCGAACTTGCTGGCCGCGTACGCGGTGGCCCCCGGCGGCGCCACGATGCCGTAGATGCTGGAGACGTTCGCGACATGGCCGCCCCCCTGTCCCGGACCGTGACGCCGGATCGCGGGCAGCAGGTGGTGGGCCAGCGTCACCGGGGCATGGAAGTTGATCCGGAACAGCCAGTCGTACTCCTCCAGCGTCACCTGGTCGAAGCGGCCCGTGAGGCCGGCCCCGGCGTTGTTGACGAGCAGGGTGACCCGGCCCTCGGCCAGGTCGCGAGCGGCGGCATCGGTCGCGTCGCGGTCGGCGAGGTCGACGACCACGGTCGCCACGTCGAGGGCGGGCCTGCGGTCCCGGATCCGGCCGGCCACCACCTCCAGGCGGTCGGCGTCCCGGTCCAGCAGGACCAGGTCGCTGCCGCCGCCGGCCAGCAGGTAGGACAGCTGCTCACCCATGCCGGAGGCGGCGCCGGTGACGACCGCCCGCCCGCCCGCCACCCGGTAGGGACCGGGCGCCGTCACGCCGGCCTCCCCGCGAGCGCGGGCGCGCCGGCGGCCGGCCCGGTCGCGGATCCCGCGCCGGCCCTGCCCCGGACCGGGCGGCCCGCGGTGCCGAAGGCCATCTCGGTCCGCAGGTCGGCCAGGCGCATGGTGAGGGCGTCGACGGGGTACCGGTGGCTGAACGACCACGGCGCCCGGTGGCCTCCGCGAGGGAACCGCCCGATGCCCCGGAACACGTACCCGGACTGCAGGTTCATGGCGGGGATCGGGTCCAGCGGCCCCGACGGCGTCGGCATCGCCCAGTCGTAGCCCTGCCGTTCCAGGTAGGCCAGCAGCCGGCAGACCGCGCGGGAGGTGATGTCGGACCGCAGCGTCCACGACGCGTTGGTGTACCCGGCCGCCGCAGCGATGTTGGGGACGTTGCTCAGCATCATCCGGCGGTAGACGAACTCCCGACTGACGTCGACGTCCTCGCCGTCGACGGACAGCGCGACGCCGCCGAACGGCTTCATGACCAGCCCCGTCGCGGTGACCACGAGATCGGTCTCGAGCAGCCCGCCGGACTCCAGCAGGATGCCCTCGGGCACGAACCTGGCGATCCGGTCGGTGACGACCGAGGCCCGACCGCGGCGGATCTCGGCGAACAGGTCGCCGTCCGGGGCCAGGCACACCCGCTGGTCCCACGGGTCGTACGAGGGCGTGAAATGGCGGTCGACCGTCGCCTCGTCCCCGCCCAGGGCGGCGACGGCCCCCTTGCGGAGCATCCGCCTGGCGATCTCCGGCCGGCGGCGCGAGAGCTCGTAGAACGCCATGCCGAACGCGACGTTCTTGGCGCGGACGACCGCGTGGGCCGCCCGCTCGGGCAGGACGCGGCGGATGAGGTCGGCCGCGGCGTCCCGGCTGGGAAGGGTCGTGATCCAGCTGGGCGAGCGCTGGAGCATGGTGACGTGGGCGGCGGCCGGCGCGAGCGACGGGATGAGCGTGACGGCCGTCGCGCCGCTGCCGACGACGACGACCCGCCGCCCCGTCCAGTCGAGGTCCGGCGGCCAGAACTGCGGGTGCACGACCCGGCCCCGGAAGTCGCCGATGCCCGGGAAGTGCGGCGTGTACCCCTGGTCGAAGTCGTAGTACCCGCTGCAGAGGAACAGGAACGAGCACGTCATGGTCCGCGCCGACGGCGTCCCGTCCGGTGCGGTCACCGTGAGGTCGAGGGTCCAGCGGGCCGTCGCCGACGACCAGTGGGCGGCGTCCACGCGGGTGCGGTAGCGGATGTGCCGGTCGATGCCGGCGTCGCGGGCGGCGCCCTCGATGTAGCGCACGATCGACGGGCCGTCGGCCACCGACCTCGCCTCCCGCCACGGGCGGAACGGGTAGCCGAAGGTGAACATGTCGCCGTCGGAGCGGATCCCCGGGTAGCGGAAGAGGTCCCAGGTGCCGCCCATCGCCTCGCGCGCCTCGAGCACGGCGTACGTCGTCCGCGGGCGCATGGTGGTGAGGCGGTGGGCGGCGTTGATGCCGGAGAGCCCGGCACCGACGACGACGACGTCGACGTGCGCCGGCCCGGTCGGGGGGTCCACGGTGACCATGCCTCCATGGTCGGCGGCCTCCGGCCAAGTTCTTGACTCCGGGCGACTCGTCTTTACCCTGAGACGACATGTCGGCGGTGGTGCGGTCCTCGGTGCTCCGAGGGTTCCGCGAGGTCGTGGGCGAGGCCGGCGGCGACCCCGGGGAGCTGCTGGCCCGGTACCGGATCCCCGCGGCCGCGCTGGACGCCGACGACGTGCTGGTCGGCCTCTCGGGGTACGGGCGGCTGCTCGAGAGCGCGGCCCGGGAGCTCGGCTGCCCGGACCTGGGCCTGCGGCTGGCCGAGCACCAGGACCTCGACACCCTGGGCCCGGTCGCCCTGGCCGTCGCCAACGCCGGGACCGTCGGCCGGGCGCTGGAGTACGTGGGGCGCTTCCTCCACGTCCACAGCCCGGCGCTGAGCCTCTCCGAGGTGCCGGATCCCGAGGGGGACCCGCAGGTCGCCGGGTTGCGGTACGCGGTCGCCGCGGTCGCGGGCCCGCCGGCGCCGCAGGGCGCCGACCTCGCCCTGGCGATGACCCACCGGGCGCTGACGTCCCTGGTCGGGGGGTCGTACGGGCTGCGGGGGGTCCACCTGGCCCACCTCCCGCAGGTCCCGCTGGAGCGGTACGAGCGGGTGTTCGGGGCGCCGGTGCAGGCGGGGCGGGCGGACCCGGTGCTCCGGCTGGGCCGGGCCGCGTTCCCGACGCCGCTGCGGGGCGGGGATCCGGCGGTGCGCGACATCGCGGTCGAGTACCTGTCCGTGCGCTACGCCGCGCCGGGCGCGAACGTGACGCCGGCGACGGCCCGGGTCGTCGAGCGGCACCTGCCGCAGGGGCCGCCCCGGATCGGCGACGTCGCAGCGGCGCTCGGGCTGCACCCCCGGACGCTGCAGCGGCACCTGGACGCCGAGGGGACGTCGTTCGGGGCGGTCGTCGACGACGCCCGGCGGCGGGCCGCCCACGCCCTGCTGACCGCCGGCGACCTCCCGTTGACCCGGGTCGCGGCGGCCGTCGGGCTGGCGGAGCAGTCCGCACTCACCCGGTGCGTGCGTCGCTGGTACGGGACGACCCCGACGGCACTGCGCCGCGAGGCCCGGGCCGGGCGCCGGGGCGGCCCTCGCGACGGCGGTCGGGGCAGCGGCGCGACCAGCGATCGGAACAGCGGTCAGAACAGCGGTCAGAACAGCACGGTGGCGTAGCTGCCGACCATCCGGAAGCCCACCCGCTCGTAGGTCCGGATCGCCCGGTCGTTGTAGGCGTTGACGTACAGCGAGGCGATCTCCGAGATCCCGTGGACGACGGCGGCCACGACGGCGGCCACGCCCGGCGCCGACAGGCCGTGACCGCGCCGGTGCGGGGCCACCCACACGCCCTGGATCTGCGACACGGCCGGGGTCACCGCCCCGAGCTCGGCCTTGAAGACCACCTCCGCCCCCCCGATGCCGGTGTCCACGCGGACGAACGAGCGCCCGAGGTCGACGATCTCGGCGATCCCCGCCCGGTACAGCAGGGCGCCGTCGCCGTCGACCGGCGAGTACCCGATCTCCTCGGTGAACATGGCCACCGCCGCCGGCAGGACGAGGTCGAGTTCGTCCCGGCGGGCGACCCGGACGAAGGGGTCGGGGTCGACGAGCGGCTCCCGGCAGACCATGAGGGGCTGGTCGTCGCGGACGTCGCGGGCCTCGCCCCAGGTCGCGCGCAGCCGCCGCCACAGCGCCATCACCCCCGCGGACGGCCCGAAGATCGACGAGCAGCGACGCCCCAGCCGGCGGGCCCGCGAGGCGAAGGCGTCGGCGGCGTCGCCGGCCCCCTCCCCGCCGACCGCGACCGGGACGAGGTTCCCGCCGTACCAGCACAGCGAGACCAGCTCGCCGCCGTCGTAGTAGCCCCACACCTCGGCCTGCCGGCCGCCCCCGAGCAGCCCGCCCGCGAGCCGGGAGGCCACGAAGGCGTTGGCGACGGGGTCGACGGCGCACAGGGAGGCGGCCTCCTCCAGGTCCACCGGGCCCAGCACCCGCACCGTCGATCGTGGCACCGGCGCATCTTCACGCACCGGACCCGGCGACGCGGCACCGGCCCGCCCGGCGGCGGTCCGTGACCTGCCGATCGGGTCCCGAGTGACCCATCGGTCGGCTCCCGGGTGAGCCCGTCCGCCGGGCGTGGGGACGGGGGCGGTCACCAGCGGTGGTGGACGTGGGGCCGCACGAGGCGGTCGTAGACCTCGGCGACCGCGGCGCGCTGGTCGGCCGTGACGGGGTCGGCGGACGCCACGGCGACGTTGCGCCGGGCCTGGTCCGGGCGTCGGGCGCCCGGGATGACCGTGGTGACGCCGGGGGTGTCGACGACCCACCGGAGCGCGAACTCGGCGAGGGGCCGGTCGCCGGCGACCTCGCGCAGCTCCTCGACGGCCCGCAGGCCCACGTCGAACGGGACGCCGGAGAACGTCTCCCCGACGTCGAACTGCTCGCCGTGGCGGTTGAAGGTGCGGTGGTCGTCCGGCCCGAAGTCGGTGTCGGCGGTGTACCGCCCGGTCAGCAGCCCCGACGCCAGCGGAACCCGGGCGATGATCCCGACCCCGGTCTCTCGGGCGGCGGGCAGCACCTCCGCCAGGGGCTTGAGCCGGAAGCAGTTGAGGATGATCTGGACGGTGGCGACCCCGGGGCGGCCGATCGCGGTGAGCGCCTCCGCGCAGGTCTCGACGCTGACGCCGTAGGCCGCGATCCAGCCGTCGTCGACCATCCGCCCCATGGCGTCGTGCACGGCGGCGTCGGAGTACACGGGGGTGGGCGGGCAGTGCAGCTGGACCAGGTCGAGGGTGTCGGTGCGCAGCTTCTCGCGGGAGCGGGCCACCCAGGCGCGCAGGTTCTCCTCCGTGTAGGAGGCGGCCTCGAAGGGCTGGGCCCGGCGGCCGGCCTTGGTGGCGACGAACGGCCGGTCCCCCGGGTCCCGCCCGGCGAGCACCGCGGCGATGAGGTCCTCGCTGCGCCCGTCGCCGTAGACGTCGGCGGTGTCGAGGAACCTGGTTCCGGCGTCCAGCGCGGCCGCCACGGTGGCCCGGCCGTCGTCGTCGGGCACCTCCCCCCACCCGGCGCCGATCTGCCAGCACCCGAGACCCACGACGGACAGGTCCCGGCCCAGGCGGGGGACATGACGCGACTCCACGCTCAGCACGTCCCGAGCGTGGCACGCGGGTCAGGCGACCGTGACCCGGACCCCGCCCGCCTCGTCGGTCTCCGCGTCCGGGTCGACGCCCATCTCCTCGGCCAGGCGCATCGCCTCCTCGATGAGGGTCTCGACGATCTGCGACTCCGGGACGGTCTTGATCACCTGGCCCTTGACGAAGATCTGGCCCTTGCCGTTGCCGGAGGCGACGCCGAGGTCGGCCTCGCGGGCCTCGCCGGGACCGTTGACGACGCAGCCCATGACGGCGACCCGCAGCGGGACGGTCATCCCCTCCAGGCCCGCCGTCACCTCCTCGGCCAGGGTGTACACGTCGACCTGGGCGCGCCCGCAGGACGGGCAGGACACGATCTCGAGCTTGCGCGGGCGGAGGTTGAGCGACTGGAGGATCTGGTTGCCGACCTTCACCTCCTCGACCGGGGGGGCCGACAGCGAGACCCGGATGGTGTCGCCGATCCCCTTGCTCAGCAGGGCGCCGAAGGCCGTGGCGGACTTGATCGTGCCCTGGAAGGCGGGGCCAGCCTCGGTGACCCCGAGGTGCAGCGGCCAGTCGCCCCGCTCGGCCAGCAGCTCGTAGGCGCGGACCATGACGACCGGGTCGTGGTGCTTCACCGAGATCTTGAAGTCGTGGAAGCCGTGCTCCTCGAACAGCGACGCCTCCCAGACGGCCGACTCGACGAGGGCCTCGGCGGTGGGCTTGCCGTGCTTGGCGAGCAGGCGGGGGTCGAGGGAGCCGGCGTTCACGCCGATCCGCAGGCTGACGCCGGCGGCCTGGGCGGCGGCGGCGATCTCCTTGACCTTGTCGTCGAACTTCTTGATGTTGCCCGGGTTCACCCGGACCGCAGCGCACCCGGCGTCGATGGCGGCGAAGACGTACTTCGGTTGGAAGTGGATGTCGGCGATCACCGGGATCTGCGACTTGCGCGCGATGATCGGCAGCGCCTCGGCGTCGTCCTGGCTGGGCACGGCGACCCGGACGATGTCGCAGCCGCTGGCGGTGAGTTCGGCGATCTGCTGGAGCGTCGCGTTGATGTCGGTGGTCGGCGTCGTCGTCATCGACTGGACGCTCACCGGGAAGTCGCTGCCGACGCCGACCTTGCCGACCCGGATCTGGCGGGTCCGGCGGCGGGGGGCGAGCACGGGGGGCGGAGCGGGAGGCATGCCGAGGCTCACGGCGGTCACGGTCGCCCAGTATCCCCCGCGCCCGGTCGGCGCCGCGGGGGGCCTAGCCGGTCAGGCTGATGGGCCGCACGATGTCGGCGTAGATGAGCAGCGCCGACATGCCGAGGAGCACGATCGCCACCCCGTAGGCCAGCGGCAGCGCCTTCGCGACGTCGACCGGTGGCGGCTGGGGCAGCGAGCGCACCCGCGCCCACGCCTTCTTGGTCCCCTCCCACAGCGCCCCGGCGGCGTGCCCGCCGTCCAGCGGGAGCAGCGGCACCAGGTTGAAGACGAAGAGGGCGATGTTGAGGCTGCCGAGGACCCCGAGGAAGGCCGCCACCCGCCCGGCCGCGTCGAGACCGAGCACCTCCTCGCCGTCCGCGGCGATCTCGCCGGACAGGCGCCCGACGCCGACGACGCTGACCGGGCCGTTGGGGTCGCGCTCGCCGTCGCCGAACGCGGCGTCGGCGACACCCGCGAGGTGCGACGGCAGGCGCACCAGGATCCCGGCGACCTGGACCACGGCGTCGGCGACCACGCCGGGCACGGCGGTGACGGGCTGGGGCACGACCTCGGCCGCCGGGGCGACGCCCAGGAAGCCGGCCCGGGTGAGGACCGGCTCGCCGTCCTCGCTCACGGGGGCGCCGTCGGCGTCGAGGACCGGGACGTCGGCCACGATGGGCGTGGCGCGCAGGGTGCGCTGCCCGCCGTCCCGCTCGACCACGACGTCCACCGGCCGGCCCCCGGAGTCGCGGATGGCGGTGCGGACGTCCTCCCACGTGGGAGTGGGGGTGCCGGCGACCGAGAGGATGACGTCGCCGGGCAGGATCCCGGCCGAGGCGGCGGGCGCGGCCGGGTCGGCGGTGCCGCACTCCGCGTCGGCGGGGGCGTCGACGGGGAGCACGCACTCGGAGACGACGTCCACCCGGGTGGTGAGCTCCGCGGCGCCGTACATGGTCACCACCCCGCCGAGGAGCACGGCGCCGATGAGCAGGTTCATGACCGGCCCGCCCAGCATGATCACGAGCTTCTGCCGGACCTTGAGGGCGTAGAAGGCGCGCTTCTCGTCGCCGGGGCGGAACTCCTCCAGCGACTGGGCGCGCGCGCCCTCGATGAGTCCGGTGAAGATCCCGCTGGTCCCCGAACGCCCGACCCGGACCCCGGCGGCCGCGGCGTCGGCCTCGGCGACGTGGCGGGGCACCTGGGCGTCCGCGGGCCGGGCCGGGTCGGCCGGCGGGAACATGCCGATCATGCGGATGTAGCCGCCCAGAGGGATCGCCTTGACCCCGTACTCGGTCTCGCCGCGGACCTTCGACCACACCGTCGGGCCGAAGCCGATCATGTACTGGGTGACCCGGACGCCGTACCGCTTGGCGGGGACCAGGTGGCCGATCTCGTGCAGGCCGATGGAGACGGCGAGCCCGACGACGAAGGCCAGGACCCCCACGGCGTACCAGGCGGCGTCGGGCACGCGGCCACTCCTCCCGGCCGACCGGTGCGGTCGGCCTGTCAGCCGCGCGCCGGGACGGCGCTCGGAACCCCCATTGTCACCCCTGCGCGGTCCCGGGCCCACGCATCCGCCGCGAGCACGTCGTCGACCCCGGCGGGGGTGGGCAGCTGCCCGTCGGCTGCGGCCGTCACGACGCGCTCGACGACGGCGACGATGTCGGGGAACCGAAGCCGGCCGGCGAGGAAGGCCTCGACCGCGACCTCGTTGGCCGCGTTGAACACGGCCGGCATCACCCCGCCGGCCCGTCCCGCGTCCCGGGCCAGCCGGACCGCGGGGAACGCCACGTCGTCGAGCGGCTCGAAGGTCCAGGTGGCGGCGGCGGTCCAGTCGCACCCGGGCGCGGCGTCGGGGACCCGGTCCGGCCAGCCGAGCGCGAGAGCGATCGGCAGGCGCATGTCGGGCGGCGAGCACTGGGCGAGCGTCGAGCCGTCGACGAACTCGACCATCGAGTGGACGACGGACTGCGGGTGCACGACGACGTCGATGCGGTCGAAGGGGACGTCGAACAGCAGGTGCGCCTCGATGACCTCGAGGCCCTTGTTGACGAGGGTGGCGGAGTTCGTCGTGACGAGCGGGCCCATCCGCCAGGTGGGGTGGGCGAGCGCCTGCTCCGGGGTGACGTCGCGGAGGTCCGCGGCGGTCCGGCCGCGGAACGGCCCGCCGCTGGCGGTGAGAACGAGGCGGCGGACCTCGGCGCGTCGCCCGCCGCGCAGGCACTGGGCGAGGGCGGAGTGCTCGGAGTCGACGGGCAGGATCCGGTCCTCCCGCTCGTGCGGCGGCACCAGCGCCGTGACCAGCGGACCGCCGATGACGAGGGACTCCTTGTTCGCCAGCGCCAGCCGATGCCCCGCGGCGAGGGCCGCGAGCGTGGGGCGCAGGCCCGCGGCGCCGCTGATGCCGTTGAGGACGGTGTCGGTGTCGCGGGCGGCGAGCTCGGCCGCGGCGTCCGGGCCGGTGAGGACCTCGACCCGGTGGCCGGCGGCGCGCACGAGATCGGTCACGACCTGGCCCGCCTCCGGGGTCGGCATCGCCACGACCGGGACCTGGTGCGCGATCACCTGCTCCGCAACCGCCCTCGGGTCACGACCCCCGGCCGCCAGCCCGGTGACCGTGAAGTCGTCCCGGTTGCGGCAGATGACGTCGAGGGCCTGGGTCCCGACCGATCCGGTGGACCCGAGCACGGTGACGCGACGCACGGCCGGAGTGTGTCAGAGCGTCCCGAGCCGGCCACGCATGATCCACCTCATGCGACGGCAGCCTCCGGTCCACCGGAACCCTTCGGAAGCATGAGTCTGATCATGCTGAGCCGGATCCGGTGCCCTCGGGACGAGGGCAGCGTGACCGTGAGTTCTGACATCGTCCTGCCCCGCGCGGTGCCGAACGGGCGAGCGCAGGGGCCATGAAAGGCGCTCGGCCGAGGTCGAGCCGCGCTGCGGCGACCGAAAGACGGGAGAGCGCGTCACTCACCCCGTCGCCCGCAACTCCCGTCCGAGGGCGTCGATCCGGTCGGCGGTCAGCACATCACCCGTCAATGGCCTCGAGACAACTCGGGCGATGTCGGCGACGAGTTCGCTGTCGGACAGCACGGCGATCGTCTCGCGCATGGGGTCGTCGTCCAGCAAGACCGTCACGCGAGGAACTCTGAACCTATCCCTTGCGCACCCATTCCCACCGGATCAGCGGCCGCCGCCCTGTCCCGGCGCCGATCCCGTCTCTACCATCGGGCCATGGCCACGCTTCCCGTCGCTGCCGCCCATGTCGCCGCGGACGCCCCCGACCTCCCTCCCGTCGCTGTCGACTGGCCCGTCGAGCAGGTCCGCCGGCTCGTCACCGACGTGCCCGGGCCCCGCTCGCGCGAGCTGCACGCCCGCCGGGGGGCCGCCGTCTCCTCGGCGGTCGGGGCGCTGATGCCGGTGTACGTGGAGCGGGCCGGCGGCGCCGTGACCGTCGACGTCGACGGCAACCAGCTCATCGACCTGGGGGCCGGGATCGCCGTCGTCAACGCCGGGCACGCCCACCCGGCCGTCACCCGGGCGATCCAGGACCAGGCCGCCGCCTTCCTCCACACCTGCTTCATGGTCACCGGCTACGAGGGCTACGTCGCCGTCGCCGAGCGTCTCGCCGGTCTCGCTCCGGTCCCGGCGCCGGCCAAGGCCGCGTTGTTCAACTCCGGCGCCGAGGCCGTCGAGAACGCCGTCAAGATCGCCCGGGTGGCGACGAAGCGGGACGCCGTCGTCGTCTTCGACCACGCCTACCACGGCCGGACCAACCTCACGATGGCCATGACCGCCAAGGCCAACCCCTACAAGAAGGGCTTCGGCCCGTTCGCCGGCGAGGTCTACCGCGCCCCGATGTCGTACCCGTTCCGCGACCCCGCCGGCATGACCGGCGCCGAGGCCGCCGACCGGGCCCTGCGCCACGTCACCACCCAGGTCTCCCCCGACGAGGTCGCCTGCCTGGTCGTCGAGCCGATCCAGGGCGAGGGCGGGTTCGTCACGCCCGCCGACGGGTTCCTGCCAGCCCTGCGGCGGTGGTGCGACGAACACGGCGTCCTGCTGGTGGCCGACGAGATCCAGACCGGCTTCGGGCGCACCGGCGACGTCTTCGCCTGCGAGCACGAGGGGGTGCGCGCGGACCTCGTGACCGTCGCCAAGGGGCTCGCGGACGGGATGCCGCTGGCCGGTGTGGTGGGCCGGGCCGAGGTCATGGACGCCGTCCACCCCGGCGGCCTGGGCGGCACCTACGGCGGCAACCCGGTGGCCTGCGCCGCCGCGCTGGCCGCGATGGACGTGCTGGCCGCCGGGGACCTCCCGGCCCGGGCGCGCGCGATCGAGGCCCGGGTGGTCCCGCGGTTGCGGGAGGCGGGCGCGGTCTCCGGCACCGTCGGCGACGTCCGGGGGCGCGGGGCCATGCTGGCGCTGGAGTTCGTCCGGCCCGGGACCACCGAGCCCGACGCCGCCGAGGCGGCCCGCGTCGCCAAGGCCTGCCACGCCCAGGGCGTGGTGACCCTGACCTGCGGCACCTGGGGCAACGTCGTCCGCCTCCTGCCGCCGCTGGTCATCGACGCCGCGCTGCTCGACGAGGGCGTCGGCGTCCTCTGCGACGCCATCCGGGCCCGCTCGTGACGGCGGTCGCCAAGCCCGGGACCGGCGTCGACCCGGCTCGCGTCACCTCCTTGCACGCGGCCGAGGACGCCCGGTTCCGGGCCGCCCGGCCCCGGTCGCGCGAGCTCCACGAGCGCGCGTCGGCCGGGATGCCCGGGGGTGTCCCCATGTCGTGGATGGTCAAGTGGCCCGGGCCCTGGCCGGTCCACCTGGACCATGCCGAGGGCGCGCACGTCACGTGCGTCGACGGGATCGACCACGTCGACCTCTGCCTCGGCGACACCGGCGCCATGACGGGCCACTCCCCCGCCGCCACCGTCGCGGCGATCCGGGAGCAGGCCGGCCGTGGCATCACGGCCATGCTGCCGACCGAGGACGCCGCCGTCGCGGCCGAGGACCTCACCCGCCGCTTCGGCCTGCCGCAGTGGCAGTTCACCCTCACGGCCACCGACGCCAACCGGCACCTGCTGCGCTACGCCCGCCACGTCACCGACCGGCCACGGGTCCTGGTGATCGACTACTGCTACCACGGCAGCGTCGACGAGGCCTTCGCGACCCTCGACGAGGCCGGCCGGGTCGTCGCCCGGCGCGGCAACCTCGGCCCCCCGGTGCCGCTCGACGCCACGACGGTGGTCGTCCCCTTCAACGACGCCGACGCCCTGGCCTCGGCGCTGGCCGGCGGGGACGTCGCCTGCGTGCTGATGGAGCCGGCGATGACCAACATCGGCATCGTGCTCCCGGAGCCGGGTTACCTCGCCGCCGTCCGGGAGGCCTGCGACCGTCACGGCACCCTGTGGATCGTCGACGAGACCCACACCCTGTGCGCCGGGCCCGGCGGCATGACCCGCACCGAGCAGCTTCGCCCCGACGCGGTGGTGGTCGGCAAGACCATCGGCGGCGGGGTGCCGGCCGCGGCGTTCGGGATGACCGCCGACTGGGCGCGCCGGGTCGCCGCCGGCGTCGAGCTCGAGGACGTCGACCTGGGCGGGGTCGGCGGCACGCTGGCGGGCAACGCGCTGTCCATGGCGGCCGTCCGGGCCACGCTCACCCATGTGCTCACCGACGAGGCGTTCGACGTCATGACGGAGCGGGCCCGGCAGTGGACCGCGGGGGTTGACGCCGGCATCGCCGCGGCCGGACTGCCGTGGCACGTGACCCGGCTCGGGTGCCGGGCGGAGTACGGCTTCTCGCCGGCGCCGCCCCGGGACGGCGCCGCCGCGGCGGCCGCCGACGACTTCGCCCTGCAGCAGTACCTGCACCTGACGGCGCTGAACGACGGGCTGCTGCTGACGCCCTTCCACAACATGGCGCTGATGTCGCCGGTCACCTCGGCCGACGACGTCGAGCGGCACACCCGGTCGTTCGCCCGGACGGTGTCCGCGCTCGGCGCGGGCTGACACGATGGCGGGTGTCGACCGACGGCGGAGCGGGACGGGGGACGACCGGCCATGACGACACCGACGCCACCGCTCCCACCGCCTGCCGCGCGCCACCCGGGACCGCCCCCCGCCGGGGCCTACCCCGAGGCCGGTCAGGGGGTGCTCGCGCTCGTCCTCGGCATCCTGTCGGTGATCTCGATCCCGCTGCTGGGGCCGGTGGCCTGGTGGCTCGGCCTGTTCGACAAGCGGGCGGTGGACGCCGGCCGGCGCGACCCGTCGGGCCGTGGTGCGGCCGTCGCCGGGTACGTGCTCGGGATCGTCGGGACGGTGTTCCTCGGCATCGGCCTGCTGGTCCTCCTGGCGTTCGTCGGGTTCGTCCTGGTCGGGCTGCTGATCGGGGTCCCAATCGCGCTCGGGTCGGACCCCGGCCCCCGCGGCTTCGCCGACTACGGCGTCGAGTCCGGGTCCGGCGTGGACGACGCGGACCGGCGCGGGCGGAGTGGCTGGCAGCCGGGCCACGCGACCCGGCCGCGGACCCGTCCTCCGGTGTCGAGGACCGGTGCGACCTGCTGCCCTGGTTCGAGGAGCAGTTCTCGACCGGCATGACCGCCGACGAGGTCACGGCGGCCGTCGGGGAGGCGGACAGCGTCCGGGACCGGGACGGCGCCGAGGTGTGGCTGTGGAACCTCGGCCCGTGCTCGTTCCTCGACTACGACACCTACGAGCTGACGTTCGACGGCGATGCCCTGGTGGACTGGCAGTACCGCCAGGGTTGAGGCCCGTCCCCCGGGGGAGTGACATCACTCCCGAGGGCTGCCATGATTCGCGCCGCCCGGCGTGCCGGGACTTCCTCCCTCCACCACCGACGACAAGGAGATGCCGTGACCGACGCGTCCTACCAGCCCGCACCTGCCGCTCAGCCCGGTCGCCCCGGCGGGGCCTACCCGGAAGCCAGCCAGGCCACGCTCGCCCTCATCCTCGGGATCGTCGGCCTCCTGCTGTTCCAGCTGCTCTCACCGTTCGCGTGGTGGCTGGGCGGGAAGGAGAAGAAGGCCATCGACGCGGGCCGCCGGGACCCGGCGAACCGCGGTCAGGCGGTGGGCGCCTGGGTCCTCGGCATCATCGGGACGATCCTGCTGATCCTCGGCGTGATCATCACCGTCATCCTCGTCATCGTCGGGGTGGCGGCGGCGGCCAGCGGCGCCTGACCCTCACGCCCGCTGGTCGGCCGCCGGTCCTGGCTGTCCGGCCACCGGTCCCTGCGGGCCGCGGCCGGACAGCAGCGGGGCGGCCGGGTCCCAGCGGGGACGCCCGGCCGCGTCGTCGGCGGCGTCCCGGCGGCGCCGGGCGGTGGCCGACAGCATCTCCAGGACCACCCGGTTCGCCAGGGCGGCGGTGATGTCGGCGTGGTCGTACGGAGGGGACACCTCGACGACGTCCATCCCGACCACGGGCAGCTCCCGCGCCAGCCACCGCACCGCGTCGAGCAGTTGCCGCGCCGTCAGCCCGCCGGGCTCCGGGGTGCCGGTCCCCGGCGCGTGCCCGGGGTCGGCGACGTCGATGTCGACCGACAGGAACACCCCGTCGCAGTCGTCGACGGCGATCCCGGCCGCCTCCGCCAGCACCGCGTCGAGGCCCCGGGCGACGATCTCGGTCATCTCGAACGACCGCATCCGCTGCCCCGCCATCCAGTCCAGCGTCTCGGGCCCCGGCCAGTAGCCGCGCAGCCCGATCTGGAGGAAGCGGTCGCCGCGGACGGCGCCCGACTCGATGAGGCGGCGCATCGGCTGCCCGTGCCCCCACAGCGACCCGAACTCGATGTCCGCGGTGTCGGCGTGGGCGTCGAAGTGCACCAGCGACACCCGCCCGGCCCCGAGGTGGTCGGCCACCCCGGAGGCGTCGGCGTAGGTGATCGAGTGGTCGCCGCCCAGCACCAGCGGGACGGCCCCGGCCGCGGTGACCGCGGCCACCGCCTCCCGCAGCGCGGCCAGCGAGGACAGGATGTCGCCGGGCGGCATCTCGACGTCGCCGGCGTCCCGCACGTCGAGGTCACGCAGGGCGTCGGTGCGCAGGGCGAGGTGCGGCCGGGAGCCGTCGTGGGCCAGGTAGTCCGTCGAGCGGATGGCCTGCGGCCCGAACCGGGTCCCCGGCCGGTGGGAGGTCCCGCCGTCGAAGGGCGCCCCCACCACGACGACGTCCGCGCCGGCCAGCGACCCCGGGTCCGTGACGTCGCACGGCGGGACGCCCAGGAAGGTGACGTCGGGCCCGAACTGCGCGCCGTACCGCGCCACGCTCAGCCCGCCCGGCGCCGCAGGGACGCCAGCCGGCCGATGGCGACCAGCAGCAGGGCGATGACGAACATCGCCGACCCGATGACGTTGGCCTCGGCCGGCAGGCCCCGCACCGCGGCGACGTAGACCCACTTCGGGAAGGTGTCGACGTTGCCGGAGTTGAAGTTCGTGATGATGAAGTCGTCGAAGCTCAGGGCGAACGACAGCAGCGCCGCCGCCATGATCCCCGGCAGCAGCAGCGGGAAGGTCACCCGCAGGAACGCCTGGAACGGGCCCGCGTAGAGATCGGCGGCCGCCTGCTCCAGCGCCGGGTCGAGGGTCGCCACGCGGGCCTTGACGGTGACGACGACGAAGCTGAGGCAGAACACGATGTGGGCGATGACGACGGTCTGGAACCCCAGCGGCACGCCGAGGTTGAGGAACTGCGTGAGCAGGGAGGCGCCGAGGACCACCTCCGGGGTCGCCATCGGGACGAAGATCAGGAGATTGGTGGTCGCCCGGAACCGGAACCGGTACCGGACCAGGGCGATGGCCAGGGCGGTCCCGAGCACGGTCGCCACCAGGGTCGCCAGCAGGCCCACCTGGAGGCTGGTGGCGACCGCCTCGCACACGCCCTGGGCCGCGCACGGCTCGCGCCAGTTGTCCAGGGTGAACCCCTGCCACACCCGGTTGGCGCGCGGGGCGTCGTTGAACGAGAACGCGATGGTGTACGCGATGGGCACGAACAGGTAGACGAACGCCAGCACCGCCAGCAGCGGCAGGAGCCAGTCGCCGGGGTGGACCCGACGGCGGCGCCGCGGCCCGCTGCCGGCCACGCCGCGGGCGATCCGGGCGGGCGTCTCCGGCGGCGGCGAGGTGACGGCGGTCATACGAGCTCCTCCGTGCCGGCTCGCCGCACGTACACGGCGACCAGGACGACGATCGCGGCCATGAGGACGAACGAGATCGCGGACGCCAGGGGGTAGTCGACGACGTTGAAGAACTGGGCGTCGATGACGTTGCCGATCATGCGGGTCCCGGGGTTGCCCAGCAGCGTCGCGTTGACGTAGTCCGCCGACGCCGGGATGAACGTCAGCAGGGTGCCCGCGACCACCCCGGGCAGCGACAGCGGCCACGTCACCCGCAGGAACGTCGTGAACGGGTTGGCGTACAGGTCCTGCCCGGCCTCGACGAGACGGAGGTCCAGCCGGCCCAGCGCCGCGTAGATCGGCAGGATCATGAACGGCAGGAAGTTGTACGTGAGGCCCGCGACCACGGCGATCGAGGTCGCGGTCAGCCGGCCGTCGGCGGGCAGGATGTACACCGCCTGAAGCGCCGCGACGACCGGCCCCTCGTCGGCGAGGATCTGCCGCCACGCCAGCGTCCGGACGATGAAGCTGGTGAAGAACGGGGCGATGACGAGCACGAGCATGAACTGCTGCAGCGTCGGCCGCCCGCGCGCCCGCACCGCGATGACGTAGGCCAGCGGGTACCCGACGAGCAGCGCGAACACCGTCGCGAGCAGCCCGTACCAGAACGACCGCAGGAAGACCTGCCAGTACTCGGTGATCGCCTGGGCGTAGTTCCCGACGTCCAGCGCGGGCTGGAACTGGCCGATGTCACCGCCGGGCACCGGGACCATGAGCGAGGTGACGAAGAGCACCGCGATCGGCGCGACGAAGAAGGCGACCAGCCACAGCAGGCCGGGCGCGAGCAGGCCGTAGGGCGCCCGTCCGGGACGCTCGGCCGGCGGGGGCGGGCCGCCCGCCGCCGGGTCCCCCGGGCCGGAGACGTGCCCGGTGGCCGCGACCGCCACGTCAGCCCTCGTCCCGGCCGGCGGTGAGGTCCTCGTCGCCCGGCAGCACGAAGGTGTGCTGCCGCGCCCAGGCCAGGCGCACGATGTCCCCGGGGCGCACCCGTGCCTGGTCGAGGTTCTGGCTGAAGACGGTCTGGGTGACCAGGCCCGGGACGTCGACCAGGTACTGGGTGCTGACCCCCGCGAACGACACGTCGACGACCTTCCCGGGACCCAGGACGTTGACCCCGGCGGGCACCTCCTCGTCCCTCGGGGCGGACCCGTCGCCGGGCACGAGGTACACCTTCTCGGGCCGCACCCCGACGAGCACCGCACCCGACAGGCCGCGGGCCCGCTCCCCGGGGACGCTCAGCACCTGGTCGGACCCGGCGTCCACCCGCACCGCGAGATCGCCGCCCGGCCCGGGCGTCGCCCGGCCGGGGACGAGGTTGGACTGGCCGAGGAAGTTGGCGACGAAGGCCGTCCGCGGGCGCTCGTACAACTCCGCCGGCGGCCCCAGCTGCTCGACCCGGCCCCCGTTCATCACCGCGACGGTGTCGGCCATCGTCATGGCCTCCTCCTGGTCGTGGGTGACGTGGATGAACGTGAGACCCACCTCGTGCTGGATGCCCTTGAGCTCCACCTGCATCTGGCGGCGGAGCTTGAGGTCCAGCGCCCCCAGCGGCTCGTCGAGCAGCAGCACGGCCGGGCGGTTGACGACCGCCCGGGCCAGGGCGACCCGCTGCTGCTGCCCGCCCGACAGCTGGCCGGGCCGCCGGCCCGCGCAGTGCGCCAGCTCCACCAGCTCCAGCGCGGCCATCGCCTGCTCCCTGGCCTTCGGGCGGCCGCGCCGGCGCAGCCCGAAGGCCACGTTGTCGACCACCGACAGGTGCGGGAACAGGGCGTAGCTCTGGAACACGGTGTTGACGGGACGCCGGTGGGGCGGCGTGCCGGTGACGTCGGCGCCCCCGATGCGGATGGTGCCGGCCGTCGGCTCCTCGAGGCCGGCCACCATCCGCAGCGTCGTGGTCTTGCCGCACCCCGACGGGCCCAGCAGGGCGAAGAACGACCCGGCGGGAACCGTGAGGTCGATCGCGTCGACGGCCGTCATGGCCCCGAAACGCTTGGTCAGCGCCTCGAGGTGGAGGTCCGCACCCCCGGCGGGACCCTGCTGGGAACCCGGGTCGGGCTTCGGCTCGGCGACGCTCACGCGGCCTCCCTCAGTTGCCGATGACGCGCTGGAAGTCGGCCTGGTAGCGGGTCTCCTCGTCGGGGGTGAGCGAGCGGAAGACCGAGACCGTCGACAGCGTCTGCTCGTCGGGGAAGATCAGCTGGTTGTCGACGAGGCTGGGGTCGACCTCCTGCATCGCCTCCCGGGCGCCGTTCACCGGGGTGATGTAGTTGACGTACGCCGCCACCCGGGCCGCGACCTCCGGGTCGTAGTAGTAGTTGATCAGCTGCTCGGCGTTGGCCTTGCGGGGGCTGCCGATCGGCACCAGGCAGTTGTCGCTCCACAGCGTGCCGCCGGACTCCGGGATGGCGAACCCGAACTTGTCCTCGGTCTCGAAGTTGAGGGCGACCACGTCGCCGGACCAGCCGATGACCGCGATGGCGTCCTCGCTCACCAGGTCGTCGGCGTAGCTGTTGCCGCGGACCTGCCGAATCTGGCCGTTCGAGATCTGCTCCTCGAGGACCTCCAGGGCGGCCGCGAACTCGTCGTCGCCCCAGTCGCCGGCGAGGTCGACGCCCTGGCTCATCATGATGAGGCCGATGGTGTCGCGCATCTCCGACAGCACCTCGACCCGGCCCCGCAGCTCCGGGTCCCACAGGTCGTCCAGGGTGGCCAGCCCGTTCGGCACCAGCTCGCGGTTCCAGGCGAGCAGCCCGAACCCGCTCTGCCAGGTCATGCTGTACTGCCGGCCCGGGTCGAAGTCGACCTCCTGCAGGGTCGGCAGCAGGTTCTCCTTGTTGGGCAGGTTCGCCTCGTCCAGTTCCTGGACGTAGCCGAGGCGGATGCACCGCGACGCCATCCAGTCGGTGAACACGATGATGTCCTGGCCGATGTCCTGGCCGTTGGCGAGCTGTCCCTGGACCCGGCCGAAGTACGTGTTGTTGTCCTCGATGTCCTCGCTGTACTCGACGGCGATGCCGGTCTGCTCCTCGAACTCCTGCAGGGTCGGCGAGGACGACCCGTCGTCGGTGAGGTCGATGTACAGGGTCCAGTTGGCGAAGTTGAGGGTCGGGTCGTTCGCGCTGTCATCGCTGGCCGGGGTGAGCGAGGCCGACGGGTCGGAGCCGGCGTCACCGGTGTCGTCGGTCGTGCCGCCGGTGCCGCAGGCTGCGACGCCCAGGCCGACGCCGGCCGCCATGCCGCCGCGCAGCACCGACCGTCGCGTCGGCGCGGACAGCAGGGGGCGGAGTTCGCGGGGGATGCCGCGCAGGAGTTCGGAACGGTCGCCGGGGGTGGGTCGGGGCATGTCGATGTCCTCCAGGGGATGGACCCGGTCGGTCGGGCGGTGGTCGGACGTCAGCTCTCGATGTTGGCCATGACGTGCTTGATCCGGGTGTAGTCCTCGAGGCCGTACATGGACAAGTCCTTGCCGTACCCGGAGTTCTTGAAGCCGCCGTGCGGCATCTCGGCGACGATGGGGATGTGGGTGTTGACCCACACGCAGCCGAAGTCCAGCCGCCGGGTCATCCGCATCGCCCGGCCGAAGTCCTTCGTCCACACGCTGCTGGCCAGCCCGTAGGACACCCCGTTCGCCCATCGGACCGCCTCGTCCTCGTCAGTGAACGGCTGGACGGTCATGACGGGGCCGAAGATCTCGTTCTGGATCGCCTCGTCGTCCTGCCGGAGGTCGGCCAGGACCGTCGGCCGGAAGAAGTAGCCGTCGCCCAGGTCCGCGGCCCGCTCGCCGCCGGTGACGACGCGGGCGTGGTCGGGCAGCCGGTCGAGGAAGCCGCTCACGTGGCGGACCTGGTTGGGGCTGTTGACCGGGCCGAAGTACACGTCCGGGTCGTCCGGCATGCCGACCTTGAGGGCGGCGGCCTGCTCGGCGAGGGCGTCGACGAAGTCCCCGTAGATCCGTGGGCCGGCGAGCACCCGGGTCGCCGCGGTGCAGTCCTGCCCGGCGTTGAACAGGCCGGCCCCGGCGATCCCCTCGGCGGCCGCCGCCAGGTCGGCGTCGTCGAACACCACGACCGGCGCCTTGCCGCCGAGCTCCAGGTGGGAGCGCTTGACCGGGTCCCCGGCGGCCGCGGCCGCCGCGACCTCGCGCCCGGCACGCACCGAGCCGGTGATGGCGACCATGTCGGGCCGGGGGTGCGTGACGACGAGCTTGCCGGTGTCGCGGTCGCCGGTCACGACGTTGAACACGCCGGGCGGCAGGAACTCCGAGGCGATCTCGGCGAGCAGGAGCGTGGTCTCCGGTGTGGTGTCGCTGGGCTTGAGCACGAGGGTGTTCCCCGCGGCGATCGCGGGGGCGAACTTCCAGACCGCCATCATCATCGGGTAGTTCCAGGGCGTCACCTGGCCGACGACGCCGACCGGCTCCCGGCGGACGTAGGAGGTGTGCCCCGCCATGTACTCCCCGGCCGCCTTGCCCTCGAGCACCCGGGCGGCGCCGGCGAAGAACCGGATCTGGTCGACCATGGGAGGGATCTCTTCCGACATGGTGAGCGCGTGCGGCTTGCCGGTGTTCGCCGACTCCAGGGCGACGATCTCCTCGGCCCGGGCCTCGATCGCGTCGGCCAGCTTGAGCAGCGCCTGCTGCCGTTCGGCCGGCGTGGCGTCGCGCCAGCCCGGGAACGCCTCCGACGCCGCGGCGAACGCGCGGTCCACGTCGGCCGCCGAACTCACCGGCGCCTGGGCCACGACGGATCCGGTCGCCGGGTCGACGACGTCGGAGAACCGGTCCTCGGCGGGGTCGACGTACTCCCCGCCGACGAAGTTGCGCAGGGTGCGGACGCCTTCGGCCACGGTAGCGGTCATGCAGGGGACCCTAGGACAGAGGCGACGGCATCGGTAGTCCCATCGGGGCCTGGGTATGGTTTCCGTCGTGTAACGCTCGGCTGGGGTGGCGATCCGTCAGCGGACCCGACCGACTCGCTTGCCATCCGCAGTCCCAGCCGCGACGATCGAGCGGTGTCCCTGTCCGTGCCGCCGGTCAACGGCCTCGACGACGTCGGCAAGAGCATCGTCGAGGAGCTGCAGTCGGACGGGCGCCGCTCCTACGCCACGATCGCCAAGAACGTCGGACTGTCCGAGGCCGCGGTCCGCCAGCGTGTCCGCCGGATGATCGACGCCGGACTGCTTCAGATCGTCGCCGTCACCGATCCGCTGCAGGTCGGGTTCAGCCGACAGGCCATGCTCGCCGTGCGCTGCGACGGTGACGTGCGCGGCGTCGCCGACGTGCTCGCCGACCTCGACGAGGTCAGTTACGTCGTCCACGTCGCGGGCGGTTTCGACCTGCTGGCCGAGGTGGTCTGCGAGGACGACGACCACCTGCTGGACCTGCTCAACAGCCGCATCCGCAGCCTGCCCGGGGTGCGGAGCACCGAGACCTTCGTCTACCTCAAGCTGCGCAAGCAGCGATACGACTGGGGAACCCGATGAGCCACGACGTGACGACCCCCGCGACCGACGCCTCCTCCCACCTGCCCGCCTCGCCGCTGGGCGACACCGGCGCCGACGCCCCCGGCGCCGGGGGCGGCCCCGGGACGGCGGGCGACCTCGGGGTGACCCCCCGCGGCACGCCCCGGGACCAGGCCGCCCGGGACCACCTGTGGATGCACTTCAGCCGGCACTCCGGCCTGGTTGCCGGCGACCTGCCCGAGATGATCGTGCGGGGCGAGGGCCACCACGTCTGGGACGCCCACGGCCGGCGCTTCCTCGACGGCCTGTCCGGGCTGTTCGTCGTCCAGGCCGGCCACGGCCGGCGGGAGCTGGCCGAGCGGGCCGCGCAGCAGGCGTCGGAGCTGGCGTTCTTCCCGCTGTGGTCGTTCGCCCACCCGCAGGCCGTCGACCTCGCCGAGCGGCTCGCCCACTACGCCCCCGGCGACGTCAACCACGTCTTCTTCACGACCGGCGGCGGCGAGGCCGTCGAGAGCGCCTGGAAGCTGGCGAAGCAGTACTTCAAGCTCACCGGCAAGCCCTACAAGACCAAGGTGCTGTCCCGGTCGATCGCCTACCACGGCACCCCGCAGGGGGCCTTGGCGATCACCGGGATCCCGGACATGAAGGCGATGTTCGAGCCGCTGGTGCCGGGCGCGTTCCGGGTGCCCAACACCAACATCTACCGGGCCCCCACCGACGAGCTGCGCCACGACCCCAAGGCGTTCGGCCGGTGGGCGGCCGACCGGATCGCCGAGGCCATCGAGTTCGAGGGCCCGGACACCGTCGCCGCGGTCTTCCTCGAACCGGTGCAGAACGCCGGCGGCTGCTTCCCGCCGCCGCCCGGTTACTTCGAGCGGGTGCGGGAGATCTGCGACGCCTACGACGTGCTGCTGGTGAGCGACGAGACGATCTGCGCGTTCGGTCGCATCGGGTCGATGTTCGCCTGCAACGACTTCGGCTACACCCCCGACATCATCACCTGCGCCAAGGGCATGACCAGCGGGTACTCCCCCATCGGGGCGATGCTGGCCTCCGACCGGCTCTTCGAGCCGTTCTCCCGCGGGACGTCGATGTTCGCTCACGGGTACACGTTCGGCGGGCACCCGGTGTCGGCGGCCGTCGCCATGGCCAACCTCGACCTCTTCGAGCGGGAGGGCCTCAACGACCATGTGAAGGCGAACGCGCCGGCGTTCCGCGGCACCCTGGAGAGGCTGCTGGACCTGCCGATCGTCGGTGACGTCCGGGGCGAGGGCTACTTCTACGGCATCGAGCTGGTCAAGGACCGCGCCACCCGCGCGACCTTCGACGAGGCCGAGTCGGAGCGGCTGCTTCGGGGCTTCCTGTCCAAGGCCCTGTTCGAGAACGGGCTGTACTGCCGCGCCGACGACCGGGGCGATCCGGTGGTGCAGCTCGCGCCGCCGCTGACGATCGGCCAGGCCGAGTTCGACGAGAT
>JBHJOJ010000030.1:0-12247 GCA_050329835.1 Kineosporiaceae bacterium | reverse complement strand
CGGGCGCCGCCACCGCGGCCCCCGCACCGACGGCCGGCGCCACCGACGGCGCGACGGCCGGGGCGACCGGGGAGCCGGCGCCCGCGCCGTCTCCGACCGACGGCTCCGACCTCGCCTGGATCACCCTGGAACTCCAGCAGGAGTTCACCGAGCTCGACTGCCTCGCCGAGGGGGCCACCGCCGGCGGGGACGCCGGCGACCCCGAGGCGCCCCTCGTCACCTGCTCGGTCGACGGCAGCGAGAAGTACATCCTCGGCCCGGTCGAGATCACCGGGGACGCCGTGACCGAGGCCGCGGGTGTCCTGCAGTCCAACGCCCAGGGCTTCAGCACCGGGGCCTGGGTGGTGACCCTGAGCTTCGACGGCGAGGGCGCCACGGCCTTCGCCGACATCACCCGCCGGCTGTTCGACTTCGGCGAGGGCGACGCGCGCAACCGCTTCGCCATCGTCCTCGACGGCGTCGTCATCTCCGCCCCGACCGTCAACCAGCCGATCCCCGGCGGCAGCGCCGAGATCAGCGGCAACTTCACCCAGGAGTCCGCCCAGACACTGGCCAACCAGCTCCGGTTCGGCGCCCTGCCGATCTCGTTCCAGGTCGAGAGCATCGAGAACATCTCCGCCACCCTGGGGGCCGACCAGCTGCGCTGGGGGCTCATCGCCGGGCTCATCGGCCTCGGGCTCGTCGTGGTGTACAGCCTCGTCCAGTACCGCGCCCTGGGACTGGTCACGGTGGCGTCGCTGCTCGTCGTCGGGCTGCTGACGTACCTCGTCCTGCTGTTCCTGTCGTGGCGCCAGGGCTACCGGCTCAGCCTGCCCGGGGTCGCCGGGCTCATCGTCGCGGTCGGCGTCACCGCCGACTCCTTCATCGTGTACTTCGAGCGAATCCGGGACGAGATCCGGGACGGCCGCAGCGTCGCCGCCGCCGTCGAGATCGGCTGGCAGCGGGCGTCACGGACCATCCTCGCCTCCGACGCGGTGTCCCTCATCGCGGCGCTCGTCCTGTACCTGCTGGCCGTCGGCGGGGTGCGGGGCTTCGCCTTCACCCTCGGACTGACGACGATCATCGACCTCCTCGTCGTGTTCGTCTTCACCAAGCCTCTGGTCACGCTGCTGTCCCGGACCAGATTCTTCGCCTCCGGCCACAAGCTCAGCGGCTTCGACCCGGAGCACCTGGGCTCCACGGTGGCGCGCAACGCCCTGCGGTCCAGCGCCCGGCGGCGCGCGGTCCCGGCCGGTGCCGGGGCGGGTGCCGCCCGATCGAGCGCCGCCGCCCCGTCCGGAGGGACCCTCTGATGGCCCGCGCGTCCTTCTCCCACTGGGGCAACGCCCTCTACACCGGCGAGCGCTCCTACGACTTCGTCGGCCGCCGCCGGCTCTGGTACACCATCGCCGCCGTCGTCCTGCTGCTGAGCGCCGCCTCGCTCGGGCTGCGCGGGCTCAACCTGAGCCTGGAATTCGTCGGCGGGTCGGAGTTCCGGGTCAGCGGCGCCGGGGCGGCGGCGAGCGAGCTGGCCGCGACCGACGCCGTCCGGTCCGTGGTCCCCGAGGCCGAGGTCCGCGCCACCCGCATCGAGACCGACGACATCCGGGTCCAGACCGACAACCTCTCCCAGGACGTCGCCGGCGGCGAGGGCACGGACCTCACCGTCCAGGTCCGCAACGCCCTCGCCGAGACCTACGGCGTCCCGCCGGATGACGTCAGCGCCAGCTTCGTCGGGCCGAGCTGGGGGGAGCAGGTCTCCCAGCGGGCGCTCATCAGCCTGCTGGTCTTCCTCGTGCTCGTGTCGCTGGCGATCACCGCCTACTTCCGCACCTGGACGATGGCGGTGGCGGCGCTCGTCGCGCTGCTGCACGACCTCGTCATCACAGTCGGCGTGTACGCGGCGGTCGGGTTCCAGGTGAGCCCGGCCTCGGTCATCGGGTTCCTCACCATCCTCGGGTACTCGCTCTACGACACCGTCGTGGTCTTCGACAAGGTGCGCGAGAACACCGCCGACGTCCTCGACACCGACCGCACGACGTTCGCCGAGGCCGCCAACCTCGCCGTCAACCAGACCCTCGTGCGGTCCATCAACACCAGCGTCGTCGCGCTGCTGCCGGTCGGGGGCATCCTCTTCATCGGCGGGGCGATCCTCGGCACCGGCACCCTGCTGGACCTCGCCCTGGCCCTGTTCGTCGGGATCGCGGTCGGCACCTACTCGTCGATCTTCCTCGCGACTCCGCTCTTCGTGCACCTGCGCTCGCGGGACGCCCGGGTGAGCGCCCAGGCTCGTCGGGTCGAGGCCAAGCGGGCCGAGCGGGCACCGGTGCCCGCCGCGGTGGCGACCGGCGGCGGCACCGCCGTGCTCGAGGCGGCGCGGTCGGACGGCGACATGGTGGACGCGGACCCGGGGGACCGGTCCGACGACGGCGCCGCCGACGTCCTCGGGGACGGCAGCCGGGGGTCGGGTGGGACCGTCGCCGGATCACCCGGACGGCGACCGCCGCTGCGGCGCCCGTCGGGGGGCCAGCGTCCCCAGCCGCGCCGCGGCGGGCGTCGCGGACCCGGCTGAGGCGTCCGTCCCGGGCCCCACCTCTACACTTGACCTCTTGGACCGACGGAGAGGGGCCGGGTGAGCACGCTGGAGGACGCGGGACGCGCGGCCGATGTCGCGCCGCGGCCGCCTGCCCCGGAGGGTGCCGGCGACGCCGCCGAGCACACGTCCGGGGAGGTCGCCGGCGCGCCCCGCCCGGACACCCGCCCGCCGGGCACCCTGCCCCCGGCGGAGCGCCGGGAGACCGCGGGCCAGGCGTCGGGCGGCGGCTGGCGGCTGGGTCGCCTCACCCGCTTCGCCAGTCCCCGTCCACCGGTCAACCACCTCATCGACCCGTTGCTCGCCGGGATGCGGGCGGCCGACCCGAAGGTCGACACGACGCTGGTCGAGCGCGCCTTCGAGGTCGCCGACCGGGCCCACCAGGGGCAGATCCGCAAGTCCGGCCAGCCCTACATCACCCACCCGGTGGCCGTGGCGACCATTCTCGCCGAGCTCGGCATGCCGTCGGAGGTGCTGGCCGCGGCCCTGCTGCACGACGTCGTCGAGGACACCACCTACAGCCTCGACACCCTGCGCGGGGAGTTCGGCGACGAGATCGCCCAGCTCGTCGACGGCGTGACGAAGCTCGACAAGGTCACCTACGGCGACGCGGCGCAGGCCGAGACCGTCCGCAAGATGATCGTCGCCATGGCCCGGGACATCCGGGTCCTCGTCATCAAGCTCGCCGACCGCCTGCACAACGCCCGCACCTGGCGCTACGTGTCGTCGGAGTCGGCCGAGCGGAAGGCGCGCGAGACGCTGGAGATCTACGCCCCGCTCGCCCACCGCCTCGGCATGAACACCGTGAAGTGGGAACTGGAGGATCTCTCGTTCGCGACCCTGTACCCGAAGGTCTACGACGAGATCGTCCGCCTGGTCGCCGACCGCGCCCCCGCCCGCGAGGAGTACCTGGAGTCGGTCCGCGAGCAGGTCGTCGCCGACCTGCGCTCCGCGAAGATCAAGGCGGCCGTGACCGGCCGCCCCAAGCACTACTACTCCGTCTACCAGAAGATGATCGTCCGCGGCCGGGACTTCGCCGACATCTACGACCTCGTCGGCCTGCGGGTGACCGTCGACAGCGTCCGCGACTGCTACGCCGTCCTCGGCACGCTCCACGCGCGGTGGAACCCGGTCCCGGGCCGGTTCAAGGACTACATCGCGATGCCGAAGTTCAACATGTACCAGTCGCTGCACACCACGGTGGTGGGGCCGAGCGGCAAGCCGGTAGAGATCCAGATCCGCACCGCCGAGATGCACCGCCGGGCCGAGTACGGCGTCGCCGCGCACTGGAAGTACAAGGACGGGGCCGGCAAGGGAGTCGCGAAGGCGGCGCACAAGGGCGCCCAGCCCGGCAGCGACCTGTCGTGGCTGCGCCAGCTGCTCGACTGGCAGTCCGAGGCCTCCGACCCGTCGGAGTTCCTCGACGGGCTCCGCTTCGAGGTCAGCGCCGCCGAGGTCTTCGTCTTCACACCGAAGGGCGATGTCATGTCCCTGCCGGCGGGGGCGACGCCGGTCGACTTCGCCTACGCCATCCACACCGAGGTCGGGCACCGGTGCATGGGAGCCCGGGTCAACGGCCGGCTGGTCCCGCTGGACCGCACCCTCGACAACGGCGACGTGGTCGAGATCTTCACGTCCAAGGCGGCCGGGGCGGGGCCCAGCCGGGACTGGCTCGACATCGTCGCCAGCCCTCGCGCCCGGAACAAGATCAAGCAGTGGTTCAGCAAGGAGCGGCGCGAGGAGGCGGTCGACGCCGGGCGCGAGTCGATCGCCCGGGCCCTGCGCAAGCAGAACCTCCCCGTCCAGCGCCTCCTCACGCACGAGACCCTGCTCGGCGTCGCCAACGACCTGCGCTACGCCGACGTGTCCGCGCTGTACGCGGCCGTGGGGGAGCACCAGGTCTCCGCCCAGTCGGTGGTCCAGCGCCTGGTCGCCCTGCTGGGCGGCGAGGCCGGCGCGGAGGAGGACCTCGCCGAGGTCGCCCTCCCCACCCGGACGGACTCCCGCCCGCGCATCGGCGACGCCGGGGTCCTGGTCAAGGGGGACCCGGACGTGTGGACGAAGCTCGCCCGGTGCTGCCTGCCGGTCCCTGGGGACGAGATCGTCGGGTTCGTCACCAAGGGACAGGGCGTGTCGGTGCACCGTGCCGACTGTCCGAACGTGGGGTCCCTGCGCCGCGAGCCGGAGCGGTTCCTGCCGGTGGAGTGGGCGCCCAACTCGTCCAGCGTGTTCCTCGTCCAGATCCAGGTCGAGGCGCTGGACCGGAACCGGCTGCTGTCCGACGTGACCAAGACGCTGTCGGACAGCCACGTCAACATCCTCAGCGCGGCGGTCTCGACCCGCGAGGACCGGGTTGCCCTCAGCCGGTTCACCTTCGAGATGGGCGACACCCAGCACCTCGACCACCTGCTCGCCCAGGTGCGCCGGGTGGACGGGGTGTTCGACGCCTACCGGGTGACGGCCGGCCTGGCCCGCATGGAGGGGTGAGCCGCTCAGCCGCCCACGTCAGCCGCCCAGGTCGGTCAGCGCCCGGCGGGCCTGGTCCAGCCACGCCTGCCGGGTGTCGAGGGCGGTCCGCGTCCGCTCCGCGCCCCGGGTGTCGCCCGCCGACTCCGCCGCCGCCAGGTCCGCCCGCAGGGCCGCGACGCTTCCCTCCAGCTGGGCGACGACGTCGCGCGCCCGGGCCAGGGCTTCCGGGTTGGTGCGGGTCCACCGGGAGGCGTCCGCCTCGCGGACGGCGTCGAGGACGCGGGTGAGCCGGCGCTCGACCCGGTCGATGTCGGCGCGCGGCACCTTCCCGGCGGTGTCCCACCGGTCCTGGATGTCGCGCAGCCGGCGCTTGGCGGCGCGGGCGTCGGTGACCGGGAGCAGCGCCTCCGCCTCGGCCAGCAGCTGCTCCTTGACCGCCAGGTTGCCGCGGTACTGCTCGTCCTGGGCGGCGAACGTCGCGGTCCGAGCGGCATGGAAGGCGTCCTGCGCGGCCCGGAACCGCGCCCACAGCGCGTCGTCCTCGGCGCGGGCCAGGCGCCCGGCCGCCTTCCACCGCTCCATCAGCGCCCGGTAGGCCTCGGTGGTGGCACGCCAGTCGGTCGAGCCGGCCAGCGCCTCCGCCTCGGCGATGATCTTCTCCTTGGCGACCCGGGTGGAGGAGCGCTGCTCGCTGATCGCGCTGATGTGGTGCCGCCGGGCGCGGTCGACGGCGGTCCGGGCGGCGGACAGACGCTTCCACAGCGGGTCCTCGACCGCCTTGTCGAGCCGCGGGCCGGCCTTCTGGTGGGCCTTCCACTCCTCGACGATCGCCCGGATCCGCTCCGCCGCCGACCGGAAGTGCAGCTGGTCGGGCGGTGTCGTGGCGACCGCCTCGGCCTCGGCGACGATCGCCTCCCGCTCGGCCGCCGCCTTCGCCTTCGCCGCCGCCCGCCGCTCGTCCGCCTCGTGCGCCCGGCGGTCGACGTCGCCGCCGAGGCGGGCGACCCAGCGCTGGAGGCCGTCGACGTCGCCCACCGCGGCGGGCTCGGCGACCGCCTCGCGCAGCTTCCCGAGCGCGGCGCGGGCGTCCTTGACGGACATCGCGCCGGCCCGCAGCCGCTGGGTGAACAGGTCGACCTGGCCGACCAGCTCCTCGAACTTGCGGACGTAGTAGACCAGCGCCTCGTTCGGGGCGGTGTCCGGGAACTGGCCGACCGCCCGGTCCCCGGCGCCGGTGCGGACGTAGACCGTCCCGTCGGCGTCGACGCGGCCGAAGGTCACCGCCCCGCGCAGCAGTTCGGTCGCCTCCGGGCTCGGACCCGGCGGGGGAGCCTGGTCGGTGCGGGGACGCGGCGGCAGCACCGGGGCGTGGGCCGGGGCCCCGGGCGCGGACTCGGCGGCCGCGGGGCGATCCCTCTCGGGCTCGGATGTGGCCGGCTCGGATGTGGCCGGCTCCGGCGGGGTGGTCTCGGGCTCGGCGAGGCCGGTCGTGGGTTCCGAGGGTGCGGGTTCCGAGGGTGTGGGCTCCGAGGGCACGGTGTCGGCCGGTGCGGTGTCGGCCGGTGCGGTGTCGGCCACGGCGGCCTCGGCGGGGGCCGGCTCGCCGGGCACTGTCGTGTCGGTGGTGGCGCCGGCGTCGCTCACGAGGCCTCCTGGACGGTGAGGGACCGGATCCCGACCGATTGGGCGGGAGCCACCCCGTCGGCGGCCGTCCCCGCCGACGCGATCCGCTGGACGACGTCGAGCCCCGACGTCAGGGTGCCGAGCACGCTGTACCCCCCGGCGGCGTCCGCCGGGATGGTCGAGTCCTGGTACACGACGAAGAATTGGCTGCCCATGCTCTGCGGGTCGTCCGGGGCGCGCGCCATGGCCAGCGTCCCCGCCGGGTACACGCCGTCGGCCGGGGCGTTCTCGACCGGGCCGAAGCTGTAGCCCGGGCCGCCGGAGCCGGTGGCCGTGGGATCCCCGCACTGGAGCACGAAGATGTTCTGGGTCGTCAGCCGGTGGCAGGGCGTGCCGTCGAAGAACCCGGCCTGCGCCAGACCCACGAGGTTGCCCACCCCCTGGGGCGCGGCGTCGCCGTCCAGCTCGGCCGTCAGCGGCCCGCAGGTCGTGTCGAGGGTGACGACGACCCGGCCGCTCGCGGGCGGCGGCACGGCGTCGAGCTGGACCGGGTCGGCGCGCGGGCCGGGACCGGGCTCGGGGCACAGACCCGGGTCGGCGGGCGCGGCGTCGGTGGCGGGGGCCGACGGGGGTGCGGTGTCGTCGGCGGCCGGGGTGGTGGCCGGGTCGCCGGCGACGGCGCTCTCGTCGTCCGGGCCGCCGGCGAACCACAGGACGGTGACCGCGACGAGCGCGACGACGGCGCCGCCCGCACCCGCGATCGCCGCCAGACGACGGCGCCGGGCGGCGGCCGCCGCCTTCTCCTCCTGCCGCGCCTGGTACGTCCCGTACCGGCGCTGCGAGTTCGCACGCTCGCGCTTGCGGTTCACTGGCCCCTCCGTGTCCCGGCCGTCACCCGGCCGTCCGGAAGCATAGGCACCTCGGGCACGTGAGGCCTTCCCGCTGCCCCGAGGGTAGGTGCTCCACCTCAGTCGGGTGTCGGTTCCACGGGCGGCAGCACGCAGAGCTCGTTCCCGGAGGGATCGGCGAACACGATCCAGGGGAACTCGCCCGGTGCGCTGAGCCTCCTGGCCCCCAGGGCGAGGAGCTGGTCCGTCGGGTCGCCCGAGCCGGGATCGCGACGGACGTCGAGATGCAGGCGGTTCTTGCCGCGCCGGGGCTCGCGTTCGGGGCACAGCTCGAGGAGCGGGCCGGTGCCCGACGGGTGGCGCAGGGTGGCGGCCCAGGTCATCCCGTCCCAGGGGACCCAGCCCGTCACCGCGGCCCAGAACTCGGCGTCCCTGGCCAGGTCGGCGCTGTCGAGCGGCAGCGCCGCGATCGGGCCGGTGTCCCGGTACACGGCGCGCTCCTCCATCACGCAGAACGCGTTGCCCTCCGGGTCGGCCAGGACGACCCAGGGAACCGCCCCTTGGCCGATGTCGGCATGGCGGGCGCCCAGAGCCAGCAGGCGCTCCACGACAGCCGCCTGGTCGGCCCCGCCGCGCAGGTCCAGGTGCAACCGGGCGGGCGCGCGGGAGGGGTCCGGGACGCGCTGGAAGCACAGGTCGAGGAAGGCGCCGTCGGCGAGCGGCATCCTCGCCTCGACCAGGTCGGGCCCGTCGGAGAGGGGGGACGCGTCCAGCGCGGCGGACCAGAAGCGCCCGAGCCGCTGCGGATCCCGGGCGTCCCACGCGATGTTCTCGAGGCGCACGGAGGCCATCCTCCCGAGCCAGCAGGCAGGTCGCCTCCGCGCCCCGCCCTAGGCTGGGCCGGTGCTGGTCCGTCACGTGCCCGCGACCGCCTTCGGCACCAACTGCTGGATCGTCGCCGTCGCCCCGGGCGGCCCCTGCCTGGTCGTCGACCCCGGCTTCGGGGTGACCGGCGCCCTGCACCGGGTGCTGCGCGAGGAGCGGCTGCGTCCGGCGGCCGTGCTGGTCACCCACGGCCACGCCGACCACGTGTGGTCGGTGACGCCGCTGTCGCGCTCCGCGGACCCGCCACTGGCCGTGCACGTGCACCCCGGGGACCGGTACCGGCTGCGGGACCCGCTGGCGCAGCTCGGGAACGCCCTCGGCGCCGACCTGGTCCCGATGCTCACCGCCCACCTGGGCCCGCAGGCGTCGTGGGCCGAGCCGGACACGGTCGTCGACCTGCCCGCGGGGCCGGGGGGCGAGACCGTGCTCGCTCTCGCGGGGCTCGAGGTCGCGGTCCGCCACACCCCGGGGCACACCGAGGGGTCGGTGTGCTTCCGGTTCACCGGCGCCGCCCCCGCCGGCGAGGACGTCCTGCTGAGCGGCGACCTGCTGTTCGCGGGGTCGGTCGGGCGCACCGACCTGCCGGGAGCGGACCCGGAGGCGATGGCCCGCTCCCTCGAGGTGGTCATGGCCGCCCACCCGGACGAGACCGTCGTCCTGCCCGGGCACGGCCCGGCCACCACCGTCGGCGCGGAGCGGGCGGCCAACCCGTTCCTCGCCGGCTTCCGGGCCGGCACGGCGCCGTCCGGCCGGCCCGGGAGCGTGCTGTGAGCGCCTCGCGCCGGTCGGGGCTGTCGGGGTTCCCCGAATGGACGCCCGCCCAGCAGTGGGTGGAGCTGGAGCTGCTGGACCGCCTGCGCGGGACGTTCGAGCTCCACGGCTTCGCGCCGCTGCGGACGCGGTCGGTCGAGCCGCTGTCCCAGCTGCTGCGCAAGGGCGAGACCGACAAGGAGATCTACGTCCTGTCCCGGTTGCAGGCCGACGAGACGGAGACGGCGCCGACGGCCGCGGCCGGGCGCGACGACCGGCTGGGCCTGCACTTCGACCTCACCGTGCCGTTCGCGAGGTGGGTGGTCGAGAACGCCGGTCACCTGACCTTCCCGTTCAAGCGTTACCAGATCCAGCCGGTGTGGCGGGGGGAGCGCCCGCAGGACGGCCGGTTCCGGGAGTTCGTCCAGGCCGACATCGACGTCGTCGGCGCCGGCGACCTCCCCGGGCACCACGAGGTCGACGTCGCGCTCGTCATGGCCGAGGCGCTGGGCCGCCTCGACGTCGGCGACGTCCGGATCCGGGTGAGCCACCGCCGCCTCGCCGAGGGCTTCCTCCGCGGGATGGGGGTGCCCGACCCGGCCGCCGGGCTGGCGGCCCTCGACAAGCTCGCGAAGATCGGACCCGACCGGGTGGCGGAGCTGTTGCGCCTCGCCGGCGCGGGGGAGGACCAGGCCCGGGCCTGCCTGGAGCTCGCCGGCCTGCGGGGGCCGGGAGCCCTGGACCGGGCGCTCGCGCTGGCGGAGCGGCACGGGGCCGGCAACGCCGACCTCGCGGCGGGGGCGGAGCGCCTCACCGCCCTGCTGGCGGCGGCGGCCGAGGCGGCGCCCGGTGTCGTCGAGGCGGACCTGTCGATCGCCCGCGGCCTCGACTACTACACCGGAACCGTCTACGAGACCGAGCTCGTCGGCCACGAGTCGCTGGGCTCCGTCTGCTCCGGCGGGCGGTACGACGATCTGGCCAGCACGGGGGCGCAGCGGTACCCGGGGGTCGGCCTCAGCATCGGCGTCACCCGGCTGCTGTCCCGGGTGTTCGCCTCCGGGGTACGGGCCTCGCGGCCCGTCCCGACGTGCGTCCTGGTCGCGGTCGACAGCGAGGACGACCGCCCGGCGAGCGCCGCGGTGGCCCGTGCGCTGCGGGCCCGCGGCATCCCCGCGGACACCGCGCCGACCGCGGCGAGGTACGGCCGCCAGATCCGCCACGCCGACCGGCTCGGGATCCCGTTCGTGTGGTTCCCGGCCCGGGAGGCCGGCGCCGCGCACGAGGTGAAGGACATCCGGTCGGGGGCGCAGACGGCCGCCGATCCCGCGCAGTGGCGGCCGCCCGAGGCCGACCGCCGCCCCGGCCGGGCCGGCTGACGGCCCGTCATTCCCGACGGGACGACGGATTCCGCCACCGCGACCCGCCGATCGCTACCCGATCGGTGCCGAAGTGCCTATGGTGATGCGCATGTCCGTCGTCGTGGGTGTCCCGCGAGAAGTGAAGACCGCCGAGTCCCGGGTCGCCATGACCCCGGCCGGCGTCCATGAACTGGTCCTGCGAGGCCACCGCGTGGTCGTCGAGTCCGGCGCCGGGGTGGGCTCCGCCATCCCCGACACCGAGTACGCCGCCGCCGGCGCCGAGGTCGTCGACGGCCCCGACAAGGTCTGGGGCAGCGCCGACCTCGTCGTCAAGGTGAAGGAGCCGATCGCGGAGGAGTATGGACGGCTGCGGCCGGGCCTGCTGCTGTTCACCTTCCTGCACCTGGCCGCCGACCGTCCGCTGACCGCCGCGCTGCTCGAGCGGCGGGTGACGTCGATCGCCTACGAGACCGTGACCGGCCGCGGCGGGGGCCTGCCACTGCTGTACCCGATGAGCGAGGTCGCGGGCCGGCTCGCCCCGCTCGAGGGTGCCCATACGCTGATGCGCGCGCACGGCGGGCGGGGCGTGCTCATGGGTGGGGTGTCCGGCGTCCGGCCCGCCCAGGTCGTCGTCGTCGGGGCGGGGGCGGCCGGCATGAACGCCGTCGCCACCGCGGTCGGCATGCACGCCGACGTCACGGTCCTCGACCTCGACGTCGACCGGCTGCGGGCCGCCGACGGCGTGTACCAGGGCCGGATCCGCACCGTGGTCTCCAACCGGTTCGAGGTCGAGGCCGCCGTCACCCAGGCCGACCTCGTCATCGGCGCGGTCCTCGTCCCCGGCGCCAAGGCGCCGACCCTGGTGAGCAACGAGACCGTGTCTCGGATGCGCCCGGGCAGCGTGCTCGTCGACATCTCCATCGACCAGGGCGGGTGTTTCGAGGACTCCCGTCCCACCACCCACGACGAGCCGACGTTCCGGGTGCACGACAGCGTCTTCTACTGCGTCGCCAACATGCCGGGCGCGGTTCCCCACACGTCGACCCGGGCCCTCACCAATGTCACGCTGCCCTACGTCACCGCGCTCGTCGAGCGGGGGTGGCCGGGGGCGCTGCGGGCCGACCCGGGACTGGCCGCGGGCCTGCACACCCACGACGGCGTCCTCTACAACGGCCCGGTCGGCGCCGCCCACGGCCTGGAGGCCGCCGAGCCGGCGGCGCTGCTCGCCTGACCGCGGCATCCCCGCCCGGGCGGGCCGCCGGGGCCGGCGGCCCGCCGCTGCCGGACGCCCTGCGGCTGTACCTCGACCACCTCGTCGTCGAGCGGGGCCGGGCGGCGAACACCGTCGCCGCCTACCGTCGCGACCTCACCCGGTACCTCGGCCACCTGACGGCCCGGGGCCGGACGGCGCCCGGCGACGTGACGGCCGACGACGTCGCCGACTTCGTCGTCGGCCTGCGCACCACCACGCCGGCGCTGTCCACCGCCTCGACGGCCCGGGCGCTCGCGGCGGTGCGGGGGTGGCACCGGCACTGGGCCGCGGCCGGCTGGGCGGACGACGTGGCGGCCGGCGTCCCCGGCCCCCGCCCTCCCGACCGACTGCCCCGCGCGCTGACCGTCGACGAGGTGGGACGCCTGCTCGCCGCCCCGGCGGACGACACCCCGGCGGGGCTGCGGGACCGGGCGCTCATGGAGACCCTCTACGGCACCGGGGCCCGGGTCTCGGAGGTGGTCGCGCTGGA